>JAWOLO010000001.1:0-2658 GCA_033853375.1 Terriglobia bacterium
ACTCGCGCGAATTGCAGGCGGAGCGCGTTCGTTTGCTTTGGGACCGTCGCCGTTTTCTATTCCGTGCAACTGGCGTGGGGCTACTGGCGTCTACGCTTGTGGCTTTCTTGATACCGAAATCCTACACATCGACGGCGCAACTCATGCCACCGGATCAGCAATCTACGTCAGCCCTTGCAATGATGGCGGGAATGACTGCAAAAGCCGGGGGCGGACTCGGTGCAGTAGCGGGGGATTTGTTAGGAATCAAAAGTTCGGGCGCGCTGTTTATCGGGGTGCTGAGAAGTGAAACTGCTCAGGATCGGCTCGTAGAAAAATTCGACCTGAGAAAGGTGTACGGAAGCCAGCTCATCATGGGTGCGCGCAAACGACTCGATGAAAACACATCGATTTCGGAAGATCGGAAGAGCGGCATAATTAGTATCAGCGTAACGGATCACAATCCCCAGCGCGCTGCGGCCCTTGCGAATGCTTACGTTGATGAATTGAATTTGCTTGTAGCCGAACTGTCGACTTCTTCTGCACACCGGGAGCGGGTATTTCTCGAAGAGCGCCTTAAAGTTGCGAAACGGGATCTGGATGAAGCCACAAACCAACTCGCACAGTTTTCCAGCAAAAACAACACGCTCGACATCCAGCAAGAAGGCAAGGCTATGCTGGATGCAGCGGGCACTATCGCCGGCGAATTGATTGCCGCACAGTCCCAGCTCGAAGGTCTTCGCCAAATTTACACGGACAACAACTCCCGCGTTCGGGCAATGCAAGGCCGTGTTGCGGAGCTTCGCCGACAGCTTGAAAAACTAGGTGGCATGCAGGTCAATTCAGCGAAAACCCCAGCAGCATCAGCTTTGGCAAAGATCCAAGCCGCAGACCCACCTGCAGGCCATGCAGCTGATCCCCCCGGCAATGAGTCCCCTGACCAGGCAGCAGCGCAATCTAATGGCATGCCCTATCCCACGATCCGGAGCTTGCCGCTGCTTGGCGCCAAATATGGCGATTATTACCGCCGTGCGAAAATTCAAGAAACTGTCTACGAACTGCTGACCGAACAATACGAACTTGCCAAAGTACAAGAGGTGAAGGAAACACCCAGCGTTAAAGTGCTAGACCCAGCCAGGATTCCCGAGTGGAAATCATTCCCACCACGCTTGCAGATCATGTTTCTAGGGACGTTCCTGGCCATAAGCATGTCCGTGGTTTGGGTATTTGCGTTAAACAAATGGCAACAAGCCGACTCCAGTGATCCCCGCAAAATTCTGGTGAAGGAAGTCGTGGCAACGGTGAAAGCACATGTTCCGTGGCCCATGCGAAACGGTGGCAGTGCTGACGGAGCAGAGAAAGGGATTCTGGGACAGCTAAACCGTCATTCGTCAGCAGACGAATCGTAAAAAGGGTAAAGCGTCCTCGAAGAGCTGCAAGGTGTTTGTAACTATAGGAATACACAAGGGTTAGGTCACATACCGCCCTGTAAGTGACGGGGCGGAGCTGTATTAGACTAAAGATAGAGCTTGAGGATTCGATGAACGGAGCGCAGATTGGCATTGAGGAAGAGGGACGGCAGTACATCCAACCCGCAGGGGGCTGGTCGGCGTCCCCTTCTGAAGCGCATTGGTACGTTGCTCAGACCTGTGCGCACCATGAAAAACGAGTTGCGGAGCAATTAAACGCTCGCTACATCGAGCATTTTCTTCCATTGTACGAAACGGTGAGCCATTGGAAAGATCGGCGCGTGCGACTCCAGTTGCCTCTCTTTGCCGGCTATGTTTTTGTGCGTGTGCCACTGCATGAGCGTCTTCGCGCCCTTCAAATTCCGAGTGTCGCACGTTTTGTCGGCTTCGGAGGAATGCCTGTGCCGATTCCCGACCATGAGATGGAAGCATTGCGCAGCGGGCTTACTAGCACTCTGCGTATCCAACCTCATCCTTACCTAACTGTTGGTCGGCGCGTACGCATCAAGTCCGGTCCGCTTGCGGGCCTCAACGGTATTCTCCTGCGTAAGAAAGGGGGCTTCCGCTTCGTTTTGTCGGTCGAGTTGATCCAGCGCTCCGTCATCGCGGATGTGGACATCGCCGATATTGACCCGCTCATTAGATAATGCATCACCGCTCTTTCTGTGACTATCCCTACAAGAATTCAAATTTCGCAACACATACTAAAGTGGTCGCGACAACTGGGGTTCCCGTCGGTTCCTGGAAGTCTTCGCCAGCGATTCCAGCACGGGATCAGCTGGAATGTCGCAGGCGCTGTCCTGAACAATGGCACAAATTTTCTTACAAACATTGCCATCGCCAACTTGCTCGGCAGAGAGATCTTTGGCGAGTATGGAATGATTCAAAGTACTTTGATGACTTTTGTCGGGATCGCGCAAGCGGCTGGTGGAGTCACGGCGACGAAGTACGTTGCAGAATTCCGCACTAGCGATAAAGAACGAACTGGCCGCGTTCTTGGGTTGTGTAATGTAACGACGGCTGCCACGGGAGCATTTGCTACTCTCGCCATTTTGTTATCTGCACCTTCGCTGGTAACTACGACTCTAAAAGCTTCGTTTCTTGCAAGGCCGCTGCAAATCGCGGCGGCAGTTGTTTTCTTCACCGTCGTGAACGCTTATCAAATGGGCGCTCTAGCTGGATTGGAAAGCTATCGTGAATGGGCCTTTTC
>JAWOLO010000002.1:0-3976 GCA_033853375.1 Terriglobia bacterium
GGAGAAATTGCAGTTAAAACTTGTTGATTCAAAGTTTTTTAAATCAGGATGCGTTGCGCTTCATTACTCGAAACAGTGACGGAAAAAATCTGCGACGCCTGTGCTGCTGGCTACCACTAGGAGGAGAAGAACAATGAAGTACATCTGTTTGGGATACCTTGAGCCTGGAAAATTCGAAGGTATGACCGAGGACGAGCGAAACGCAGTATTCGACCAATGCTTCGAGCACAACGACCATTTGCGCGCCAACGGACATCTTGCTGGCGAAATAGGTCTTCAGCCTCCGGAGACCGCAGTGACCCTGTACTGGAAAAACGGCAAAGTCGCGACGACCGACGGCCCCTATGCGGAAACCAAAGAACAACTCGGCGGCATTTCCATACTTGAGGCGCGAGACCTCAATCACGCCATTCAGCTTGTCTCAGAGCTTCCAGGCTTTAAGTATGGACTCGGACCGATTGAGATACGACCGGCTGCGGACCTGAACGAAATCATGAAGGCAAGCGAGCAGCGACGGCGCCAGAGCGCTGCACGCTGAAGACGGCCTGACAGAAACGGGATCGGTTTCGTGGCCTCGCTAGCTTGGCGGCAATCATGCATGTCAGCTGGGTGGGGTTCGCTGACCGCGTTGCTTTAGGCCGAAGCGTGAATGAATAAGTACAAAGAGTCGAGGAGAGAACGAAGATGTCAAAGTTTGGGTCGCGGGATTTGGCCTTTCGCTGGACGGTTTCAGTGCCGGGATCGAGCAGAGGCTCAGTGATCCACACGAGCTTCTCCTCCTGCTTATCAAATGGCGCGGATGCTAGATGCACGACTCTGGGCGGATCACGGGCAAACCGGAAACTGAACCACTACCCAACAAGACGTACGTTTGAACGGCCCGGAGGAAGCGCGTAAAATGAGGGTCTAGATCGTGCCTCATGGCCTCGCTTTTCAATATCCTCTCTAATTCAGCGGCGCCTCCGGTGCCGCCGCCAGACGCCCATCCGCGGCCCGATTGGCTGCGCGTTAGGTTCTTTGGCGGCGAGCGCTTCCAGGACCTGAAGCGCCTGATGCGGACCCTCGATCTGCATACGGTGTGCGAAAGCGCCCGCTGCCCGAACATGGGCGAATGCTGGGAGCATGGCGCGGCCACGTTCATGATTCTGGGGGACATTTGCACGCGAGCGTGTGGATTTTGCGCCGTGCCGTCCGGAAAGCCGGTGGGACCGCCCGACGAAGATGAGCCTCACCGCGTGGCGGATGCTGTGGCGAAGATGGGTCTGCGCTACGCGGTGGTTACCAGCGTGAATCGCGATGACCAGCCCGACGGCGGCGCACACATTTTTGCCCACACGATCGAAGAGATTCGCAAGCGCGTGCCGGGCTGCAAAGTGGAAGTGCTGATCCCGGATTTCCGGGGCGATTGGAACGCCTTGGATATCGTGCTTGCGGCAAAGCCGGATGTTCTCAACCACAACACCGAGACCGTGCCGCGTTTGTATCGCCAAGTGCGAAAGGGTGCGGTCTACGAGAGGTCTTTGGAGCTGTTGCGGCGCTCGAAGGAAACGCATCCCGAAGTGCCCACAAAGACCGGGATGATGCTGGGGCTAGGTGAAGAGAAAGAAGAAGTTCTGGCAACCATGCAAGAACTCGCTGCGCAGGGCACGAACATCCTGACGTTGGGGCAATACCTCCAGCCCACCCGAGAACACCTGCCTGTCGTGCGCTATGTTCACCCTGACGAATTTGCGGAATACAAAATCCTCGGCGAAGCCATGGGCTTCAAGCATGTGGAATCGGGTCCCCTGGTCCGCTCGTCCTACCACGCCTTTGATCAGGCGGAAGCTGCAATTCGGTAGCTCTTCCAATGTTGTGTGCCCGTCTCTTCGTCGTTGGAATATTCGACGAGCGAGATAGCCGTTCCCGGTTGTTCATGAGGTCAGCGGCAATCGCCAAAGAAGGTCATCTTCCGGTGGCGATAATCCAGCATCATCTTCAGGCGCATGGAGGCAAAAAGCTTGTTGCCGACATTCGCCAAATTGGACGAGGATCCTTTCTTATTGCGCAGGGTTACCGCAGCACCCGGCGGAAGCTCAAAGCGAGCGAAACCGACCGCCTTGTTGAAGACATACTCATTGAACTTTTCCTCTCCCCGGAATCCGCCAGATGTGACTTCGCCTTTTTGGACCAGAGCGGAGCGGACGCCAGGCATGTCCAGGGCGCCCTCGTAGAGAGTGATCGAGCCGCTGGAGCCGGTGTCCAGAGTTGCAGAGATCACAGCGTCACCGAGACGCAACTGCGGGATCAGCGGCCAATTTTCACCTTCCAGGAGTTGCATGGGCGAGCTCCATTTTGTACGACAAGATTTGGTCGCAGATGTCGCCGCCGATGGACGATCGAGCAGGTGGAGCATTCGCCCGGGATAGTCGATCAAAACAATTTTGTCTTGCAGGAAGCTATAACCAATGAAGGCGTCGACCCGGCGTCCGTACTTGGCGGAAAGAGCGCTCAAGTCGCTGGCGAGCGCGTCAAAGCTCCCGAATTTGTGTCCGGAGATCGCGAAGCCCTGGATAGTTGTTGGAAAGGCCGCGGGCTGCTCGGTATTGCCGAAGCCAGACACCTGACCGCCAGCGTTGCGGTCGATCTTCAAGTGCAGGGCCTCAGCACGCTGGAGGTCGATTGCGGAAGGATCGACGCCGGTATCGAGCAGAATGTAGAGCGGCTCGCCGTTGACGGTGGCGTCAACGCCGATTTCAGATTGCGAGAAATCAAACGGCACGCTAAGCGTCTGTGCGGGAACCGCGCCCTCGAATTCGATCGCGAATAACAGCGCCAAGAGGCCAATGGCGAATGGCTTCATGTCGGCTCCCCTCTGTAAACCTTTAGCTAAGCTTTCAATTATACGAGCCGCAGATACTCATTTTGGCGTGGCGGTGGACCAGTCCGTGAAGGGCACGGCGCGGCCGCCGCGCACAACCGTTGGAATGACGCTGTCAAAGCCTTTGTGCTCTCTCGAGGAATAATTGAGCTTGAGTTTCGGGCCCAGGCCCATGTCCACCTCGTGGAGCGACTCAATGCCGCGAATTAACCCTTCGCGGGTCGGCTCTTTCCCGGCCTTCTTCAGTCCTTCGACCAAAACCATAGCGTCCACAAACCCTTCCAAGCTCACAAAATTGGGTTGCGCCGCGGGATAGTATTTGGAGAGCGTACGGCGATAGAGCGCGACGGTTTTGTTCTCGGTCAGGTAATACGGCGGCACAACCTGGGTGATAACCATGCCCTCTGCGTCGGAGCCCGCTTCCTGGATCAGATCATCCGTGCCGACAAACGACACGGTCAGAAAAAGCGGCTTCCAACCCCTGGTGTGCGCTTGCCCGAGGATAGGCGCAACCGTGTTTGCCGGCCCGACCAACACCACCGCCTCGGGGTTCGCCGCCCGCACCGTGTCGATGGCCCCTCCCACTTGAGCTGTCTGCCGCGGATACGATGCGGTTGCTGCAGGTTCAGCGCCATGGGCTTTGAGGGCTGTTTTCACTCCCTCAAGCACAGTCGTGCCAAACGGGTCATCCGGGTAGATCACGCCGATCTTCTTGTAGCCAAGGGTCCCCCACAGGCCGTCAATCTGTTCACGCGTTTCGTCAAAGTACGAGGCTCGCACATTGACGACCCAGTGCCGCAGCGGGACGTACAGCGTCTGCGCCCCGGTAAAGAGGCCGACGAGAGGGATCTTGTTGCTCTCGGCCATGGGCAGATATTTCACTGCGGTCGGAGTTCCCACAAAGAATCCCAGGGCGAAAACCTTCTGTTCCATCAGCCGATTGAAGCAGGCTTCCGTCTTCGCCGGATCGTAGCTGTCGTCATAGGAGATCAGTCTGAGTTTGCGGCCGTCAACACCACCCTCATCGTTAATCAAGTCAAAATAGGCTTTTGCGCCGGTCACGGTCTCAGTGCCAAGAAAATGGGAAGGGCCCTCCAGAGCAGAACACGACCCGAT
>JAWOLO010000003.1:0-3771 GCA_033853375.1 Terriglobia bacterium
TGGCCAGGGACACGCGTAGCGACCAATCGGGAGCGTCGAAGCCGCCGCCGTTCAACAGTACGATTCCGTGGTCCTCAGCTAGACGAAATGCAAGATCGAGTGGGTGTACGTTCTTCTTGAGGTACTCCACGGCGTCTTCGCCGATGTTCTTGCGGGCAAAGAATTCGAAGTCAATCAAGCCGTAGTACGCATCGTAAAGTGGGTTGGGGGAAAGCTGGATACCCAGGCCTTCAATAGTCGCCTTGGCACGCCGATGCACGATCTCCATGCAGGCCTTTTGATACGACTTGGCTTCATCCATCATCTCAGCGAGAGAGAAGAGACTCATCATGACTTGCTGGGGAAGCGACAAACCGGACGTGTGGTTGAGGGCCACATCCCGGCTATCGGCCACGATCCGGTCGATGAACTTGATCTTGCGTGGTTCGAGGGTCAGCGCACCATAGCGTTTGTCGAGCGCTTTCAGATCGGCATCTGGGAGCTTGGTGATCTTCTGGTCGAAGATATTCTCTTCATGAATAGCAATGACGCCCAGTCGCCAACCGGTGGCGCCGAAGTACTTCGAGTAGGAGTACACTCCAATCGTGTTGTAGGGAAGTTCACCAAGCAAGGACCGGAACTCCGGGACGAATGTTCCATAAACGTCGTCGGTGAGCAGCATGAGATCCGGGCGCTTCGACTTCACCAAATTCGCGAGCTTGCTAATGGTCTCCTTGCTCAGCGCGACGCCGGTTGGGTTGCCGGGATTCACGACGAAAAATGCCTTGACCTTGGGATCCTCGAGCTTCTTGAGCTCGGCGTCCGTAAACTGGAAGCGATTTTCCTGGGGAGCCTGGATGTTGACGACTTTGAGGTCGTAGTCTTCAAGGTGCGTCATTTCGATGTAGGGCGTGAAAATTGGAGTGCCAAGAGCAATGGTGTCGCCCGGCCGCAACAGGCGATTGGCTTTCAGCGATTTGAAGATGTAGCACATTGCGGCTGTCCCGCCTTCGACCGCGTAGAGGTCGAACTTGGCGGCTGGCCGCGGATTCCCGCACATCGCCCACATTAGATACTCGTGCGCGATGCGCTCGTTGTGGACCAACATGCGGTCGGGAACCGGATAGTTGTCGCCAATGATGGAATCCACGAGTTCGTGCACGAAGGCATCTGCTTCGAACCCGAATTTCTTCACGGTGAACTGCACCATTTCCCTAAGAAAGGATGCACCGGGCATGTCGGCTTGTTTTGTGAGCCACGCCTCGAGCCGACTGGCAATGCCTTGGGCTTGAGGCATTCCGCCGATACCGGCAGGATGATCCATCACACGCTTGCTCTCGGTAATCGCGAACTGACCGAGCAGGAAGTAACCCTCGCGTGGGGTGGTAGCAATCCAGTTGGGATTGCCACGGCCAGCATTGAGGAATGCCGACTGCGTTGTGCGAGAGGTCTTTTTCGCGAGTTTGATCAGCTCGTCCTTGATTTCGAACGGGCTCAGCGATTCGAAGTTACGAAGCTCCAAAACGTCCATGGTTATCTCCTTTAGTGACCTCTTGACAGGACCACGATGAGGACCATTCCCCAGATCGTAAGCAGCGTGTTACCCACAGCGTAAGTTACGGTGTACCCGAGTGCGGGAATCTGACTTTGGGCCCGATCGCAAACTAGGCCCAGCGAAGCAGTCGTTGTGCGCGACCCGGAAAGGATGCCCAGCAAAATTGCGTCATGGAAACGGAAAATGTACTTGCCGATGAACATGCCCAAGACGAGGGGGACGGTGGTCGCGACGGCGCCCCATAGGAACAGGCCGATGCCTTGCGTCCGCAAGCCATTGACGAAGCCGGGACCAGCCGAGATGCCGACTACGGCAATAAAGATATTGAGGCCTACGGAATTCATGAACCAGACTGTCGGGGATGGTATGCGTCCGAAGAGCGGGCGGACAGAGCGCAGCCAGCCGAACACGAGGCCTGCTATTAGCGCTCCGCCTGCGGTCGAAAGTGTCAGCGGTACACCGCCGACCTTCAAGACAAAAGCACCGACCAGCGCACCCAGCGTGATTGCTCCCCCGATGAACGCAACGTCGGCGATGTCAGTAGGACGGTCCACGACGCCGAGCATTTTGGACGCGGCGGCGATGTCTTGTGTGCGTCCGACAAGCGTAACGATATCTCCGCGCTGGAGCTCGGTGTTCGGTAGGATTGGGATTGCGGTGGCCGTTGCCCCTCGCGTGATCTTGCGCAGGAATACGCCGCGGGAGCCGGGTCGCTGAGCGAGTTCAGCAAGAGTTTTACCATCGACTTCTTTATTGGTTACATAAACGTCGACGCCTTCCACGGGAACACTGAGAAGCTCGGGGTCGTCGACCTCGATCGAGGTTTCGCCGGCGAGTTTCGTGAACGAGTCGCGAGAACCTGCGACGGCCGCTATCTTTGCGCGTTCGCCAATAATGCTCACGAGTGCGTCACGAGAACCAGCGACCGCAACAACGTCGCCCTCAATCAATACGGTGTCGGCGGTCGCTTCCTCAATG
Organism: Terriglobia bacterium; assembly: GCA_033853375.1. GTDB lineage: Bacteria > Acidobacteriota > Terriglobia > Acidiferrales > UBA7541 > Acidiferrum. Next base: position 2,513 of record JAWOLO010000003.1, read on the forward strand.
ACCCCGTTACGACGTAAGCGTTGGACAAAGACGCGTGCACTGGGGACCATTGCCTCTGCCTCGATTGCTCGAAGACCGATGACTCTGGCACCAGGCGTCACACGGAATGCCCGCATTTCCCAACGGTGCCAGGCCATACCGGCCCCGCCGAGCTCCTTTTTGCTGCCGCCCTGCTTCTCCTCGTAGTCCTTACAAGCAGCGACGAGGTCAATACGGAGTAACGCAGGGCCGACAAGAGCAATCACAATCGCAGAACCGACAGTGCCGAAGATATATGTCACGGCGTAAGCGATAGGCATGGAGTCGAGCAAGCGCTTGGCCTCATCCGCCGCCATGCCAAGCCGGTTGATGGCGTCGGTTGAGAGGCCCATCGCGGCAGAGATCGTCTGTGAACCGGAGTAGAATCCAGCCGCGTAGCCCAAGTCGTAGCCGACAAACTTGACGATTACTACGGGGGCTACCAGGCATAGCAAACACTGGACCGCCGAAAAGATAGCTTGCGGAAGGCCATCTTTGGCGACACCACGGACGAACTGCGGCCCGACGCCGTAGCCGACAGCAAAAAGAAACATAAGGAATACGGTTGCCTTAAGCGGTGCCGAGATGGTGATCCCAATCTGCCCGATGATCACGCCGGCCAGAAGCGTGGCGGTGACCGATCCCAGGCCAATGCCTTTGAAGGTAAATTTACCGACATAGTAACCAAACGCCAGAGTTAGAAAGATCGCGATCTCTGGGTACTGTCTGAGAGTCGCAGCAATCCACGAGGCTATACCCATCGTTACCTCCATTCTTTCAAGCGTTTATCTGCATTCACAACGGCGAGACTAAGCCGCGCAAGAATTCAAATCACCTGTCAGACCTGACAGGTCTTCTCTGATGCTGGGCATCGAGCAAGGAAGATCGCTGCAACTGCTTGCCGTTTCATGACCTACGCTCCTAAAAAGATTCGGTAACCGGACAACTCTTCTCGCCTATATTGCAAGCGCAGCTTCGAAAGACTTTTTGCGGAGGCGTTAAAATCTGTCAGATCGAGTTGGATGGTCTCCCTAGGCTGCGCGTGCTGATTTCGTCTTTAGATTCTTCCCAGCATGTGCAGCAGTCTTAATAGTTGGCTCAGTTGCCTTCAAAAACGCCGGATTCAGTAGCTTCAATCCGAGTGTTGCTGTGTAACCGTGGATTTCCTTAACGTCCAGTTTGCGCATGAACTCAATAGTCTCTGCGTCGATGACTTGACCAGGAACCATGATTGGAAATCC
>JAWOLO010000004.1:0-3568 GCA_033853375.1 Terriglobia bacterium
CTTCGAGTTCTGGAACTGTTGGTGGGGCATTTCTCGCAGGTGACCTTGCGACGTCACCCACTTGCAATAACAGCGTGTCCGGTACGGACGTGTATTCGTGTGCAAATCTGAGCACTCAGAACAACAATTCCAATAATTTAACAAACTTCAATATCGCCCAGCTCGCAGACAACGGCTTCACGGCCGGCGTTTACGGGATCTACGAAGTTACAATAACCGGTGCGAACCTCGATGCAAAGGGTTCCATTACGATCACAGGCGCCATCCCCGTCGGCACTTTCGTTGATGCGTACGGGGTATCGCAGACCGGCACCGATTATTTCACGCCTTTCACGGAATCGGGCTTGAGCGTCCCAGAACCAAGTTCCTTGACCCTGCTTGGTACGGGGCTCCTTGCCTTAGGGGCCTTTAAAGCTCGTCGCTTTCTAGGGAGTTGATTACAGCCCGGCTTGGCAGATGCCTTCAATCCTACGGCCCCCGCTCTGAATTTAGAGCGGGGCTTTTTGTTAAGGAGACTTGTATGCTCTACCAAGTTTCAGGTGGGCTAGAGGCCTTCGGGCTAGAATTCCGTATCAAGTGGAAATAGTTGTCAGGTCTTTGCTCAGGCCAGGAGAGACAAAGCCCTTTCGGATTCTGGCGCGATCTGGGTACCTGGAGGGAACTATCAGGGTCAATCCCGGTAATAGTTTTCATCAGCCAGAGATGGTGCTCGGTTCTCGACTTCTCTCATTTTGCGATCAGTCGGATACGTAAGGGTTAAGCTATGTGAAATCAATCCGTTAGCAGGGCATCTGACCGTGATTAGAAAATCGATTCCCAGCCAAGTCCGGCAAGTCGATTGCGAGAATCGGGTCGTATAAATCCTATGCTAATGGCGGTAGCCTAGGCAGGCGATTCTGCAAGGATCATGGCAGCACTGCTGCAGTAAGCCTAGTTTTCGTTTTCAGTATCCCCGAGTGCATCTTGTTGTTTGGAACGAACGCCAGAGCTCTTAGCTGTGCTCCTCGAGGTGATTCATGAGTGAATTTGCGGTGAATCCGACATCCACCAATCTTGGACAGCAAGCTTATATTCCACCGGCGTTCCCTCGAGAGGGTAAGGGGGATACGCTTCGCTTCGGTGTGATTGGTTACGGCTATTGGGGACCGAACATCGTGCGGAATCTACACGGGCAGAAGAACTTGCAGGCCGTAATGGTCTGCGACAAAAGTCCCGCGGCCCTGGGGCGTGTTCGGAAGGCGTATCCAGACGTGCTCACGGTCTCCGACCCCCTCGAAGTGCTTCGTTCCCCAGAGATTGATGCAGTCGCGGTAATCACTCCTGTCTGGACTCACTACGAGTTGGCCAAAGCGGCGCTCGAACACGGAAAGCACGTGTTTATTGAGAAGCCGTTTACCTCAAATTCGGCGCAGGCCGAAGAATTGGTTGAGCTAGCAGCGCGGAAGAAACTGACGATCATGGTGGACCACACGTTCCTGTTCACGGGCGCGGTCCGCAAGATTCGCGAACTGGCGGAAAGCGGAACTCTCGGGGACCTGTATTATTACGATTCGCTGCGCGTGAATCTGGGATTGTTCCAACATGACGTCAGTGTCATTTGGGATCTCGCACCGCATGACCTATCCATCATGGATCACATTATCAAAGCGGAGCCAGAAGCGATCGTCGCGACCGGAGAGAAACACCTCAACGGAGTGGAGGACGTCGCGTATATGACGCTTTATTTCCCGAGGAATATCATTGCGCACATCAACGTCAACTGGCTGTCGCCAGTGAAAATTCGGACGACCTTGATTGGCGGTCAAAAGAAAATGGTTGTCTGGAATGATCTTGTGGCCGATGAAAAAGTCCGCGTATACGACAAGGGAGTTCAGATTACCTCGGGTGAAGGAATTCGCGACCTGCTAGTAAGCTACCGTAGCGGCGATATGTGGGCGCCGCAACTGGAGCAGCTGGAAGCGCTACATGTGGAATTGGACTACTTCGCCGACTGCGTTATGAACAACAAAACACCCTTCAACGACGGCCATGCGGGGTTGCGGGTTGTGCGAATGCTGGAGGCCGCGGAAGAATCCATCCAAAAGAAAGGACAGTTGATCCGCCTGTGAACGAATTCTGTTCTATCGCGCCTAACGTAAAACTCGGGCGTGAAGTCAAGCTTTCCAAATTCATCAATCTTTATGGCTGTCAAATTGGCGATGAGACGAAGATTGGCGCATTCGTTGAAATCCAGAAGAATGCAAGCATTGGAAAACGCTGCAAAATATCAAGTCACACCTTCGTATGTGAAGGGGTGACCATTGAGGACAACGTCTTCATCGGCCATGGCGTGACCTTCATTAATGACTCGTACCCCCGAGCGACCACTCTAGAGGGGGAGCTTCAAACCGAGCAAGACTGGCACGTCGAAACGACGGTGGTCAAACGCGGCGCCTCAATCGGCTCTGGATCTACGATCCTTTCGAACGTTGTGATTGGTGAAAACGCGATCGTTGGTGCTGGCAGCGTTGTGACGCACGATGTTTCTCCGAATACGATCGTTGCTGGAAACCCCGCAAGGGTCCTGCGCTCCATTGCAAATCCAGCCGAGGTAAATCGATGACTCAGAGTATGAAAGTGCCTTTTGTAGATCTGGTGACTCTCCATCGCGAGCTTGAGGTTGAACTTCTGGAAGTATGCAGGAAAGCGTTTGAAACTGCCGGTTTCATCGGAGGGCCGGAAGTCGAGGGGTTCGAACGCGAGTTTGCCGAGTATTGTGACGCAAGATATTGCGTGGGGGTCAACAGCGGCACGGATGCGCTTCGCTTTGCTCTGATGGGAGCGGGGATCCAATCTGGGGATGTCGTCATAACTGTTTCACATTCCTTCATTGCGACCACTGAGGCCATCTCCCAAGCAGGGGCTCGGCCCGAATTTGTGGACATCGACCGGCGCACGTATACCATGGACCCCGAGAAGCTGCGCCAATACTTGGAGACTTGGTGCGTGCTCGAACAGAGTACTGGCTGTTTCGTTCACAAGAAATTGGGAAGACCAATTACGGCAGTGGTCCCGGTTCACCTCTACGGACAAACTGCTGATATGGACCCGATTTTGGAGCTTGCGGCCCGTTACAAATTGATTGTCATTGAAGATGCCTGCCAGGCGCACGGTGCCCAATATTTCTCTAAGAAACAGAACCGTTGGCTGAAGGCTGGTTCGATTGGTCGAGCTGCCGCGTTCAGTTTTTACCCTGGGAAGAATTTGGGAGCCTGCGGCGAAGGCGGCGCGATCACCACGAATGACGAGTCCCTCGCACGCAAAGCCGCAATGTTGAAGGATCACGGGCAATCGAAGAAGTATTATCACGATGTTGAGGGCTACAACGGCCGGCTGGATTCTTTGCAGGCGGGGATTTTGCGCATCAAACTTCGCCATCTCTCCCGGTGGAACGAGCAACGACGAGCGGCCGCGCGCCTGTACGATGAACTATTGGCGCCGCTGGACGGGAGTATCGTCTGTCCCGTCGAGTCTAGCTCTTCAAAGTCCGTCTACCATCTTTATGTTGTGAGGACGCAATTCCGAGACG
>JAWOLO010000005.1:0-11591 GCA_033853375.1 Terriglobia bacterium
TGCACCCCGGAATGCGGCATCTTGTTCCAATAAATGGGCAAGCCCGCCCCGGTCAAGTACGCGGAGCACGCAATTCCCACACCGCGTCCTTCGGGCAACTGGCGGAATTTGTTTTTCCAATCCGAGACTTTGGTGACGCGGTGAATGCACTCCGCGAGATTCACAGTTCCCAGCCGGAGGAAATTGGCTGTCACCGCGTTTGGAGATTCCAGAATGCGCAGGCGCAATTCAGCGGGATCAATACAAAGCCTTTCGGCAATTTTATCCAGCTGCACCTCCTGGCCAAAGCGCGGCTGAGGAGTCCCATGACCGCGCTTGGGCCCACAGGGCGGCTTGTTCGTGAAAGTCCGGCAGCCTTCATAGCGATAGCGCGGAACGTGATACGTTGTCGTCTGAAGCGCTCCGGCGTAATACGTGCTTGCCACTCCGTAGGAACCATACGCGCCGCCATCGATCAGGGTTCGCAGATGGATCCCGGTGATCGTGCCATCCTTTTTCACGCCGGTTTTAAATTTCATCAGCACGGGATGGCGTCCTCGGTGGCAATAGAAAACTTCCTCGCGCGTGAGGCAGATTTTGACCGGACGGTCGAGCAGCAATGCCGCTTTCGCAACCACAATCTCGTGATTGAAGGGATCGCTCTTGCCGCCAAAACCGCCGCCATTCGGCGTGGCAATTACGCGAATATGCGCGGGCGGTATTTCGAGCACTTTCGCCAAAGCGCGGTGCAGATAATGCGGCGTTTGCGTGCTCGACCAGATGGTCAGCTTTCCATCGGGATCCTTGATGGCCACCGAAGCGTGCTGCTCGATGGGAAGATGCGTGCTCCCCTGATAGAAAAATGTGTCCTCGAAGATTTCATCCGCTTCCGCAAATCCCTGTTCCACGTTGCCGAATTCCAGTGCCACAAATTTGTGAATGTTTCCTTCTTCGCCGTATTCATGGATGCGCGGTTCGGAAGTCGCCAGCGCTTCTTCGGGAGAGGCGATAATCGGAAGAATCTCGTAGTCCACATCGATCAAGTCTAGAGCTTCAAACGCCGTCAATTCTTCCCGAGCGACAACTGCCGCAACCGGGTCACCCACATGCCGCACGTGATCGAGGCAAAGCGCTTGCTCATCCTGACTCACAGGCAGAATGCCGTACTGAATAGGAAGGCCTTTTCCTGTGATAACCAAATAGACGCCTGGATGCGCCAGCGCGCGTGAGGCGTCGATTTTTCGGATGCGCGCGTGAGGATGAGGAGAGCGCAGGAGTTTGCAGTATGCCATGCGCGGCAAGAAAATATCGTCGGCGAAGCGCGTCTGCCCCGTTACCTTCGCGCGGCCATCCACGCGCCGACGCGGAACCCCAATGACGCGGAATCCGTCGCCATTTGCCCCGCCATTCTTTGACGCGTCTTTCTGATCAGCCATTTCGCCTCTCCGCGCAAATTGGTGCGCGATTCGCGGCTAAGCCTGGGCAGGCTTCTTTCCGTATTTGTGCAATCTTGATCATCGCCGCCTCCACAGCCTCAAAAATCTGCAGATAGCCAGTGCAGCGGCAGAGATTCCCTGAAAGCGCCTCCCGGATTTGATCGCTCGTGGGATGCGGATTCGCATCGAGCAGAGCCTTCGCGGTCACCAGAATCCCGGGCGTGCAGTAGCCGCACTGGGCTGCGCCCAGATCGGCGAAGGCATCCTGCAACGGATGGAGCCTTCCGTCATCGGAGAGGCCCTCCACTGTTAGGACTTCTCTTCCACTGCATTCGAGCGCGAGCTCCAAACAGGACAGCACCGGTTTGCCATCCAAAAGAACGGCGCACGCCCCGCACTCCCCCAACTCGCAACCGTGTTTCGTTCCGGTATGGCCGAGATCCTCACGCAAAACTTCCAGCAAGGTCTTGTACGGTGCGAACGAAACGTCCACTTCCTCGCCATTCAGCGTAAACCGGATCGTTGCTGTCTTCTGCGCCTCAATGGGGATTGTCGCCACTTTCCGTCACCTTTCGACTAAGCTACCCAACTGCCAAGCGCTTACTTCCGTCCGCGGAAATACCTTTATGCATGGCTGGCAGCCCTTCTCTTTGGGGAGTGAGTTGGCCGAAGGAATCGGCCTTGGCCAGCAAGCCGCGGATTAAATAGTCCGCCATTGCTTCCGCGATCTCTTCGGCAGTCATTTGCCCATCCGGCCGAAACCACTGCACGCTCCAATTCAAAGCGCCGAGTATTGTGCGCGCCACAAGCGCTGCATCGCCGGGAACAAATTCGCCACTCCGTATCCCGGCGGCAATCAGGTTACGCAGGCCAAGTTCATACCTATCACGTTTCGCGAAAAGGTACCTTTGCTGCCGTGGCGGCAAAGCGCTGGTCAACAGATGCGCCGCCGATCCCTCCACTTCGTCCAGCAGGCATCGCAGATGCGAAACAATCACTTGTCGCAATTTTGCGGATGCATTTGCTCTCATGCGGCGTGCTTTATCCAGCGTTGTGATCATGCGATCCAGCGAACTGTCCTGACAGAAGAAGAGAATTTCGTGTTTGCCCTGGAAGTAGTTGTAGAGGTTGGCTGGAGAAAGCTCTGCGGCCTCCGCAATGTCACGCATGCCGGTTTCCACGAATCCGCGGGCACGGAATGCCCGCCCCGCCGCACGCAAAATCTCCAGGCGCCGCGCCAGATAGCGCCTGCGCTGGCGCCCATTGCGGGAAGCCAAAGATGAGGGATCGGGCGGCACGTTGCATTCCTTGGGAAGAGAAGGAATCCCTCCGTGTGCTCCTCATCAAAAGTCTCTGCCTTTTCTTTGCGGGTGTCAAGTTGTCCTGAACACTTGTTCAGAAAACGAACATGCGTTCATACTTGTGAGGCTCATTTAATCGTCAATCGAGGAAAGATATCTGCACCGTAAAGGAGTAAAGCTAGGTTAGCTTTAGCCCAGCCGCTGGAAGCGCCGGGCTTTTATTTCAAACCGAGGAAGCCGTGACCTAATCAAAATTTTGTGGCGTGCGACTAGTGGTTCTAGAACCAGGATGGAGCGCTATGATTAAGCGTTTGGCAAAATTTTTTCGTGGCTTGCACTTGGTTTTCGGCGTCTCCGCGCCCCCAAAAGGGCAGAACGAGCGTACTTTCGTGCTAATTTGGCTCGGAATCCTCGCTTTCCTCGCAGCGTTTCTCGTGCTGCTCTCCTATCTCGTGCCTTACCTCTACTTCAAGCACTGACTAGCCCTGCGATGCCAACTCTGGCGTGTTTTTTTGAGGAACTTCGCTCCCTTTGCGAACGTATGAACCCTTGAGGCTGCTCCGGCCGCTTCGTGAAAAAAGTATGACAAGTCGAGGCGTTCATGAATGCCCTGATCAATCAATTGCGACAGGTTCTACGACGATTGGCGCGCGCGCCGATGTTCACGGTTATAACCCTGATCACGCTTGCGGCTGGCGTCGGGGCGAACACCGTAGTTTTCAGTGTTCTCGAAGGGGTGCTCCTGAAGCCCTTGCCATACCCAGGCGCCGACCAGTTGGCCGGAGTCTGGCTTACGGCGCCAGGCATTCACCTAAAGGAGTTTGAGCTGTCGCCCTCGGATTATTTCATTTTTCGCGAACAAGGGCGGACTTTCGAGGACATCGGTCTATACACCAGCGATTCCGCAAGCGTAACGGGACTTGCGGAACCTGAGCAGGTTCCGGCTCTCCTGGTTACTGACGGCACGCTTCCAATTCTTGGCGTTCAACCCGCTTTGGGGCGTCTTTTCACCAAACAGGACGATTCTCCTGGCGCGCCCGAAACCGTGATCCTTACCTATGGTTACTGGCGCCGGAAATTTGGCGGCGACAAATCTGTCATCGGGCGAACACTCGTAACAGACGGCAAGGGGCGCCAGATTATCGGTGTCTTGCCACGGAACTTTCATTTCCTCGACTGGGAAGATCCTGCCCTGATCCTGCCTTTCGGCTTTGACCGCAACAAAACCTACCTCGGCAACTTCAGCTACAACGGCATTGCCCGACTCAAGCCCGGAGTTACGCTGACGCAGTTGAACGCGGACATGGCGCGAATGCTTCCCACCGTCCTGAGCAGTTTTCCTGCGCCGCCCGGTTTCAGCATCAAACTGTTTGAAGATGCCCGAATCGGCGCTAACGCCAAGCCCCTAAAGCAGAGCGTTGTCGGGGACATCGGCAACGCCCTCTGGGTCTTGATGGGTTCCATCGCCATGGTCCTGCTGATTGCTTGCGCCAACGTGGCGAACCTTCTGCTGGTCAGAGTCGAGGGCCGCCGCCAGGAACTTGCTTTGCGCGCCGCCCTGGGCGCGGGTTGGGGCCGAATCGCCGGCGAATTGATGCTGGAGAGTTTGCTGCTCGCGGTACTCGGCGGTGCGCTTGGGCTTGGTCTGGCCTATGGCACGCTGCGCATCCTTCGGGCCATCGCTCCTTCGGGGCTGCCTCGCGTCCGTGAAATTGCAATTGACGGACCCGTTCTGCTATTCACCTTAATGGCCGCGCTCGTGGCTGGCCTTTTGGTCTGTTTGGTTCCTATCTTCAAATATGCCGGCGTCCATCTCACCACCGGCATTCGCGAAGGAGGCCGCGGCACTAGCCAAAGCAGGGAGCAACATCGCGCGCGAAGCGTGCTCGTTGTCGTGCAGGTGGCGCTTGCTCTGGTTCTCCTCATTTGCTCGGGGTTGATGATTCGCACTTTTCGGGCCCTGACCGACGTGAATCCCGGATTTACCGGCCCAGCGGAGTTGCAGACTTTCCGCATCTTCATCCCGGATACCCAGGTCAAAGAGCCCGAACCCGTGGTCCGCATGGAACAGGAAATCCTCCGCAGGCTTAAGGCGATCCCCGGAGTCTCTTCTGCCGGCATCGGCACGGTGGTTCCCATGAGCGGAGGCGGCTGGCACGATCCCCTCTTCATTGAAGGCCGCACGTATGCCGAGGGCCAACTTCCGCCAATTAGCTATCAAAAATTCGTTTCGCCCGGCTTTCTCGCCACACTTGGTACGCCGCTCATTGCGGGACGCGATCTGACCTGGGCCGACACTTATAACAGGAACCCCGTCGTCCTGGTATCGGAAAGCTTCGCACGGCAGTATTGGAGCGATCCAGCCAGCGCGCTGGGAAAACGTATTCGCATCGGTGGGAAAGACGATTGGCGGGAGATTGTTGGCGTCGTAGGAAACGTTTACGACGACGGCGTGAATCAGAAAGTGCCCACCGCCGCCTACTGGCCCCTCATTCTGAGTAAATTCGAAAGCGATGACGTTTCGGTGCGCCGCGGAGTCTCCTATTTCATCCGCAGTCCCCGCGCAGGCTCGGAAAACTTTCTGAAGAGTGTGCGCGAAGCCGTCTGGTCCACGAATGCCAATCTCCCGTTGGCGGACGCTCACACGCTCCAATACTATTACGGAAAATCGCTCGGTCGCACTTCCTTCACTCTCATTATGCTCGGTGTTGCCGGAGGCATGGCGCTGCTGTTAGGCGTCGTCGGCATCTACGGCGTGATTGCGTATTCCGTATCGCAGCGAACCAGAGAGATCGGAATTCGCATGGCCCTGGGCGCGCAGCAGCAAAAGCTGACGCGCACGTTTGTCAGCCACGGATTATTCCTGACGGGCATCGGCGTTGTCTGCGGCCTGCTGGGAGCTGTCGTGTCGATGCGGCTGCTGTCGTCGCTGCTATTCAACGTGAAGCCCGTCGACCCGCTAACTTACGTTGCGGCGTCAATCGCACTCGTTGCGACGGCCTGGCTCGCGAGCTATCTGCCCTCCCGTCGCGCCGCAACCGTGGACCCGGTGGAGGCCCTGCGAGCCGAGTGAGCATTTCGCTCAGGAATCGGCCCGCCGCCGAAAAAGTGCCTCGTTGGACGGAATCCGGCGCTTTCGCTACACTGAACGTTTGATTCTGCAGCGAAAGACGCGCTGAAAATGACCGATTCAAATGACAAGACCCCGTGGGTGCGAGTTCGCTTTGCTCCTTCTCCCACCGGCTATCTGCATGTTGGCGGCGCGCGTACCGCTCTCTTCAACTGGCTTTTTGCCCGTCGCCACGGCGGCGTGATGATTCTGCGCATCGAGGATACCGACGCCGAGCGCAACAAGCCCGAACTCGTTCAAGGCATCATCGATGGCCTGAAATGGCTGGGCGTCGATTGCGACGAAGGACCGTTCTATCAGTCGCAAAGAACGGAACTGTATCGCGCGGCCGCGAAGAAGTGCCTTGCGAACGGCAGCGCTTTCCTTTGCTACTGCCCCGCGGACAAATATGCGGGCGGCGATTATGCGGAGTCAGTTGCGCAGGATGAGGAGCCGAAAGGAACCGGGCCGCGGCGCGTCACGCGCTGCTCCTGCCGGGATGGAAAACCTTCGATGCCCGGCGCAAAGCCGGCGATCCGCTTCAAAGTTCCGGTTGGTGGAACGACAAAATTTGCTGACGCGGTTTTTGGCGAGCGCGAATTTTCGAACGACGAGATTGAAGATTTCGTCTTGCTGCGCTCCGGCAAAGGCGACGAAGAATTTGGCCAGTCCATGTACCAGCTCGGCGTGGTCGTGGACGACATCGATATGCGCGTCACGCACGTGATTCGAGGCGCCGACCATCTTTCGAACACGCCAAAGCAGGTTCTTTTGTACCGCGCTCTCGGCGCCACGCCGCCGGTCTTCGCGCACGTGCCGCTGATTCTCGGCGCGGACAAGACGCGCCTTTCGAAGCGCCACGGCGCTACCGACGTGAATATGTACCGCGCGGAAGGATTTTTGCCCGAGGCGTTTCGCAATTTTCTGGCGCTGCTCGGATGGTCGCCCGGTGGCGACGAAGAATTCCTTCGAACGAAAGACTTGATTCAGAAATTTTCGCTCGAAGGCGTGAGCCGCACTAACGCTGTCTTCGACCGGCCGAAACTCGAATGGTTTAACACGCAATATCTGCAGCAGCTTCCCATCGAAGAATTGCTGCCCGAAGTGGAAAACGAATTGAAGCGCAGCGGTTTGTGGAAGCCGGAATGGGCTCGCGGCGCCGCGCCGGGTCCGGACGGACACGATCACGCCTGGTTCTCGCGCACCGTGGATTTGCTGCGGCCGCGCATTCGCTTGCTTCCGGATTTTTCCACGTGGGCGCGCGCGTTTTTCAGCGATGACTTTTCGTGCGATCCTGCCGCGAAGGAAAAATTCTGGAAGGATCCCAAAGTGCCGGAACTTCTCTCCAAACTCGCAGACGCTTTGGGAAATTTGAAGGAGTGGAACCACGACGCTTGCGATCACGCCACGCGCGCCGTGGCTGAGGCTGCTGGAGTGAAAGCCGCCTTGCTGATCAACGCCGCGCGTGTGGCCATCGTCGGCCAGGCCGTCGCGCCGCCGCTGTTTGACACCATGGTCGTCCTCGGCCAGCAGCGCGTCGTCCGCCGCCTCCACGACGCCTTGGCCGCCTCCGCCAAAGCATGAAACCGCCTTGCGGGTGGGAACCAACTTCGGCGAAATTGGTATTCCCTTGGACTACGCAATCACTCAACTGTCACCCCGGCGGAGGGACCTGCTTTTCATCTGGAATCCCGCACTATTGCTTCGCGAAAATTTCCACGTGAGCGGGCTTGGCATCCGACGGGGAGGCGGCGATGTTGACGCCGGCGTCGAGGGGAATCGTTACCGGAGGCAGGCACAGTTCCGTGCTGCAGGCCTGGTAGCGTAGCTTCAAAGGAATATGCTGTTCGCCGAGGGGAGCAGTTGCGAGCGCGTTCACGGGCAAGCGCAGAATCACTGTTCCCTGGTAAACGTTGAGCGGCTTCTTGGAGAAAGTGAACGTTTCGAGTTTTCCTTTGGGATAAACCACATTGCCGCCGGTGAATCCCGACGGCAGTTGCGCTTTCAGATCGGTGGCGATGAGATATTCTTCCGACTTTTCGCGAGCGTTGACGTGAAAGCCAGGGCGAATCTTCATAACCACAGCGATTTGAAACGACTCGCCGCGGGCGGCGGGCTCCATCGAAGCATATACTTCCGGTTTCACCACGTCGCGCCCGGAAGGCACCTGGGCATTTGCCACCGACGCAAACGCGGCGCAGGCCAAAGCAACAACGAGAGCTAAAGTCCCGATTGCGCGCAGAAGAAAAGCAGATTCCTCGCTCCGCCTGCCTGCGCAGGCAGGCTCGGAATGACGCCCAAGAGACTTTTTCGCCAGGTTGCCGCGGACACGCTTCACACCTTCACCTCTTCGCCGAGCTGTTGCGAAATCACGCGGCTCATCACGCCATAGAGATCCTCGCCGGTTTTCTCCAGCACGAACGCATTTCGCGAAGCGTTCCATGCCAGCTTGAAACTCGTAGAGAGCGCGGAAATCCAAATTTCGCGCACCGGCGTGTTCGGCGAGATCACGAACTTGGCTTCTTCCGGCTCTTCGAAAATCACTTCGAGCTTGCCGGATTCGCCTTCCACATCAAAGCCGTGCGCGTCCCCGAGCGCGAGCAGGCGCTTCTTTAAATCGTCAAACGCCGCGTCGGCTTTTCTTTGAAAATCTTTTTCTTCGAGCATGAATTCAGCCTACACGAGACGATTTTGCGGAGCAAGGGAAGGCCCCGCCGCCCGCCTTAGCACAAGGACCACAAGCCAGAGGGCGGCGGCGTAAACGGCGTACCAAAACGATTCCTGCGCGGCGGACGCACGAACCGGGCTGAAGATGACTAGCGAGCCCGTGGAGCAGGCGTGCATCAACTGACAAAGCAAGACGCTCCTCGTGTTCAAATACAGCCAGACGATAATGACGCGCATCGCAGTCATGGCAACGGCGAAAGCCAGAAAGAAAGGAAACCAATACGCGCCGTGAGGCACGGCGGTTCCTAGAAAATTGATCACCGGCAAATGCCAGAGGCCCCACAGAAGGCCGAGCCATACCGCCGCTCCGGCAGCGGAAGCCTTCTGCCTCATTTTCGGATAAGCAAAACCCATCCACCCAATTTCTTCCAAAAAACCTGCGGGAATCCCAAACGCAAGGCCCATCAAGAAACGGTTTGGAGCATAAATCGGAGACACGAATGTTTCGAGGACCAGGAGAATCGTGAGAATCAAGGCAGGCGGAATCAGAAGAGCGGCATACCAGGGCAAAGGAAACCGAGTCTGTCGCATACGAGAGTACAGCCCGCGCAATCCCGCGGATCCATCCAGGAGACGGGTCAAAACAATGCCCGTGGCGCTCGGACCGAGAAGCATGGCAGGAAACATGAGGATCCCGGTCAATTTTGGAAGCGGCCCGCGCTGAAAAAGATGCGGCGCGGCCACAAAGAACGCGCCGGCCCAGGAAACCGCGAACGTCCATCCAAAATAACTCGCGACCGGATGCCCATGCAGAAAGGATTCTCTCAGGGGCCGCGATGCCTGCAGTTCAGGGAGTGAAACTGAGTGTTCGTCGCTCATGATCGTGTGTGAGAACAATTGCCATTAGAAATCCTTGATCTCGCGCAGCTGTCCCGTAATCACGTCATACACGAAACCGCGCACGGCCACTTCTTTCGGAATCCACGGATGCGTGCGGAGTTTCTGTAATTGATGCCGCACGTTTTCCTCGATGTTTTGGAAAGCGTAGAAGAACGCGGGTGCCACGGCGGCGGTGCCCGTGCGGTTCTGGATGCGCGTGCGCAACTCCTGCTCGGTAGCGTGCATCAAGCCGCAATCCGTATGGTTGATGATCATGAATTCTTCAGTGCCCAGCAGATAGTGTGAGATGACCAGCGAGCGCAGCGAGTCCTCCGTGACGATCCCGCCTGCGTTGCGGATAATATGTGCGTCGCCGGTTTTCAGCCCCATCGTGCGTATCGAAAGCCGGGTGTCCATGCAAGTGAGTATGGCGAGCTTGCGTGCCGGGCGCGGCGTCAGCGCGCGCAATTCATGGGTGCGCGCGTAAATCTCGTTCGCTTCCAGAACTTCGTCGATAACGCTCATCGCACTGCACCTGCATTGCCTGGACCGCCGACGGGCTGAAGTTTGGGAATGCGCGCCTCCACCGGAGGAAGCCCCGGGAAGGCAGCGTGCGGTTCTGTCTGGTACCAGTAAGCGACCGAATAATAATTGTCCGAACGGTGATTGGCGTGACCGTGTTCGATGGTGGCGCGAATCGATTTCGCGAACGGGATGGGCGAATCCAGGTGAAAGCGGTAGACGGATGACCGGCTGCCCGCGCGCTCCTCGCCTTTGACCGGCGCCCCGTAGAGGCGATAAGAAAAAGCGCTGCGGCCAAAATCAAATGCGCCAAGAAAATAATCTTCCGAACCGGTTCCGTTAATAGACGGACGGGTTTCGCCGTCGATGAAAAACATGTCGTCGCCTTCGCCCCACCAGCCGTCCTGATTTTGCAGCACCGACATGGTCACGCCGACAAAATGTCCGCGCCCCTTCGCTTCCATCCAGACGTAGTTGCCTTCGCCGTCCAGATTTTTCTTGTCTTCGACCAGTGGATCTCCATTGGATTCCCATTTGTTGGTCCAGCCGGGATTGGGCTGCGCTTGGCGAAATTGCGCGTGAAAGTACAACGTGTCTGCAGGAAGAAGCTTCGAGAGCGCGCGATAATCGAGATTGAAATAAAACGAATAAACCTTTTCCTTGCCTTCGTTGGTCAGCGTGATGCGCGCGTGTTTTTGAAAAGGCATCGGGAAAAAGGAATTCAATGCGCGATCATTCGCGGCGGAAAGCAGTTCCGATTCCCAGACGTGATAATCTCCAAGACCCAGGCCGAAAAAATCCCCGAGAGGAGTCTCTACGCTCGGCAAACTCTCGCCGTCCCAGTACATCCGCAGTACCAGTTTTTTCAGGTGATAAGGCTCGGGGTCGTACAGCGTGAACCAGATGTGGGTGAGCACGCCGGGACCATCCACGTCGAGGATCGTCAGCGTTGCGCCAGGCTCGATGGGGTGAAAATCGGCGTTGCCGCCGGTGGGATCGGCGCTCGAGACGCGCTTGAGCACGTACGCTTGCGGCTGCGTGAGATCAATCTGCGGTTGCGTGAAGTCTTGAGCGCGCGCTTCCTGCATGTATTGAGCCAAAGCAAAAACCAGGACGAACATTGAGAAGAGATGCTTCATGGAATTCTCCCTTGTGGCTAACTGCGCGTGCTACTTTACGACCTGAGGAGCAGAAAAAGAAAGCGGCGTCGAGAACCCAAACCTCACCGGATCTTTACTCACAAACTGTTGGCAGCAAAACTTGCGATTGCGCACCAAGCCGTGTAATAAGAACGCTCATGAATCGCGTCCTGTAGGCGAATCCTGATCCTGCAGTCGCTCTACGCTGTTGGCGCGCTGCTCTGTGTGATCAACACGTATTGGAGCATCGCGTTCTTGTCCTGGTCCAGCTTAACTACGCTATCGGCTTACGCTTGGGGAAGAAAAATGACGAGCAGCTAGACGTAGCGGCCGGTAGGAAGAGTTGATTCTCTTGACCGAATGTGGCGGCATAGTGTACGCACCGCCAGAAGAAAGTCTGGGGTCTGAAGACCCGCCACTACAGGAAACCTTACCAACCGGGTTCGGCGACGAAAATCATTTCGGGGGAGTTGTCGCGAATAGGTGTTTTGTCGAAGTCGCCGTACTCGGCGGAGGCGCGGAAGCCGCAGCGCGCCAGAAGATGCTCGACTTCATAGCG
>JAWOLO010000006.1:0-2538 GCA_033853375.1 Terriglobia bacterium
TCAACGGCCAGCTGTTTGCGGCCAGCCGCCGTGATCTTGTAGATCCTCGCCCGCCGATTGTTCGACGTCACGCCCCAGACACCGTCGATCCAGCCGTTCAGCTCCAGCCGCTGGAGAGCGGGGTAAAGCGAGCCCTCCTCGACGAGCAACTCATTGTCGGACGACTGTTGAATGAACTGGACTATGCCGTATCCATGGAGGTTGCGCCGCGACAGCGTCCGCAGAATCAACATGTCCAGCGAACCGGGCAGCGAATCGTTCTTTTGCGGTTTGCGTCCCATACCAAGAATTCTTAGCTTACGGCGACGGGATTCCGCGAGTCAAGTTCAGATTGGCGAGCCTTCGCACCGCAAGGCGATTTCGGGGTGCTCATGCGCGCCGGATGCGAATCGCTTATGGCGCGCGTTGCCGCTGTCGACGTGAGAGTCGACCCTGCTTACAACAACGGCTCCGACCAGTTCTCTAGCGTGTCCTTCACTTTGTGGAGGAATTGGTGCGCGATGGCGCCGTCCACGACGCGATGGTCGTAGCTCAGGGTAACGTAGCACATCGACCGGATGGCGATTGCATCATCGACAACCACCGGCCGCTTTTCAATCGCCCCCAGTCCAAGGATGCCCACATTGGGCTGGCTGATCACCGGCAAACCGAAAAGGCCGCCGAACACGCCCGGATTGGTGATGGAGAAAGTGCCTTCTTGCACTTCCTCGGGTTTGAGCTTCTTCGAACGCGCGCGCTCTGCGAGGTCGTTCATGGTGCGCTGGATGCCAAGAAGATTCTTTTCATCCGCGTTCTTAACCACCGGAACGATCAGGCCCCATTCGAGGGCCACGGCAATGCCGATGTTGATGTCCTTGTGCAGGACCACGTTCGTGCCGTCGAGCGAAGCGTTCAGCGTCGGGAACGCGCGCAATCCCTCCACCGCCGCCTTCACGAAAAACGGCATGAAGGTGAGCTTGGTCTCGTAGCGCTTCTCGAATTCGTCCTTCGATTTGGCGCGCAGCACGGCTATTTTGGTCATATCAATTTCATCGACCGAATAGACGTGCGCCGAAACGCGCTTGGACGCCACCATGTGCTCCGCGATTCTTTGCCGCATGGTGCTCAAAGGCTGAACTTCGTAATTGCCGAAATAAATCTTTTCGCGCGGCACCGCGGTTTCCAGCGCGACGTGAACTTGCGCGCCGGGCGCTCCGGGAGCAGCGGCGGGAGCCGATACTGGCGGCACCAAAACTGGTCGCGCCGCGGGAATTGAGACAACCGAGGGAGCAACTGCGGGCGCGCCTCCTGCAGCCGCGATCACCGCTTCGATGTCCTGCTTGCTGATGCGTCCACCGGCGCCAGTTCCGGCAACCGTGGAAAGGTCGATGCCGTGTTCCTTGGCCATGCGGCGCACAAGCGGCGAACTGTGAATGCGCCCGCCATCATGCGGCGCCGATGGGGCGGCGGCCGCCACAGGGGCGGTCGCTACTGGCGCGGGCACAGGCTTTGCCGCGGGTGCTGCCGACGGAACGACAGCCGGAACCTTGGCAGGAGCAGGGGCCTGCGCTTTTGCAGGAGCCGGGGTTGGCGCGGGCGCAGCAGCGGCGGTCGAGCCTGCAGCATCAATGACGCCGACGACGGTCTGGATAGGCACGGTCTGGCCCTCCCCGACCTTGATTTCCTTGAGCACGCCCGCGGAGGGCGATGGAATTTCCGCGTCCACTTTGTCGGTTGAAATTTCAAACAGCGGCTCGTCGCGCTCGACCTTGTCGCCGGGCTTCTTGAGCCACTTGGTGATGGTCCCTTCGAAAATGCTTTCGCCCATTTGGGGCATTACGATGTCAACAGCCATGATCGTTCTCCTCTTTCTCCTTACAATGCTAATACCGCGCCAGTTCCTTCGCAGCTGCAAAAACCTTTTTCGCGTTGGGCAGAAAATACTCTTCCAGCGTCGGCGCGTAAGGCACCGGGGTGTCCAGGGCGGTTACCCGCACCAGCGGCCCATCGAGATCCTGAAACGCTTTCTCGAAAAGAATAGCCGCAATCTCCCCGGCGATTCCTCCGGTCTTCGTATCTTCGTGCACGACCAGACATTTGTTGGTCTTTTTCACGGAATTAACGATGGTCTCTTCATCCAGGGGCAATAGCGTCCGCAGATCAATCACTTCCGCTTCGATCCCTTCCTTCGCCAGAGCGTCCGCCGCTTCGAGCGAAGTGTGCATCATCGCCGCGTAAGAAAGAATCGTCAGGTGTTTGCCCTCGCGCCGGACCACTGCCTTGCCGATGGGCACGGTATAGTCCTCCGCCGGAACCTCTCCCTTGATTCGCCGGTACAGAAACTTGTGTTCGAAGAAAAGAACGGGATTGTTGTCGCGCACGGCGGCTTTCAGGAGTCCTTTGGCGTCGTACGGCGTCGATGGATAAACGACCTTCAGCCCCGGCGTGTGCACGAAATACATTTCGGGGTTCGCGGAATGGAACGGGCCACCGTGAACGCCGCCTCCGGACGGTCCGCGAATCACAATGGGTGCGGGAGCATTCCACAGATAATGTCCT
>JAWOLO010000007.1:0-11851 GCA_033853375.1 Terriglobia bacterium
TCGCGAATAGTATCTCCTGCCTCTTTCCGACCTATATCCGTGGTCAAGCATATTTGGCCTCAGGACAAGGCCGTGAAAGTGCCGCCGAGTTTCAGAAGATACTCGAGCACAAGGGAATCGTCGGAAACTGCAATACGGGAGCGCTCGCGCATCTAGGTCTCGCGCGCGCCAACGTACTGCTAACAAGAACTTTGCAGGGGGCTGATGCTGATGCGGCCCGCGTCCAGGCCCTGGCTGCCTACAAGGATTTCTTGGCCCTCTGGGGAGATGCTGACGCCGAGGTCCCCATCCTCAGGCGAGCCAAAGCAGAGTATGCGGCATTGGTGCAATGACGGCCGAAGTGCGGCTAGTGGCCGTATCATCGCCGACGATGTGGGGGCAGCATTGTCAAGAAGGCTTTGCTCAGACCGCCGGAGCCGTGAACCGTGGAGAAAACGAAATCACTATCGCCTAGTCGTGTGATTCGCTTTGGCGTCTTCCAGGTGAATCTTGCCGCGCGCGAATTGCGCAAACATGGCGTGCGGGTGCGCTTGCCAGGCCAGCCTTTTTGCATCTTGTCGATGCTGCTTGAGAGGCCTGGAGAAATCGTTACTCGGGAAGAGATGCGGCAGCGGCTGTGGCCTTCCGATACGTTCGTGGATTTTGAGCACAGCCTGAATAGCGCCATCAAGAAACTGCGCGCGGCGCTGGGTGACACACCAGAGAACTCCAGATATATCGAGACGGTTCCCCGGGTGGGCTATCGCTTCATCGCTCCAGTAGCGGTGTTGGACTCCGAGCAAGCGGGAATCGCCGCGCAGACCGGGGCATCGGTAGCACAGCAATCAGCCGCGATCCCGACTACCGAGCCAGAAAAGAGTGAGCCAAGCATTGGTGTGGCGCGAGGGCGGTTTCACCTTATTCAAAATAAGTCCTCGCTCGTTTTCGTCGTGACCGCCGTCGCGCTCGGAGCGCTTTATCTTTTCCGGCCAACAGTGGCACCGCCACGAGTGGTTCGTATTCGACAAATCACGCATCTTGGCACGGTTGAAGCGCACCAAAACCTCGTAACGGATGGCCCGCGCCTCTACTTCCGAGACCGAGCAGCAGGCACGCGTTCCCTGAAATATGTCTCCACCGACGGCGGAGAGGCCCACTTGCTGCCGAATTCCTCCAGCGAATTTGACATCGACGGAATCTCTCCCGACGGCTCGAGCCTTCTCGTCTCCAGCGTGACCTTTCAGGGAAACAATCCCGTTTGGGTACTACCAACTGGTGGCGGAAGTCCGCGGCGTTTGGGAAACACCATGTCAATTGATTCCGAATGGTCACCGGATGGTCGCAGGCTGGCGTACATGACGGCAGACGATGGCGTTTATGTGACCTCCGCAGATGGCAGCGAGGCCCGCAAGCTCGCTGACGTTCCGGGCACTCCATACTGTCCCCGGTGGTCGCCGGATTCGAAACGGTTACGCTTCGTGGTGATCCGATCCGAAACAGGGCCGATCGATCTCTGGGAAGTGGCGGCGGACGGAAAGGGCGGGCCTCATCCGCTCCTTCCCGGCTGGGGGAAGCCAGAGTCAGAATGGGGTGGCTCATGGAGCCCCGACGGCAAGTATTATTTTTTCAGTTCGTCCGTTCAAGGTGTGAAATGTGTATGGGCTTTGCGACAGAAGACGGATTGGTGGCACAGGCTGAACTGGGTTCCCGTGCAACTGACCTCCGGTCCGATTAGTTACTCCTTGCCGCAGACGAGCCGGGATGGCAAGACTCTGTTCGTCGTTGGGGAGGAACGACGGGGAGAGCTGCTACGGTATGACTCAAAATCTCGTACGCTTGTTTCTTTCCTCCCCAAATTCTCTGCCGACCACGTGAGTTTCTCGAAAGACGGACAATGGATGGCATATGTGCAATATCCGGAAGGAATATTGTGGCGGAGCAAGTTAGATGGGACCGAAAGTTTGCAGCTCACCGCCGCGCCTATCCGCGCCTACCTGCCGCGGTGGTCTCCCGATGGGCAGTGGATCGCCTTTGCAGGTGTCCCCGCGTTGGGCGAGCCGCCGAAACTCTATCGGGTGCGGGCGGACGGGCTCACCACGGCGGAGCAATTGGTGGAGCAAGGTACCGAAAGCTGGTCTTTAGATTGGTCACCGGATGGAAATGCCGTTGTCTTCGACCGCACTGCCGGATCGGGCGCTGCCGAAGCTGCTGACATTGCGACTTTGGACCTCATGACGAAGAAGGTAGAGGCGCTTCCTGGGTCACAAGGACTGCAGGCCCCGCAATGGTCTCCCGATGGCCGGTATCTTGCGGCTCGAGCCATCGGTTCGAAGCGGCTTAAGCTTTATGATTCTCGCAGTGGTCAATGGATGGACTTGGGTTTGGCGAATACCGATTACGAAAGCTGGTCACTCGACGGAAAGTACATTTACTTCAACACCTTCTTAAACCGCCAGGATCCAAGCATCTTTCGGATGAGAATTGCAGATCGCAAATTGGAGCGGATATATACTTCAAAAGACGCTATGCTTATTGGAATTTACGGCTTGTGGTCCGGCGTTGCCCCCGACGGCTCCCTCCTGATTCTGCGCGATGCAGGTTCTCGTGACATTTACGCCATTGACGTAGAGCTTCCTTGAAAGACGGACTCGCCTGATTCGCTGGGTGAAACCCTCTTGCGATACCATGAAGAGCCTATGAAAAAGCTGATGGGAGTCGTGTTTCTCGCTTGCCTCACATTGAATGCCCAAGAGCTGAAGGCGCTGCTGCAACCCGATGAGCGTTACAAGGCGGACATCATGGTGGTTGTCGCACACCCGGATGATGAAGCCGCGGTAACGCCGTATCTGGCGCGGGCGCTCGATGAGCACAAGCGCATCGCGGTGGTTTTTGGCACGCGCGGGAGCAGCGGTTCGAACGAAGCGGGCACGGAGCAAGCAGCCGCGCTAGGCGATGTGCGCGAAATCGAAGCCCGGAATTCCTTGGCAACGTTCGGCATCAACAACGTTTGGTTTCTCAGTGGGAAAGATACGGCTACGCAAGACGTTTTAGTCTCACTGGCGAATTGGGACCACGGGGAAGCTTTGGAGCAAATGGTGCGGCTGGTGCGCTTAACGCGGCCGGAAGTCATCCTCACCTTTCTGCCGGGCACGTTTATCGGCGAGGATCATGGCGACCACCAAGCTTCCGGCGTGCTTGCAACCGAGGCCTTTGATCTGGCGGGGAATCCGGCTGTGTTTCCTGAGCAAGTTGCCGGGCCGATGAAACGGCTTGAACCCTTCCTCGAAAACCTTCGGCCATGGCAGGTCAAGAAGATTTATTATTTTGCGGATGCGGAGCGCGAAGATATTTTCCGCGGCAAAGGCCCGACTTACTCGGTGAAAGAGATTTCCAAGCTGAGCGGCAAGCCGTATTGGCGAATGGCGCTCGATGCGTTTCGCGCCCACCAGACACAGGCCAAATCCTATCTCGATCGCATTGCGCAGATGGACGAGGCGCAGATCGAAAGGATGGCCACTTCGCAGGATGGCTGGGGAGAAGATCAACACTATGTGCTCGGCAAATCTTTAGTAGGCGGCGGTGTGACCGGGGATATTTTTGAGGGCATCGAGCCCGGCGCGATTCCCTTCGTTCGGCCGGAGGTTACGCCGGAGCCAGCCCGGCCGGATTTGTCGGCCGAACTTGACGGGCCATGGAGCTTCTACGCGGAATTCCGCCGCGCGCACGGCCTTACCAATTTGCCGCATCCTGAGCCGCCCGAGATTGCTTTGCAAGGGCCCGGCACGCTGGTGATTCCGTTGTGGATTCGCAACCAAACCGCGAAAGCGCAGGAAATCACTCTCTCTGCCATGCTGCCGGCGGGATGGACTGTGGAAAACGGCACGGGGAAATTCACGGTGGCGGCAAAGCAAACGGCGGCCGCGCGAGTCGAAGTGAATTTGCCGGCCCCGCCGGAGAAAACCGCAAAGAAAGCGGAGCCTGAGGAAGTTACCGTTCGCGTGGAGGCCAATGGTCAAGCAATTGGCGAAGCGAGACTGCGCGTGGAACTGCGTAACCGCGCTCTGCCGCAGTAACGCGCTTTAAGATTTTTTGGCGCGGGCGGCTTCCATTGTTTCCCATGCGCTTTCCGGCAAGAGCAGCAGGTCGTTGAATTCTCCTGCGCCCCGCAGCCACTGTCCGCCGTCAATCACGACGCACTCGCCGTTGATGTACTCCGCCATGTCGCTGAGAAGGAACGCGGCAAGGTTTGCCAATTCTTCGTGCCGTCCAAAGCGCTTCATCGGGTGTTTCTCTTTGCTATGTTCTTCGAACTGTTTCGAAGGCATCAGACGGGACCACGCCCCTTCCGTGGGAAAAGGTCCCGGAGCAATCGCGTTGATTCGAATGTGATGCTTGGCCCACTCGACGGCGAGCGAGGTGGTCATGGCCAACACCCCCGCCTTGGCGCAGGCGGATGGCACGACAAAGCCCGAGCCGCAGTTGGCGGCCGCGTATGTGGTCACAATGTTCAATACATTCCCGCCGAGCTTTCGAGATATCCAGCGCTTGCCGAAGGCTTGGGTGCAATGAAACGAGCCGTTTAGCACGATGCCCACGACGGCGTTAAACGCATTCGCGGACAGAGTCTCCGTGCGCGCGATGAAATTGCCAGCGGCGTTGTTCACAAGCGTATTGATTTCCCCGAACTGCTGTTCGGCTTTAGCCGCCGCAGCTTCGACGGCGTTGTAATCGCGCACGTCGCAGCTGGCGTAGGCAGCAGGGACTCCAAGCCTAAGAATCTCCTCGCACGTCTCGCGAAGGGGGTCCTCGCGCCGGCCGACGAGAAAGAGACGCGCTCCTAATTCGGCAAATCGCAGAGCCATGGACCGGCCGAGGCCGGTGCCGCCGCCGGTGATGAAGATCGCTCGGCCCTTGAGTAAGTCGCGCTGGAACACGTTTCACCGCCTCCTAAAAAGTAGCCCTGAAAAAGTATTCTGTTGGAAGCGAGATTCTAGACGATTCGAACGAATCTAGCCCGATTTTTTCCCAAAGCGGCTGAGGGATGGAGGTAGAGGCGGGTCGATTCGAAAAAAAAGCGGGATGGAGCCCTCCGCTCCATCCCGCCCGCTATGGCGGCGATTCAATTGAACACACAGACTACGCGCAACGCCGCCGAGGTTTGCACACTCTCTTCGTTTCCGTCGCAGCCTCCATCGCAAGGCGGCCACCGAGCATCTGCCGACTCTTCCCTTCCATCTTCTTCAGGTGTCCCAGGCCGGATTTCCCTGTCTTTTTCATGACACTCTCCTTTGCTCCGTCCTACGCCAGGGCGGACAAAAGCGCATCTACCGCGTGCTGCAGATCTTTCCACGCCAGTTCGGAGGCTTTTCTGGCGTCTTCCAGGTTGTCGTCGTCGGCCTCCTCTAGTTCCTCGACACGCCGCTTGAAATCGGCAAAGCGGTTGCGCACGTACTCGAGTTCCCAGCGATGCTTGAGAGTCACGCTCACCTTTTGCTTGGCGATCTGGGCCTTGAGCATGGCCACGCGTTCCGCCAGATCCTCAACTTCTGTGACGACTCTCTGCAGATACGCCTCTTTGAGTTGCATGGCTGGCTCCCTTTGCTACTTGAACCCTGTAAGTAAGAAGCTGATTGTCCCCTGAGAACAACACTCTAGGGGAGCAAGTCAGAAGCCACGTTCGCCCCATGCCTTGTTTGTTGAAATCACGAGGCTTAGCAATTTTGGGGATAGCGTGCGATTGGCGTTGGTGCGCGGGAATCCCCATGAGACGAGCGTCACAAATCGCGAAATCGCGCGATTTTGTTTGCCTGTCGCGCTAACGCTTCACGAGTCGGAAAGCAAAATTTGTCCCCAACTTTTGGAAAACTGCGAGGTGAATCCAAGTGAGGGCAAAGGGCTCCAGCAGACGAGCCTCCTTGAGTGCGCCAACATCATAAGGATCAAAACCCAGGTCAGAGGCAAGTTGCGCTGCGATTTTTTTCGCGGCTGGGTCGTCACCGCAATAGAGCATCACCGAGGGTCCGCCTGGGTACGCCGGACTCGCCATGTTGCCTGCGCCAGTTGTGTTGAAGATTTTGACCACGCGCGCTCCGGGAGCCCAGGAAGCAACTTGTTCGCCGCCCGAAGTGGTAAAGCCGTGGGTCAGGCCGGAAAGATCCGGCTTCAAGGGGTTGGTGCAATCGAGCAGCACCTTACCGCTGAGATTTCCGGCATTTTTCAAGGCATCTTGCGCGGCGCTCCAGGGCACGGTGAGAGCCACTACATCTGCGGACGCAGCCGCTTCCTTGACGCTGGAGGCTTTGGCCGGCGGACCTGCCGCAACAAGCAATTCTTTCAACTTAGGATCGTCGATGTCGCGGACACCAAAAAAGATGTCGTGTCCGGCCTTGGCCCAGCCCTTGCCGAGCGTCCCGCCGACATTTCCGGCGCCGATAATGGCAATTTTCATGGCATCTTCCTTTACCGCGGGTCTACAAAAGAAATTCCCGGCGACAAGGGCCTAAATGGAGTTGCCAATGGTTCCGAACGACTCAGGGATGCATCGACGATGGAATCGGGCGGCCCATGACTTTGGCGTACTCGGCGGAGTAGAGCGGGCTCTCTGGGAACTCTTCGGTTAATTCGTGCAGCAGCTTCTGCGCCAAAGCTTTCTGTTTCTCGCGGCGCGCCGCGAGTGCCAGCATAATTTTGGCAAGGGGCTGCAGGTAGCGCCCTTCGTCCGCGGCTTCCTCTAACTGCTGCATGCCCAACTTCTTGTCGCCATGGATTCCGCCGAACCACAGCATGGCGCGAAAGCCCACGGATAAGCTACCCACAATGTAGTTCGCGGATCCCAACGCTACGTAAGCATCTTTTGCATCGGGCCGCTCCGTCAGCAGCGCCTTGGCGTGCACATTGGCTTCTTTTAGCCGGCGAAGCGCTTCCATATTGTGTTTCTTAAGAATCATGTTGGCGTCCGATTCCATTCCGGCGCAAAGCGTAAGAGCGTACAGGGCTTCGGGGTCTTTCGGATTTTTTTCCAGCCGCTGTGCAGCGAGTTCGCGGGCTTTTCGTACGGCCGTTTCGAATCCCTGCATGCGCTCAGGATTTGGTTCGCCTTCGATGCCGTGGAGGAATTTCTTTTCATTCAGAAAGAAGTCGCTGGTAAGGACTCCCTGGCTGTAGAACTCTTCGAAGAGATAGCTGGCTGCGATGGCCACCTGGCCAAAAGGCTCGTCCTGGTGCTGGGATTCCCAAGCCTCAAACAGGGCTCGGCCTTCGGGGAACTTCTGAATATAAAGTTCGCGAAAACCGGAAGAAAGCTCCGGCACTCTCACGAACGCGGGATAAGCCACATCTTCAACAGGCTGGGCATGCGCGCCACCAGGGGCGAGGAACAAGGATAAGAAGAGACAACTGACGGCCTGCATCATTCGAACGACCTTCTTCAAAAAAGGCCGGGCAAGAAACGCGGTTTGTGGCTCATCGCCGCGCGGTATTCGGGATTCGCCATAAGCACATTTTCCTCTGCCCGGATCCGCAGGGACAGCACAAACGAATGAGCCAGCACCGTTACGATGGCGGTGATCCATGCGGTATGAATGAGTGGAAGCGAAATCATTTCCAGAATCACTCCGGTGTAATTGGGATGCCGCACAAAACGAAACGGTCCCGTGGTCACGACGCCGATTCGCGTTGAATCCATCACCTGCACGCTCCACAGGTTTCCAAGCGTTCGCACCACCCAGAAGCGCATTAGATTAGATGCCAGAAAAAGAACGAACATGGTCCCGCCAAGAAGAGGCAGAAAAGGCCGACGGAGCAGGACAACCTCGAAAGCGGCGCCGATCAAAACGGCGGTGTGGACGGCCACCATCCACTTGAAATGCGGCTCGGAGACGCGCACCGCGCCGCCGGCAATCATGCGTTGCTGATGCCGCCGCGAAATCCCCAATTCGACTAGGCGCAGTACCCCCACAGCGGCGAGAAGAGCCAGGTACAAGTAGACGCTCAGGCCCATTGCAGTAAGAGAAACTCCGCGCTGAAGCCGGGACCAAAAGCGGCTGCAAGCGCATAGTCGCCAGTTTTAAGGGGCCGCTTTTCGAGCCACTCCTGAAGGATGAAAAGAATCGTGGCGCTGGAAAGGTTGCCGACGTTGCCGAGGATGTCCCAGGACGGCTGCGTGTCACACTTGCACAAGCCCAACTCGGTTTCCACATTTCCAAGCAAGCGCGCGCCACCCGGATGCAGAATCCATCCCTTGATGTCCTCGCGCTTCCTTCCATTGCGCTCGAGAAACCCCTCCACCAGCCCGCGGATTTTTCCGCCGATCATTTCCGGAACCTCTTTGTCTAAAATGATGTGGAATCCGGAATCGCGAAGGTCAAATCCCATGGCGAAGAGCGAATCCTCAAAAGTATATGTTTCCGAAACCAGGATTTTCGGTCCGCCCGCCGGATTCCCTCGTACGATGACCGCGGCGGCACCGTCGCCAAACAAGATCGAAGAAATCAGATTGGCCTGGGAAATGTCCTTTCGTTGAAACGTGAGCGAGGGCAATTCCACCGAGATGATAAGAACGTTTCCGCCTGGATGCGCTTTCAAATAGTCCGCGGCGCGGCCCAGCGCCATGGCGCCCGCGGCGCAGCCCAATTCCGTGAAGGGCATACGCCGCACGTTCGAGCGAAAGCCCATCAGGTGGATCAGGTGCGCGTCGAGCGAAGGAATCATGAAGCCAGTGCAGGAAACCGTGATGATCAGGTCGATGTCAGCCGGTTTGAGGCCCGCGCGTTCCAAACATTTCTCCGCGGCTTCGCGTCCCAGTTTCACCGCGTGTTCGATGTATTCGTTGTTGGTTTTCGAAAGCGCGCGCGGCTCAATGGTGTAATCGATCGGAAAAATGGAATGCCGCTTGTGCACCTGCGCGTTATCTACGATGCTCATCATCGCTTCCAGGCGCCGCTCGGGAATGTCGAAGACGCGGCCCATGTAATACTTCACATCGTCGCGCGTGATGGTGTATGGCGGCAGCGCTGTGGCCGTCGCCGCAATCGTCGGGTATACTGCGTTACCGTTTACCCCGGGAACGTGACTCACGAATTAAGTCCTCTCCTTTTGGAGCGCAAAGGGATTTTGTGGTTTTGCCCCTGTTTTATCTGGTTGGATGCAGCCCTCTCAGCGCATGCTGCTTTGGAAATCCTGACTTTACCCCATTCCTTCTATCCAACCCAATGATTCGCGATTCGTTGCGGCGCCCCCGCGCCTCATTGACACACGCGTTAGCGCAATCCGACGAGTCCCCGAACCGATTCAATCAGCTTCGCCGAATCGTAACCCACACCATCCTTAAACACAGTTTCTACCTTTTCGATGTCCTTTATATTCCCTGACGGGTCGCCGTCAATCACGACCAGGTCGGCCTGCTTGCCTGTCGCCAGCGTGCCGATTTTGTCGAGCTCGCCAAGGAATTCCGCGCCATTTGAAGTGGCGATGTGAATCGCCTCCAGGGGCGTGAAGCCCGCCTCGACAAGCAATTCCACTTCGCGCTGGTCTCCGAACCCCGCAATCACTCCGCCGTATCCGGTAGGATCGAGCCCGGCTAGCAGCATGCCGCCCTGCTTCACAAACTCGCGTTCGAAATCCAGCTCTTTCTTGAACAGCGCCGGCCAGTTGGATTTTGCCGCTCCGTCTGAGATCAAGGCGCGTCTTCTCAGGTAAGAAATGCGTGCCTCGGGCAGCATGGCATCCAGAATCCGAGCATCGAGCGGCGCGCGGTTGGGCACGGAGGTTTCGAACACTGGCAATGTGGATGTAATCGCAACGTGATGCGCCACCAGGTCGCGAATCATTTCGTGAATCGGCCCGCTGGTGACCTCCAGGGGAAGCAGGGCTTTATTCGCAGCGGCGGTATTGGGACATACTCCTGGCTTTTTATCAGCGAGAAATTCCGTATCGACGACCAAGCCGTGCTCCAAATCATCAATGCCCAAGCTTGCCGCGTCGCGAAAGCCGATGGAGCACAAATGCCCCGTCACTTTGATGCCGTGCGCGTGCGCCGCTTTCACCGCGGCAGCCAGTTCTTCCGGCGTGATATTCATGTACGCCTTGAAAGAAGTCACGCCCTGTGCGATCCAGAACTCCACGGTGCGCCGCGCATCTTCGGCATCCTTGAGCTGATGCATTTGCAGCGCGAAAGATCCCGGCCCTTCGAGATAAGGCCCGGTGACATTGATTTTCGGGCCGGCCATTTTGCCTTCGTCAATGTCGCGTTTGAGCTGCAAATCGGCGTATGGCTCGATGCTGCCTGTCGTTCGAATTGACGTTACGCCTCCCGCTAAATACAGCCGCGGAAAGCTCGCGGCGTGCTCCGGATAAAGCGGCGGGGCACCGCCGGGCGAGATGTAATACATGTGGTCGTGCATGCCGACGAGGCCGGGAATTACAGTGCGCCCGCTTAGGTCAAAAACTTTCGCCCCCTCTTGGATTTTTGTACTGGCTGCGTCGCCAAGCGCGGCAATTCTTCCATTTGCAATAACAAGAGTCTGGTCGGCGTGCAGAGCTGCGCCCGTGCCGTCAATGATACGCACATGCGTCAGCGCGATTACTGGTGCGTCTTCCTTGACGAAAGCGCGAACCTCGGGAGCGAACTGGGACGCTGTCTGCGCGCCGCAAAGCGAAGGCAATAACGACGCTGCTAGCAACGAGCAGAAAGCTGGGAGCAATACTTTTCGCATGGGCAACTCAACTCCGAGGGTAGGAGATTGTCGGGCGCCGTTCCAACCTACTTATTGTGCCTGGCATAGTAAGTTCGCAAGCCAAAGGTCGCCTTGGCCGAAGAAGTTGGAACTGCACGGTCGTGTCGCAGTTTATGCACCCAACAGCGCTAAAGCAAGGATGTTTCACGTGAAACATTCCAACCTGTGCCCTCTCGGGGTGCCGCTTTGTCTTCACCTCGATCCGGAGTTCTTTATGATAGATTTTTGCCCTTCGAGCGAACTCTTTCGAGGTGAGTCATGTGCCGATTCTGGTTACGTTTTCTTGCTTGTTTGTTCGCGCTGATTTTCTTTCACGAATGGCCCGCCGCCGCACAGCAGGCCGCGACGCCCGCCACAACCGAAGGCGATTTTGTCGTGAGAAATTTCCAGTTTCGCTCGGGGGAATCGCTGCCGGAACTTCGGCTTCACTACACAACTCTCGGGAAACCCACGCGCGATGCGCGAGGCCGCGTGACCAATGCGATTTTGATTTTGCACGGCACCGGCGGCACGGGCCATCAGTTCCTTTCGCCCATTTTTGCGGGCGAACTCTTCGGCGCCGGCCAGCTTCTCGATGCCGCGCGCTACTACATCATCCTCCCAGACGGCATCGGGCACGGCAAATCCTCGAAGCCCAGCGACGGCCTGCACGCGCATTTTCCCCAATACGATTACGACGATATGGTTGCCGCGCACCATCGCTTGCTGACCGAAGGCCTTGGCGTGGATCATTTGCGCCTGGTCACGGGCACTTCGATGGGCTGCATGCATTCGTTCGTTTGGGGAGAAACGTATCCCGATTTTATGGACGCGCTTATGCCGCTCGCTTGCCTGCCCGTGCAAATCGCCGGCCGCAACCGCATTTGGCGCAAAATGACGATGGACGCGATTCGCAACGATCCCGAATGGAAAGGCGGGGAATATTCTGCGGAGCCGCAGCAGGCGCTACGCACAGTACTCGACCTGTTGCTGATTGTCGGCAGCGCGCCGCTTTACATGCAAAAGACTTATCCGACGCGCGACGCTGCCGACAAGGAGCTTGACGATTATTTCAAGGCCCGCTTTGCCGCGCTCGATGCCAACGATTTCCTTTATCAGGTGAGCTCTTCGCGCAACTACGACCCTTCGCCGCAGCTCGA
>JAWOLO010000008.1:0-3650 GCA_033853375.1 Terriglobia bacterium
GTTTCGCCGAAAGCCTTGGGGCAAAAGTGGTTCGCCTCAAGGGAAGAAGCGTGGCGGACACTGTGGCTGATTTTGTCCGCTCCAAGCACATCACGCAAGTGATCTTCGGCCGGGCTCCTGTACACGACTGGCGAAAATATCTTTACCTTTCCGCCGTGCACCGCTTCCTTCGCGAGTCTCCCGCTGTGGACGTTCACATCGTCACCCAAGAAGCGGAGGAGTAGACATCGAACGTCATCGTAGTGCTTCGCTCTCGCTCAACCCTGGATAGTAAAAACGTCTGAAGGGTTGAGTGAATTGAAAAAGCTTCTCTTCCCCTGAGGCAATGCAAGTGTGAAGAACGGTGGAGGAGCACCCAAAAAGGAAGATTATTGGGCTCAGCAAATCCGGGCCGGATTGGCCGCTTGCGCCGCACTCGGCATAGGCAATAATCAAATTAAAGCATATCGCTCTGTCTGATTTTTTTGGAAATCATATGGCGTGCGCGGTGAAGACGTGTCTTGAGTGCCGATACGCTCACGCCGAGCCTTACGGCGGCATGTCTTTGGTCCAATCCTTCGATATAGCAAAGCCGAATAGCTGCCTGATAGGCCGCCGGAAGCTCACTCATCTTGCCTTTAAGGATCTGGGAGCGCTCCTTGAGAGCGTATCTCTCTTCTGCGTTGGGACTTGGGTCAGACGCATTTTCCATGAGGGAACTCGTCTCGGTTAAACCGTCGCACTCGATCGAACAAAGCCGATATGACGCTAGCTTCCGTAGGTGCATTCTGGCCGCGTTTCTCATAATGCTGTATATCCATGTGGAGAACTTCGCCCGATTCTGGAATTGATGGAGATTCAGAAAGGCGGAGAGAAGACTCTCCTGAAGAACGTCCTCGGAATCCTGCGGATTGCGCAGCATATGCCTCGCGGTTCTTGCAAGTTTTGGCATACAAGAAGCAAAGAGCCTGTCCAGCTCACTTTTACTTAAGTTCGCAGGTGAGCCTGGGAAAAAGCGTACTTTGAGAGGCAGCCTGAACCCCTTTTTGTTTCGCAATCCTTTCTCCTTAGGCAACTCAATGGCTTTTTTGTCGCTACCGAGCTGTGTGCAAGGCGGATTCCAATCGCCCAAACGGCCCATTGGCGTAATCAGAAGCGAATGAGCACAGCACCCTACCGAGATGGATTCGCTTTAGAGATTCAAGGGAATGGAGCCGTTTGAGCCCGCTGCCCTCGCGCCGATGTGACCTTGCGCAGGTCTTCCTGTGGCCCAGTTTTAAGTCTGATTTGTTCTCTTTCTTTACGTCCGATGTTCGCTTTTTGCTCGGTTTCTCAAAGAAAAAGGCGATTTGAATGCAGCTGACTGGGCTATTTCTGCAGAACGACAACGAGTTATCGTACATGAGGCTGCGCGAAAATCTGGAATTAGGCTTGCAGCCAAAATCGGCTGTCCAGATAGTTTGAAGATTCTGGCGACAAGGCACGGAGTAGTGGATGCGACAATTCACTGTGGGAAGGTTATTCCGAGTCTTATTGTTTTTCGGTGTGGGTGCTCTGTACTTCATGTTTAGCTAAGTGACTGCGCCCAGGGATGTCCTCGTATGGTGCAGTGCCACCGATGCGATAACATCCCTGGCCCTCGCGGACCGATAGAATGGAGGTTGTCTCGGTGCAATCACTTTACGACATCCTAAAAAAGGATGGTGTTTATCTGATTTGGGTCGAACAGGCGCGCGACCTCGAAAGAGCCCGATCGCGCATCATACAACTCACAGCTCAGTCTCACATCGAACATGTCGTATTTGACCGACGCACCAGCAAAATAGTGGCTAGAGCCATGCCTCGAGGGGGTGAGCAACTCCCTTCTGGTGCCAGCTTTGTTGGCTGAAGGATGAGATTTTGTGAATTTGCCAGCCCCGTGCAACTAGGCAAACCAGGGATGTTCTCGTGTGGTGCCCCCCAATACGATGGCATCCCTGGGCCCCCTGCAGACATTTAGAAGGAAAAGGCGGTGGGTGAAGGATTCGGTCGTGCATGGAGGCCAAAATGCTTATCGATGGTCGTTTCGGACCTGTGGATTCCCATCCTCACGAATCCCCGCCCTTATTTGACAAAAACCCACTGAGGCACGCAGCAAAGTCTCGACACACCCAAAGAAACGATGCCGCCACTGGTATCGACCAAGCCTACGACGGATTGCACCGCATCCACGCGATTCTCGCATATCTCAAGATCACGAAACTGCATGTGCCTGGCGTAAGTGAGTTTCTAGATGAGGCGAAGCACACCTACCAACAATCGCTTGCGCGGTATCACGCACAGGACTTTGAGGGGGCATGGGAGTTTGCAGCTGCCTGTCGTTGCCTTACCCGCGTGGTCGAAATCGTCATCTCCAGAACGCTCCGTTCGGACAAGAGTTACCCATCCGTTGTTCCCCCTCCGCCTGAACATGTCAGCACCTGTGGCGAGTCGAATCGCATACGAGACAACCTAGCCGAAGTCGGATCCGTTCTTTCTCGGCTCCATTGGCTCCTCAAAAATGGCACACTTCCATTGGAGGATCGCACGCAGGTAAGAAGAATCACTTCATGGGGCGACGCCTTCTACCAACTGACACGGCGTATGTATCGAAGCGGGTCAATGGAAGACGCAAGTGACCTCGTACAGGCAGCGGCTTCTGCCGCACACTCGGCCGAGCATATCTGCCGGAATTGGTACGTTGCGCTTCCTCGAAATCCATGATCTACGTTCGAGAATTTAGGACCGGTCCGAAAAAGTCCAGTGGAATTGCTATCATGGGTCAAGGCCAAAGGAGTGACACCCTGCCCTCTAGACTCCCACTGTCGCGACTGAGCTTTCGCTGGCAGATTATGTTTCTCGGAACGATTGTCTTCGTCCTCTTTCTTGCAGTCCTATTTTCGACACTTGCAACCCTCCGATACACCAAATCCGCCGTGCTAAGCAATGAGAAGAAGCAACTTATCCAGATCACGCAAAACTTGGCGCGAGAATATGAGGATAAGGCGGAGTTTTCCCGCCAAAACGACGAGCCCACGCCATTGAACAATCCGACAGCATCTTCGCGTGAGGTTCTGATTCTGCTTGCGCGGGTCGTCCTGGAAAATAGCGAGGGCGTCAGCGGTGGTTTTTATTCAAAGAAAGAGGATACGCTCGTATTGTATCCCGATCGCCCCAATTCGTCAGGGAATATAGACGACGTTTCCGGTGATGACCAGCGGGCGATCCTTGAAATTTCTCGAAACGCTGTTGTTTCGCATCAACCGTCGGAGGAAGTCCTCTCCAAGGGTCAAGGGATTGTTCTGATCGAAGCCGTTCCGATTCGCGAGGGATATTCTATTGTCGGAAGCTCGTGGGCCATTAGGCAGCTTGCTAATGTGCCTGGGTCAAACAGATTTCGGGCGTACTTGACTACAGCGAGTTTAGGCACTGCGGCATTGGCAAGTGTTCTCCTAACATTATTGGTGATAAGCAATCTGCAAAGAGCTGTTCGAAAGATTGAAGGTGGATTGGAAGGTCTCGAACGAAACTTAGAGTCGAAAATCGATCCCAAGAACGATCCTGAAGAAATCCAGCGGATCGTCCAAGCTATCAACCGCTTGGGAGCAACGCTCAAAGAAAAGATCGAGCGTGAAAAGAAAATTGAGAACGAT
>JAWOLO010000009.1:0-11267 GCA_033853375.1 Terriglobia bacterium
GTAATCATCCCGACGGGTCCCTGCTTGAATTTTTCCAGCATCTCCGGCTTCTTCATGTCCTGGTGACTGCAGTAAGGGAACATATAGAGACCTCGCGTGACCCCTGCCGACCGCAAAGCGGCCGTCACCTTTTCTTCGTCCGGCAGTTTCTTGTAATCGCTGCGATGATACGGCAGCACCATGTGCAGGATCGAGCTGGCCACAAACACAATCACGGCCGACACCAAAATGGGAATCCACAACGCGGTAAGCGCAACCATCAGCGCCCTCCTTCGCTTTCAGGGGATAGGGGCCGCCATCGGGTTTAGAATAAAGTTCGGCGTGCCCCACGTTTTGCCCGCAGCCTACTCCGGCCCAAAGCTGTAGTCAACCATTCCATAATCCATTCAATAATCTAGCGGAGACCGCCTCCGGGGATTGGCCCTTGGATCCCGCCGGTTTGTCCTCACGCGATGCCGAGTTTGCCCGACGTGACTGCTCATCTACACCCACACCTATCTCTTCCATGCAAGTACTTTCTTTTGTGATGAAATGAGTTGGGGACGCGCAGTTTTCTGGATGCTCGAGGTTCGCTTCTTCAATGAAGCAGCCTGCCTCACCGAGAGGTGCGACATGCAAAAATCATTTCCTCTAAAGCTTCTTGTCTTCTGCCTTCCCTTCCTCCCACTTTTTCAGGCACGTGGCCAGGACCAACCTCCTGTCCCCGATTCGCGTCAAGCAAAATCCGACCAATCCAACGAACCGAAGAAACCGCCTGAGCTCATCACCAACGACACTCCAAGTGGACTGGAGAGCTGCAACTCGTTCAAGCAATCCACCAGTGCGGCGGATAAGCAGGATCCCGCGTTGCGTGCTTTTCTGCGTAGCATTGCGGGCCGATGGAACTTTGCCTATGTCCGCAGAGGCGACCAGCGTTGGTGGTATAACCACAGTTCGTCACGGCCCAAGAACGAAGTTCATTATTTATTTGGCCCTCAGGCGTTGTTCTTTGAGTCCAGGCCCGAGTTCGCTCCACCGTCCATCACTGGCTGCTATGTGTATGGCTCTGGCCACCAAGTTTCGGCAGAATTGTTTGACTTAGAGCTTCGCAAGCCGTCCGATCCAGCGGTCACACAGATCGTCCGACTCAAGCTCTCGACGGACCACAAGAAGCTGGAAATAGCACTGGAAGCTGAAACCAATCCGGAACCGACCATTCAAGTTCTTGAGTTTCGCAGCGCCAATTGGTCGCCTTCGCCAAGCCCGCACTAGATTTATCCGAGATTACGGAGAGGGGCGTACACATTCGTAGACGGGGTGCAGTATCGCTTTGCGACTTTGGCAAACGGTGCGAGTGCGGCGGTTTCCCGCCCAGCCGAAGGGTCAACCTTCTCCACCGGTCACGAGTCACGCTCCCTGTTAGAATGGCCCGCTATCTCAATGACCACCTCGCCTTCAGCGGCAATTCGCACGCGGCCATCGCGCATCATGCTGCGCGTGCTCATCCTGCTCGCTCTTTCGGCGTTCATCAATTTCGTGGATCGCGGCAACCTGTCTGCCGCTGCGCCTCTGTTGAAAACCGAGTTGGCGTTGTCGGACTTTCGGCTCGGCATTCTGCTCGCGGCTTTTTTCTGGAGCTATGCCTTCTTCCAAATCGCCTCCGGCTGGTTGGTCGATCATCTCGATGTGAAATGGATGCTCGCCGCAGGATTCTTCGTTTGGTCCGTGGCCACCGCCGCCACCGGGCTCGCCACGGGCTTCGCTCTCCTGCTCGCCGCGCGCCTCATCCTCGGAGTCGGCGAATCGGTCGTTTATCCTTCCTACTCCAAAATCCTAGCTCGATACTTCCCAGAAGATCAGCGCGGCCTCGCCAATTCCATCATCATCACCGGATTCTATGCGGGACCCGCCTTCGGCCTCTTCTTTGGCGGCATCCTGATGGGCCGGCACGGCTGGCGCTCCTTTTTCCTCGTCCTCGGTCTTCTCAGTCTGTTCTGGCTCTTGCCGTGGCTGCAATGGATGCCCCGCGACGGCGACGAACATTCACCCGCCAGCAATCCTCACGAAGGAACTCCAGGGATCCTCGAAATCCTGAAACTGCGCTCCGCTTGGGGCACGTGCGCCGCTCTGGCTTGTCTGGACTACTTGTCTTATTTCTTCCTCACCTGGATGCCCACTTATCTCGTTCGCGGCAGGAATTTTTCCATGGACCAGATGGCCGCCGTCATGGGAGCGGCTTATATTATCTGCGCTCTCGTCGCCGCAACCTGCGGCTGGCTTTCCGATCGCTGGATTGTCGGAGGGGCCACTCCCACGGTCGTCCGCAAGGGATTTACCAGCGTCGGCATGGCTGGCGCCGCGCTCTTCCTGATTCCCGGCGTCCTTGCGGGCCCCAAACTCACCGCGGTCACGCTGGTTTTGGTGGCAGCATCGCTTGGCGTGAGTTCCTCGAACGTCTGGGCCATCACCCAGACGCTGGCAGGCCCTCGCGCCGCCGGTCGCTGGACAGGAATCGAAAACTTTGTTGGAAATATCGGGGGAGCAATAGCTCCCGCGCTGACCGGTTTCGTCTTGGGGCGCACCGGCCATTATTTCTGGGCGTTTGCCATCACCGGTGTCGTGTCTTTGCTGGGTGCGCTGTCCTGGGCCTTTTGGATTGGCCCCGTCGAGCCGGTAGTATGGTCATCGCAGGTTCCGGCCAAGGCTGTTTCGAGATAGTGTGGTGTCCCAGAAATAACTGCGAGAATGCTTGTCACGTAGCACGTTGTAGGGGCGGGGCTTGTTTACCCTGAGCTGCCCGAAGGGCCCCGCCCGGACGCGTAGCGTATTGCACGACCGCACATTGGGAGGAGTCTGATGAAGGTCGCATTCAGCATTCGCCACAGAGCGTGGCACATGAGCTTGTTCTGCTTTTCGGCGCTCTCCCTTTTCGCCGCTACTCTTTCCGCTCAATCTCCCAACACCGATCTGCTTCTCCTCAACGCGCACATCGTCACGATGAACGACAAACAGCTCTCGGCGCAGGCCATGGCCATTCGCGGCGATCGCATCGTGTGGGTTGGCAGCAGCGACGAAGCGAAGCGTCTTTATCCTAAGCCGATGCGCACCATGGACCTTCAGGGCGCCACTATCCTCCCCGGCATCATCGATGCGCACACGCATCTGATTAATCTCGGAGAAAGCCTCGTCCGCCTGAACCTCAAAGATATTCCCACGGAAAAAGAAATTATCGAACGCGTGAAGCAGCGAGCCGCTTCCGCTGCTCCGGGCGAATGGATTCTCGGCTGGGGCTGGGACGAAGGCAAATGGGCCTCGAACTATCCCACCAATCAAGCCTTGAGTGCGGCCACGCCCAACAATCCAGTCTTTCTCGTCGGCCTGCACACTTTTGCCGCTTGGGCCAATCAACGCGCGCTCGAGCTGGCGGGCGTCAAAAAAGACACCAAGGATCCGGAAAACGGCAAAATCCTGCGCGACGAAAGAACCGGCGAGCCTACGGGCATCCTGCTCAATCACGCGCAGGAGCTGGTCTCCAAACACATTCCCCCGATGACCCTGGTCCAGGCCAAGCGCGCCATGCAGCTCGCGGCACGCGAGTGCGTCCGCAATGGTCTGACTTCCGTCCACGAAGCCAAAGTTACGCCGCTGATGGTGCAGGCCTTTCGCGAATTAGTGAGCGAAGGCCACATGCCGCTTCGCGTTTACGCCATGCTCGACGGCGCGGACAAGAGTCTTGTCGAAGAATGGCTCAATCGTGGCCCGGCCATCGATCCGCATCACCAATTCACAATTCGCTCCTTCAAGCTTTTTGCCGATGGCGCGCTTGGCTCGCGCGGTGCCGCACTCCTGGAATCTTACAGCGACGCCCCCCAGACCAAAGGCTTAATGACCACTCCGGAATCCGACATCTTCAACTTGACGCATCGGGCGTTGCAAGCCGGCTTTCAAGTCTGCACCCACGCCATCGGCGATGCTGCGAATCGCAGCACGCTTAACGCTTACGAACAAGCCGAGAAGGCCGTGCCCGATGCGCACGATCCGCGTCTGCGCATCGAACACGCGCAGGTGCTCGCGCCCGAAGACATTCCGCGCTTCGCGAAGCTTGGCGTGATCGCTTCCATGCAGCCCACGCACGCCACCTCCGATATGCCCTGGGCAGAAAAGCGCCTCGGGCCTGAGCGCGTTAAGTACGCCTATGCCTGGCGCTCGGTGAAAGATTCCGGCGCGCATTTGCCACTGAGTTCGGATTTTCCCGGCGAAACGCTCAATCCCTTCTACGGAATCTATGCGGCCATCACGCGGCAGGATCCGCAGAGAAATCCCCCGGGCGGCTGGCATCCCGAACAGAGACTCACGCTCGAAGAAGTGCTGCGCGGCTACACCGTCGAAGCCGCTTACGCGGAGTTTGAAGAAAGGAACAAGGGTTCCATCGAAAAAGGCAAGCTGGCTGATTTGACGGTCATCTCGAAAGACATTACAAAAATCCCGCCGCCGGAGATTCTTTCGATTCGCGTCCTGAAAACTTTCGTTGGCGGCAAAGTCGTCTACGACGCCGATATCGCCCATTGAGAGTTGATCCGCCGGGCAAAATAAAAGGGACTGTCATTCCGAACGAAGCGAGGAATCTGCTTTTTGAAGAAGCGGGGGAACCACAAATGATTTGACGTGAAAAAAGCGCGCAAGCCTTCATGTAAGGCCGTTTGGATTGAATCAAACGCTTTAGGTAAGATGCTGAGGAAGATTCTACAGCCCATTCGATCAGGAGGAAGGTATGAGCATTTCGGTAGGACAAAACGCGCCGGATTTCACGCTGCAAAATCAGGACAAGAAAGAAGTGAAGTTGTCTGACTTCACGGGGAAAAAGAACGTTGTGCTGATGTGGTATCCGCTGGACTGGAGCCCGGTCTGCACGAACGAGCACGCTTGCTTTGTGAATGACATGAAAAAGTTTGAGACGCTGGACGCGGAAGTGCTTGGCGTGAGCGTGGACAGCGTGTGGTCACACAAAGCTTTCGCAGAGAAAATGGGCATCAAATATTCGTTGCTCGCGGACTTCCAGCCACGCGGCGCTATGAGCGAAAAGTACGGCATGTATCTCGCGGACAAGGGAATCACCGGCCGCGCCATCGCCATCGTCAACAAAGCGGGCAAAATCGCGTGGTTCAAGAACTACGACATCCCCGTAGTGCCGGATCTCGCCGAAGTCTCTGCGGCCCTTTCGCAAGTGAAAGCCGCCACCGCTTAATGGCTGTTTGAAAAAACCTTTGCCTGTCATCCCGAGCCAGCCTGCGGCTGCCTGCGGCAGGGCAGGCAGCCACAGGCTGGACAAGCAGGCGGCGAGGAATCGTGGCTTGATTCCAATCTTGCTCAGTCCGAGAGGGAAGAATCGGCGTTCTGGGTGAGGGTTCTTGCGTGTCTCATTGGGCTAGACAAAGACAAAGCTGCGATTGAGCCAGGACTCCTCGTCGCCTGTAACTCCTCGGAATGACAAATTGAGTCGATTACAGCAACTCGCTCTAAAGAATCGTTTGGATTCCCGCGTCGATGGAAACGTGAGTGGCGGAAAAACCGTTGATCGAAAATTTCTGGCCGCTGCGTTCGGTGAAATGAAAGAAGCGGCCGATGTGGTAGTCCTCTTCGTAACCAGAAAAAAGCCGCTCCGTTTCCGCGGGCGAAAGGGCGAACGCAGAAAGCGCCACGGGCTGGCCAAAATCGCCGACGCGCAAACGATATACGCGCACTAGCTCGCTCAGAGACATGAGGCAACTACGCCGTGACGAGGTGCTGGAAGCGCTTCGAGAGTTTCCCGTGCTCTTCGCGAATTTCTTTGGGCAAACGCGTGTCGAATTTCATCAGGAACTGCTTGGAATCTTCGAGCTCGGTCTCCCAATCAGCGGGATTCACGCGCAGTAATTCGTTCAGCGCATCATCGGAAATCTTCATTCCGTCGAGTGTTAATCCATTCTTTGCGGGCACATAACCAATTGGCGTTTCCCGGGCGGCGCCGCGGCCCTCCACGCGCTCGAGAATCCATTTCAGGATGCGCACGTTCTCGCCGTAGCCGGGCCACAGGAATTTTCCGTCGGCGCCTTTGCGGAACCAGTTGACGTGGAAGATCTTGGGCGGCTTCGGGATTTTCTTCCCCATCTGCAGCCAGTGGGCAAAATAATCCGCCATGTTGTATCCGCAGAACGGCAGCATGGCCATGGGATCGCGCCGCGTGATTCCCACGTCACCCGTGGCCGCCGCCGTGGTCTCCGAAGCCATCGTCGCCCCAACGAACACACCGTGCTGCCAGTCGAACGATTCGTAGACCAGCGGCGCCACTCGCGCGCGCCTTCCGCCAAAGATGAACGCGGAAATGGGCACGCCTTCGGGCGCTTCCCATTTCGGAGAAATGCTTGGCGACTGCCTCGCAGGCACGGTGTAGCGCGCATTGGCGTGCGCCGCGGGCCCTTTGGAGGAATCCCAGAGTTCACCTTTCCAGTTCGTGAGTCCCGCGGGGGGAATGCTGCCGATTCCTTCCCACCACGGTTCGCGCTCCGCAGTCATGGCCACGTTGGTGAACAAAGTATTTTTGTGCAGCGCGCCCATGACATTCGGATTCGTGAGCATGCCCGTTCCAGGAGCGACGCCAAAAAATCCTGCTTCCGGATTGATGGCGTGGAGATAGCCGTCGTCGGCGATTTTCATCCAAGCAATGTCGTCGCCCACGGTCCAGACGCGGTAACCCTGGCTTTCCAGAGCGGACACCATCATGGCGAGATTCGTTTTTCCACAAGCACTCGGAAACGCCGCGCCCATGTAGGTTACTTTTCCGCCGGGCGATTCGAGGCCGAGGACGAGCATGTGTTCCGCCATCCAACCTTGTTCGCGAGCCATCACGCTGGCGATACGCAAAGCAAAACATTTTTTCCCGAGCAGCGCGTTTCCGCCGTAACCCGAGCCGACGCTCCAGATCAGTTTTTCTGCGGGAAAATGCACGATGTAACGGCGCATGGGATCGAGATCGCCGAGAGAATGCAAGCCAGGAACGAACTCGTTCGAATGGGCCAAGCGATCCATCGCCACCTGGCCCATTCGCGACATGATGCGCATGCTCGCGACGACGTAAGGACTGTCTGTTACTTCCACGCCGACTTCGCTGATGGGCGAAGTCACCGGACCCATAATGTAGGGCACGACGTACATGGTGCGGCCGCGCATGGCGCCATCGAAAAGCGCACCGACTTTGTGTTTCGCGGCGTCGGGATCCATCCAGTTGTTGGTTGGGCCGGCGTCGTCCTTATCGCGCGAGCAGATGAATGTCAGATGTTCGGTGCGCGCGACGTCGTTTACGGAGCTGCGGTGCAGATGGCAGTTTGGATAGGTTTTTTCGTTCAGCGTGACGGTATCCCCGGCGCGTAGCATCAGGTCGACCATGCGCCGGTATTCCGCTTCGGATCCATCGCAATACACGATGCGGTCCGGCTTGGTCAGCTTTGCCGCTTCTTCAACCCAACTTTCCAGTGGAGTTGCCACTTGCTCTCCTGTCTACAGACCTTTTGCTGCAAAGTCTCTAGCGCGTGGCGCTCGGCGCTCTTGCGACACCGATAGCGCTCACGGTGAAGCCCCTCGCCAAGCGAGGTCTTAGAGCGAAATGGATTCGGCCATGCCAACAGGCCTCTTGTTAGGAGGGAACTCTCGGCCCGGGTTGGCAAGGCGCGAAGATTCTACCCGAAAACCAGTCTAAGTTACGGATTGCCTTCGCGCAACACGACCCCAGGCTGTGCGCAGGTCACATTGAGACGTGACCAATATCACGGCCAAGGGGTCGGGCGGACCTTGAGAATAAAGAGCGAAATAATCGCGGAGCGCGCGTGTTCAAAATCCAGCAGGCCCAATTCCTAGCCCCAGGCATCAAGCGCTTCGTCATTGAAGCTCCCCGGATTGCCCGCAAGCAACAGCCAGGCCAGTTCGTGATCATTCGAATCCACGAACAAGGCGAGCGCATTCCCCTCACTATTGAGAGCTCCAACCCCTCAGCTGGGACGATCAACATCGTGGTGCAGGCCGTAGGTAAGACCACGCACATGCTTCATGGCTTGAAAGCAGGGGATTCACTGGCCGACGTGGTCGGCCCCCTAGGTAAACCTTCGGAAATCAACAAGTTCGGGACTGTAGTGGTGATTGGCGGAGGCGTGGGAACTGCCATGGCTTATCCGACAGCTTCCGCTCTGAAGGCCGCCGGCAACGACGTGATTTCCATCATCGGAGCGCGCAACAAAGAACTGATGATTCTGGAAAGCGAAATGCGCGCGGTCAGCGACACACTGATTGTGACCACGGATGACGGAAGCTACGGGCTGAAAGGTTTCGTCACGGATTGGCTGCGCGAGCTCATCAAGCGAGGCACGCAGATTGACATGGTTCTCGCAGTGGGCCCGGTGGTGATGATGCGCGCGGTTGCCGAACTGACCCGGCCGGCGGGGATTCGAACGGTAGTCAGCCTCAATCCCATCATGATTGATGGGACGGGCATGTGCGGCGGCTGCCGCGTACTCGTGGACGGCAAAAGCCAGTTTGCCTGCGTGGATGGGCCGGAGTTTGA
Organism: Terriglobia bacterium; assembly: GCA_033853375.1. Taxonomy (GTDB): domain Bacteria; phylum Acidobacteriota; class Terriglobia; order Acidiferrales; family UBA7541; genus Acidiferrum. The sequence continues at coordinate 8,570 of JAWOLO010000009.1, forward strand.
AGCGCACCGCGTGAATTTCGACGTGCTGGTGCAGCGCAACGCGATGTACCGCGAAGCCGAGCGGCGTTCGATGGAAGAATTCGCACGCGAGCGCGAAGCGCAGGCGGCGAAGAGCGGTCCGCAAAGTAAAGAACCGTGCCCCGTTCTGCCTGGAGGCGCCCGATGAAGCCGCCGGTCACCCCTTCGCTGAATCCACTAACCCTGAAAGAGCGCCTGAAGGTGCCGAGGCAGTTGATGCCGGAGCAAGATGCCGTGCAGCGCAGCTCGACGTTCACCGAAGTGAACCTGGGCTACTCCCCGGAACTCGCACGGCAGGAAGCCCTGCGTTGCCTGGAATGTGCTAAAGCCACTTGCATGCAGCGCTGCCCGGTAGGCGTCAAGGTGAAGGAATTTGTGCAATTGATCGTGGCGGGCGATTTTGCCGGAGCAGCAGCGAAGATCCGGGAAGACAATGTCCTTCCGGCGATTACAGGGCGCGTATGCCCGCAGGAAGATCATTGCGAGGCCGGGTGCACGCTTGGCAAAAAAGTGAAGCCACTGGGCGTGGGCTATCTGGAGCGATTCGTGGCGGACTACGAACAGCGGATGGGGATTCGGCACCTGCCAAAAGTGCCGCCGACAGGAAAGAAAGTGGCGGTCGTGGGAAGCGGGCCGTCCGGGCTGACGGTGGCAGGCGATCTGGCGCAGAAGGGGCACAAAGTTCGCGTTTTCGAGGCGTTGCACGAACTTGGCGGCGTGCTGGTTTATGGGATTCCCGAGTTCCGACTGCCCAAGAAGATTATCCGCGAACAATTGGACTACCTGCGTGACATGGGGGTGGAGTTTGAAACGGATGTGGTCGTCGGGAGAACGGTGACCATCGACGAATTGATGGGCGAAGAGGGATTTGACGCTGTGTTCGTCGGCACTGGAGCAGGTTCGCCACAATTCATGGGGATTCCCGGCGAGCACTGGAACGGCGTGTATTCCGCAAATGAATTTTTGACGCGCATCAATTTGATGAAGGCGTACCAGTTTCCGCGGTATGACGAACCGATGCTGGATGTGCATGGCAAAGACGTCGCGGTGATCGGAGGCGGCAACACCGCGCTTGACGCGATTCGCTCGGCGCTGCGGCTGGGCGCGCGCAAAGCCTATGTCGTGTACCGCCGCAGTGAAGCGGAGATGCCTGCGCGAATTGAGGAAGTGCACCACGCGCAGCAGGAAGGCATCGAGTTTCACCTGCTGACGAATCCGGTGGAATTTCTCTCGGACGGCAAAGGCTGGCTCAGGGCCGCGCGGTGCGTGCGGATGGAGCTTGGCGAGCCCGATGCTTCCGGGCGGCGGCGTCCGGTTCCGATCGCAGGCTCGGAGTTCGAATTGCCAATTTCCGTGGCCGTGATTGCCGTAGGTACGAGCGCGAACCCCATTGTGCAGAGCACAACTCCCGGATTGACGACCGACAAGCGGGGTTACATTCAAGCAGATTCCTCGACACAGCGAACGTCGCGAAGAGGTGTCTTTGCAGGCGGCGACATCGTCACGGGAAGCGCCACGGTTATTCTGGCAATGGGGGCCGGGCGGCGCGCCGCGAAGTCCATTCACGAGTATCTGACCAGCGGTGAATGGCAAGCGCCCACCGCATAGAGATCGGCATCCATTCCGAATCACCACGATTGCGCTTGTTCCAGCCGCGGTGTTGTAGATTAAAGACCCTTGTCTAGAGAAAACGACTTCGAGCGATTGCGTGTAGTGCTGGTGAACACGCGGAATCCGTTGAATGTTGGCGCGGCAGCGCGCGCGATGAGCAACTTTGGCTTTTTGCACCTGCGCGTGGTGAATCCCTACGAATTGGCATTCCGCGAAGCGCGTTCCGCCGTAGGAGCAGCGCCGCTACTCGCGCAAGCAGAGGAATTCAAATCTTTGGGTGAGGCTGTGGCGGATTGCTCGCTGGTCGTGGGCACGACGGCGCTGAGCCGGCGTGACCCACAGCACTCCGTGCGGGATTTGCAGCGAGGCGCGCGGCTGATTCGCAAGCGCTTAGGCACCGGCCGCATAGCGCTTCTCTTTGGTTCGGAAAAGCGCGGCCTTTCGAATGAAGATCTCAGCCATTGCCACTGGCTGTTGCATATCCCCACGCGTGAAGAGCATCGCTCGATGAATCTCGGACAGGCCGTTGCGGTTTGCCTGTATGAATTGGCGCGGGACGCAAGATCTCCTTCCGTGCCGGAGAAGACGATGCACGCCAGGGCAGGCGATTTTGAGCGGCTCACGTCGCTTCTGCTCGAGACTTTGAAGGCTAGTGGCTACTTAAAAAGCGGGTCGATCAAAGGCAACGCGAAATCGCATTCTGCAGCGCCAGCCGAAGAAAAAATTCGCAGGTTCATTCGGCGAATGAAGCTCTCGGCAGCGGATGCAGAGCTTCTCCTCGGTATGCTGCGGCAAATTCTGTGGAAGCTGGGCTCGTAGCGAGACCTGCTTTTTCTTCGATAACCGCTGGTTGAGAAGCCGGTCGTAGGACTCCAACTGTCAGGTTTTCGCCGTCAAGCATTCATTCACTATTTCCACATCCTTTTTCGCAGTTTCCGAGCACAGGACGACGAACGATGTTATGGTGTTAACTGTCTATTCGCTCAGCCAGCTGGGGTATCAGCGTCCTCAATTTAGCAGATCATCGGAGAATACATGGAAATTAGCTTGACGCAGCAAGCGCCACAGG
>JAWOLO010000010.1:0-6949 GCA_033853375.1 Terriglobia bacterium
GTGCGCCGCGCCTTTGTGGGCGTGGTGCTGCTGCGCGCGCGGCATGAACTGCGGCAAGCGCTGGAAGGCAACGCAGCGATCGCGGCAGGAGGGGCTTGATGAGCGAACCTGGGGATGGCACGTTGAAGCATCTGGACGAGATGACCTGCCTGCTGTACCTCGAGCGGCAGTTGGACCGCGCGCGTGGGCTGGAAGTCTCGGCGCACACGCAGGAGTGCGAGAGCTGCCGCACGTTGCTGCGCGCGCTGGAGCGCGAAACACGGCTCCTGACCCGGGCGATGCTCGAAGACACCGAACCGCTCCCGTCGCGCCTGGCGCAGTTCCAGGAAGCTGCGCGGCGCTCGATGCAATGGATTTGGGGTCTGGCTTTTGGCTTGGCGGCCACGGGCGTGTACGCGCTCTATACCGGATACATTCAACCCTGGCAGCAGCAATTGGAGCAGGCGGGATTCAGCGGAACGAACTTGCTGGGCCTGCTGATTTTCCAGAGCCCGTTCTGGAGAGGATGGCAATCCATGATCACACTTCTAGAGATTCTTGCACTGGCGACGCTGGGCGGGTTGGTCGTGATGTTCCTGCGGCGGAGGCTCCGCCGCGGTTCGGCGCTCGCGCTGGTGTTAGCGGGATTGTGCGCGGCGCTGCTGATGCCGGCGCTGGCCTCGGCGACCGAGTTTCGGCATGCGGACCGCGTGACCATCGCAAAGGATGAAGTGATCCACAGCGACTTGTACGTCGCCGGCGGGCAAATCCGCATCGCCGGCACCATCGAAGGCGACTTGGTGGTTGCGGGCGGCGACGTCGAAGTATCCGGCCATGTTCTGGGAGACCTGCTTTCCGCGTCAGGACAAGTGAGGATGACCGGGCAGGTGGATGGAAGCATTCGTGGGTATGCGGGGAACATTACAGTCAAGGGCAAAGTCGGGCGCAACGTAATGACCTTCGGGGGCGACGTCAACATCGACCGGGATGCGACCATCGGCGGAAGCATCACCTCTTTCTCCGGGAGATTGAGCATTGACGGCCACGTGCAGCGCGATCTTCTGGCTATGGGCGGCCAGACGAACCTCAGCGGGATTATCGGTGGCTCGGCGAAAATCCGGGCCGACGAACTGAATATCGATTCGTCCGCGCAAATCGGCGGTCCGGTGGAATTCGAGGGGAATAAACCCCCGCAAGTCTCGGATCAGGCGAAGCTGGCCTCTCCGGTCAAATTCACAAAAGTGAAGCGCGGCCCGGATTATTCGAGCCCGCATTATTACGTCTGGCAGGTCATCTGGCTGGCGGCGTTCATCCTTTACGGTTTGGTGCTGTTCGCGCTGATGCCGAAATTCTCGGAAGAGGCGACGAAGTATGCGGAACAGTACGGAGCAGCGGCGGGGCTGGGCGTGCTGGTATTGTTCGGAGTGCCCATTGCGGCGTGCATTGCGTGCATCACCGTGGTTGGATTGTTCATCGGCATTTCCACGCTGTTTGTGTGGTACGCGTCTCTGTATTTCGCGCAAGTGATTATTGGAACCGTGGTTGGCCAGTGGCTGATGGGCCGCACCAGCGAGTTTTGGCCGTTTATCGGAAGGATGACCGTGGGCGTGATCATCGTGCGCCTGTGCACGACGATTCCGCATGTGGGAGGCTGGGTAAAGTTTGTTGTGATTCTGTGGGGCATTGGCGCCATTTCGCTGGCGATTTTCCGGCGCTTCCAGCCCGCGCTTGCCACCGGCGCTCAGGCGCCCCCGTCCGCACAGCCCTTGCCGCCGACTACGACGGTCGGCGGACCGCTGCCCGCGTGAAGCCAGTTCTCAGCTGTTAGTTTTAAGTTCTAAGTAAAAAGAGAAGAGAGCGTGGAATATTTGCCCTCGGCGGCTAGCAGGAAGCAGGAAACGTGAGGGGCGAGCGCCGAAATCCACGGCACAAAATTTAAGAGGGGAAAAGGCGGGCTCTCCAAGCATTCGTTCTTGGAGAGCCCGTTGCCTTTTGCGGAGGCGGAGGAAAAAAGAAAACTTACGCAAACAAAGCTCAGTGTTGTCGAATCTTCGCGGCCATAAATGGAAACTGCGAACTGTTAGTTGAGTTCTCAAGATAAAGAACGCGCAGTCCCACGGGCAGGCTTGCATTGACGCTATTCGCACTGATGATGCCGTCAAGATTCGTCACTCCATCGGCTCCCAGGGTGCCGGTGAAAACCTCGGTAGCGAAGATAGATGCCGAAGTGAAGCCGAAGTAGCTTGGAACCGCATTCACATTGATTTGAGTGGTCGAAGCGGCACCCGTCAGAGATGCGATAAGGCGAGACCACCGCAAGGTGACCGTGTCGACCGTTGCAGAAGCAGGGGTGGTACCGCTAGCCGCCGTAAACGCGGAGACATGGACGGCCACGGATTGGCCCTGATGAATTGCCGTCGTACTGGTCTGATTGGCGAAAAGACCGAAACTTCCAGCAAAAGAGTTGGCTACCGGCAGGCCTTTCGTATCCACAAAAAAAGGCTTAACCGAAGAAGACAGATTGACGGTCAGCAGATCACCCACATGTAGACCGCCAATAAGAGAGCCGGTCGCCGCTTGTATTTTGTCTGTCACGACCATGCCGAATTGCGAGACACTTGGAACCGCGAACACGGTGCCTTCCACAAGATCCACCTGCGTCGATGTGAGGGGCTCGTATTCCTTCAATGCGAGAGTCCCGTCGGAATTGAGGAACGCATCGACGCTCGCGGCTTGGCCGCTCGCGACGCAACTGAAAGATGCAGGCGTCTGGCACATCGTGCCGTCAGGGCTGGCGTCAAAAAACGAAGTGGAGCTATTGACCGCGGTTAGGGCGCCTCGAACAGGCGAAGTCACCGTCACGTTGTTGCCGCTGAGGCTGACGACGCCGGTAAAGTCCTCCAGGAGTTCAAGCTGGTTGGAACCCAGGTTTGCGTTTTGGCGAGGGAGTATGAAGGCACTGAAAACTCCCGTACTGGGAGCGGGCGGATTGAAATTCACAGACAAAGTTCCGCCGGAGAGCGAGATGGCGCTATTCAAGTTGAAGTCCAACCCAACTCCTTGATTGGCGGAGGCGGCGACCGTCAGATTGAAGGAACTGACCGTGGGATTGCCGGTGGCCGTCAGAGTGGCAGTACATACGGAACCAGCGGTACAGGTGGTTGAGCCCGCGGTGATCGTCGAACTTGTGTCGTTGAAAAAAGTGATAGCGGGATTGGAAAGAGAAACCTGAACGGTGTAAGTTCCTGCGGGAACTTTGCTGAGACTTCCGAGAAAAGCGGTGTCCGATTGCAAGCGCATCAGGTCAATGACGGCCGTGGCGGGTGTTAGCGTCACAGCGGAACCGGACGCCGGCTTAATTTGAATCCCGTTGATGGAAACCTTAAAGGAAAGGATGGACGGGCTCGCGGGAAGCGTGTCCGCAACCAGCGTAAAACTTACCGTGGCGCTGCCGCCGCCACCCCCACCTCCACTCCCGCCCTTAAACGGGCCGCTACAGGAGGCCAGCGCGAGAGCGGTCAGGAAGCACATGAAGGAAAAAACTTTGCGGCAATTCATTAGAACACCCCACGGCAGAACTAGTTTACGTTTTCGTTCGTGAACAGAAAATGCGTAATTTCCCCCTGACGAATGTAACGCGCGGCAAGAATTGCAGACAGGCCAAAAGTGGCCGGATTGTTCAACTGCTAAAGGCCTTGAATCCAGGGGGATACGCCGGTGGCAGCTCCTCAAGGAAGAGTGATGGCATGAGTGAGGCTGCGGCAGGCGGTGTGTTATCGTAGCTGGTCTCAGGACGTGCCGCAGGTCACAAGAGCAAAGGTAGACTTCTGAGAAAAACCACCACCAATTCGAATCGGGCCGGGACAGGTGGGAATGCCAAGGCGCCGGCGAAGGTCGCCGAGAGGGTGTATGTACCTCTAGACGATGATCCGAGTGCGCGCGAGGCGGAATTAGAACGGATCGGCAGTAAAGGGCAGGGTGAGGCTGGGGCCAGCAAGCCGTCGATGCAGGAAATTTTTGGGCCCGGTGGATTCCTTGAAAAATGCATGAAGGCCGGCTTCGACCGCGGCGTCGCGAATTCCGACTACGAATACCGCGCGGGACAACTGGAGATGGCGGAACTGGTGCACGATGCATTCGAAACGCATCATCACGCGATCGTGGAGGCAGGGACCGGAACGGGCAAGACGCTAGCGTATCTGATTCCCGCGATTTGCAGCGGGCGGCGCGTCGTGATTTCGACGGCAACGAAGTCGCTGCAAGAACAGCTCTTCCAAAAAGATATTCCCTTTTTGCAGAAACATTTTGCGCCGAACTTGAAAGTCGCGGTGATGAAAGGGCGCTCGAATTTTCTGTGCATCTCTAAATTGAACCAGATGCAGGATCAGGCGTTGCTGAAGGGGATCGACGAACTTGATTATTTCCGGCAGATCAAGGATTGGGCGAAGTTGACGGAGACGGGCGACCGCGCGGAATTGACGTTTTTGCCGGACGATTCCGAATTATGGGGGCGGCTCGACGCTCGGCGCGATACGTGCACGGGGCAGAAATGCCCGTCGTTCAATCCGTGTTTCGTGACGGGCATGCATCAGCGCGCAAAAGAAGCCGACCTGATTATTGTGAACCATCACCTTTTCTTTGCGGATTTGGCGCTGAAGCAGGACGACTTCGGGAGCATCTTGCCGGAGTACTCGGCGGTGGTGTTCGACGAAGCGCACGAAATGGAGGACGTGGCCAGCGAATATTTTGGGCGGCAGATTTCGAATTTCCGGTTCGAAGAGTTAGCGCGGGACACGGACCAAACGCTGCGGCTGCTGCACATGGGCACGCCGTCGTTGCTACGGAAGACGCAGCGCATCCGCGAGCGCAACCGCAGCTTTTTTGAATTGTTTCCGCCGCGCGAAGGACGGTTTTCGTTTTCACGGCGGGAGCGGGAAGCTTTTCTGGAGCAGAACCCCGATACATATGACGCGCTGGTGTCCTCCCTGAAAAGCCTGGAAACGGAAATTGCCGCGCAGACAAATAAGCCCGAAGAGCTGACGCGCATGGCGCGGCGCAGCTTCGAACTGCGGCAGGAACTTTCGTTCCTGTTCGAATCGAACGAGAAGAATTTTGTCTATTGGTACGAGCGGCGGAACAAAGGCGTGTTCCTGACGGCCACGCCCATCGATGTGAGCCAGATTTTGCGGGAGCGGCTGTTCGAACAATTCGACACGGTGATTCTTACGTCCGCAACCCTGACCGTGGCTGGACGATTCGACTACATCCGCCAGCGGCTGGGCATCGATCACGCGAAAGAACGCACGCTGCCGCCGGAGTTCGATTATCCGAAGCAGGCGATGCTGTATTTGCCGCGCAAAATGCCGGATGTGCGCGACGCGGGATTTTCCTCGAAGGCCGCCGATGAAATCGTGCAATTGCTGGAACACAGTCAGGGGCGCGCGTTTTGCCTGTTCACCAGCTATACGCAAATGAATGATTTGTTCGAACGCGTGCGCCCGCGAGTGTCGTTTCCGCTGCTGCTGCAAGGAACGGCGCCGCGGTCGGCGCTGCTGGAACGGTTCAAAAATACCGAAGCGGCGGTCCTGTTCGCAACGGCGAGCTTCTGGCAGGGCGTGGATGTTCCGGGCGAGCAGTTGTCATGCGTCATTGTGGACCGGTTGCCGTTCGCCGTGCCGAGCGACCCCATCGTAGCGGCGCGAGTGCAATCTTTGCAGGAAGACGGGCGCAATGCCTTCGCGGAATTTCAAGTGCCGCAGGCGGTGCTGTCACTGAAGCAAGGATTCGGACGGCTGATTCGAACGAAGACCGACCGCGGCGTGCTGGCGCTGCTCGATACCCGCATCCTGCGAATGCCCTATGGTAAGATTTTTCTGGAGTCGCTGCCGCGCTACCGGGTAACGCAGGAAATGACAGAGGTGGCCCGGTTCCTGGATGGGAATGCAAAGGAAAAAGCGGCGCATCCGACAAGTCCCGCCTGAAGCGTTACGAACAAGAAATGCAGTGAAGCAGGCGGCGCAATTTGGAGCGACATGTTTCAAGTCAGCGTGGAAGAAACGTTTTCTGCAGGGCATGCCCTGCGCGGCTACAAGGGCAAGTGTGAAAACCCGCATGGACACAATTACCGCGTGCGCGTGACTGTTGAGGGGCCGCAGCTTGATTCCATTGGCCTGCTGGTGGATTTTGTGCAAGTGAAGCAAATTATTCGCGAAGTCATGGGGCGTCTGGACCACCAGTTCATGAATGACCTGGAGCCTTTCACCAAGGTGAATCCTTCGGCCGAGAACGTGGCCAAGTATTTTTACGATGAGATTACCAAGCAATTGAAGGGCATGCCGCCGGGCGCAAAAGTGACGGACGTGGTTTTGTGGGAGACGGACACAAGCCGGGCACAGTACCGGCCGGGAAGCTAGAAGAGTCTTAAGTCTAAAGTTGTAAGTTCTGAGTAGAAGACTTGATTTGGAGCTCCAAGGATTCCGCGTCGCCAGTCATGCGTTAATTATTTCCGTTACGCGGCACTGGCGCGCTAGAGGAATGCTGGGGCAGATGACTAAGCGATGAACCGCGCGTTCCTTATCATCCTGGTTCCTGCGATCCTCGTGGCCATAGGCTACGTGTTGGTTTTTCGTTTCCTGGGACTTTCCCTTGGTTATTTGCCATTCCTCCTGGGAGGCGTGGTTTTCGTCGCCGCTGCGTATTGGCTGTGGCCCAGAAAAGAGGCGAGCAGCACAAAAGGCGTAAAGTGATTCGAGGATCGGCCGCTCCGTTATAATTTCACCGTTATGTTCATCACGGAAATTTTCAAATCGATTCAGGGCGAGGGGACGCACGCTGGTTTGCCGTGCATCTTTGTGCGGCTGACCGGGTGCAACCTGCGTTGCATGTGGTGCGACACGGCCTACGCATTTCATGGTGGCAAGAAGATGAGTGTTGAGGAAGTGCTGGCGCGCGTGGATGAGTTGGCGGGACG
>JAWOLO010000011.1:0-7626 GCA_033853375.1 Terriglobia bacterium
CCGGACATGGGGAGACAGGCGTTGGCGTTTCTGCCGAATGAAATGTGGATTCACGCCGGCGACAGCATCACCTGGACGTTTAACTCGGACGAAATTCACACCGTATCGTTTCTCGTAGTTGGACAAGTCTTTCCGCCCTTTCCGGTGGGCTGCCCGGGATTTTCGTTTGGCGTCGCGAGTTTCGACGGTTCCACGTGCGTGACGACACCGCCGACCGTCAAGGGCCAGCCGGATTTCACCGTGAACTTCCCGGCGGCGGGCAACTACAAGATCCAGTGCCTGGTGCACAACACGATGAACGGCGTGGTGCACGTGCTTGCCCCCTCGGCCACGCTGCCGCATGACCAAGCTTTCTATGACCAGGAAGCCGCGAACGAGATGCGCGATCTGCTGACAGACAGCGATCACGCAACAAGTTCGGACATGGCCGGCATGGGCGGGGCGCATGCACACGGAATGGACTCGCTCACTGTGCGCGTGTTGGCAGCGACCCAGCGGTTTTCCGAAGGCCGGAGGAAATCAGCTGCGTCCTCGGGGCACGGCGCGTCTCCGGCAGCTCATGTCACCGCGGGGGTGGGAGAGATCACATCCACGCCGGGCGGGCTGCAAACGAACTCCCTGGTGCGGTTCGTGAAGGGAAAGATCGTGATTCACGCGGGCGATACGGTCGAGTGGAGCAATTCCGATCCGGAGGAACCGCATACCATCACGTTTGGGGAAGAGCCTCAGGACATATTCGATCCTTCTGCGGGCGTTACGATGGATCCGGATGGAGGATTGCGCGCGGTCCTCAACTCTCCGAGTGACACTTTGCATTCGGGCTTCATCTTGCAGGCTCTGGACGATCAGCCGGGAACGCCTGTCAATTCGAATCCAAACAACGCCATAGCGCTCAATCCGACGCATTTTCGAGTGACTTTCACGCAGCCGGGCACTTACAACTACAAATGCGTATTGCATGACAATTTGGGTATGGTGGGGCAGGTAGTGGTGCTGCCCTAGTAGTGCCGGCCCCGCTAAGCAATTTATTGATCCAGCCGGCTCGGAATCTCCGATAGCGTGCCAGGCAGAAAGAGCGCGGGAGGGCGGGCACGACATGTCGTGCCCCTGCACAAGAAAGAAGAGAAAAGGCCGCGCGGATTAGTGGTAGTAGGCGGCGTTTTTTTCGGCGAAGGACTTCAAGTTTTCCGGGAGATCGTCAACCGGGTAAATGGAATTGTAGTCGCACACGGGCACGCAGGCGCCGCAGTCGGTGCACTCGTCGGGATTGATGTAGAGCTGAGCGACTTCCGCAAACTTCGCTTCATCCTTCCGCGGATGGATGCAATCAATGGGGCAAGCTTGGACGCAATTTTCGTCCTTGGTGCAAGTGTCCACGATAACGAAGGCCATTGGATAAACCCTCCCAACCTCAAACGAGCAATTGACGTGCCATGTCGCCAAAACGGGAAAGTGTTGATTTTGCAGCTAGTAGCGTCGCGAGATACAGAGGAATGGCAAATCGGACCAAATTGGGGTGCGTGAGATCACACGCATTTGTTTGAAATAACCAAGCGGGCGACAGAAAAGCAGTCCAAATTGTAAGGCACTGCCTTCCGCCTCTAGCCCACCCATCGGCTGAAAGTTCAGTTACAATAATTGTTTGGTCCCCGAGATCGAGGCGCAAGCGTGATTCACCCGTACGTGTTCCACAACGAGAGCCTTCTCCCTATCGAGAAAGTGCGGCTTTCTCCCGGCCAAGTGGGACTTATTTGCGGCTGGGGCATCTTTACGACCGTGCGCATTGCACACGGCGAGGCGTTTGCGTACGAGCGCCACTGGCGGCGCCTGGAAAAAGATGCGGGCATCATCCGCTTGCCGATGCTGCACACGGCGGCGAAAATCCGCGTGCATCTTCATGAAGTGATTCGCGCGAACAAAGTGACGGAAGGCTGCGCGCGCATTTACCTGGTCTACAATTCCGTGGGTTTTTGGCAGAGCAACGAACACCGACCGCAGGTCGACCTCATCATCTATACCGCCAGCATGCCGGAGTACCGCGAAGTCGTTCGCCTGGCGCTGCGCGCGCATGGACGACATGCCGCTTCTCCGCTCGCGGGCGTGAAAACCATTTCGTGGCTGAACAATGTTTGGTCCATCGCGGAAGCGAACAAAGAAGGCTTCGACGAGGTCGTGATGCTCAACGAGCGCGGCGAAGTGGCAGAATGCACGTCCGCAAATATTTTCGCCGTGAAAAACGGCAAAATCTTTACACCTCCGCTCAGTTCCGGTTGCCTCGAAGGAATCACGCGCGGAATTCTTCTGGAGATTGCGCCGGAAGCGGGCCTTCCTATCGTCGAACAGACCTTGCGGCCCCAAGACCTTTACTCCGCCGAGGAAGTTTTCATTACTTCGACGAACCGAAATTTGATCAGCGTGGGAGAAATTGCCGGCAACCGGATTTCCGCGCCCGGCCCGGTGTGCAAGCGCCTGAACGAACTTTTCGACGCGTACGTTTCTGATTACGTCACCCGTCGCCTCGCCTCCGCCGCCAGATAAAACGCATGCTCCCAAACCGCGCAAAAATGTTTAGGGAGCTGCAGGCGTAGATGGCCAGCGGCACGAATCTGGACGCCGCGCATGCACAAGCGCGAGCTGAAGCACGTGCCGCGGCTGCGACGAAGGCCGTTTTCCCGATTCTTCTTTCCATCAGCTTCTGCCACCTGCTGAATGACACAGTACAGTCGCTGATTCCCGCGATTTATCCGCTGCTGAAAGCGAGCTTCCATCTGAATTACGGGCAGGTGGGCCGGATCGCGCTCACGTTGCAGTTGACCGCTTCGTTGCTGCAGCCGGTCGTCGGTTTGTACACAGACCGGCGGCCGCAGCCGTATTCGCTCGCTGTGGGCATGGGCATCACGATGGTTGGCCTGCTGGCTTTTGCCATGGCTCCCACCTATCTGACGATTCTTGCGGCGGCTGCATTTGTGGGCATCGGCTCGGCGGTGTTCCATCCAGAGTCTTCGCGCGTGGCGCGCATGGCTTCCGGCGGACAACACGGCATGGCGCAATCGCTGTTTCAAGTGGGTGGAAACGCGGGCTCAGCCATCGGGCCTCTGTTGGCGTTCATCTTCATTAAAGGGCAGGCCAACATCGCATGGTTTTCGTTCCTGGCGCTGCTGGCCATCGTGCTCTTGGTGAACATCGGCGCCTGGTTCCGCAAGAACAAAGGACTTCATACAAGACAGGTGGTTGTCGATCCGGAGCATCTTGCTTCCCTCGGCTCGATGCATCCTCATTCGGTTCTGTCGAACCGGCAAATCGGCTGGAGCCTGGCGATTCTCGTGGCGCTGATGTTTTCCAAATTTTTCTATCTCGCGAGCATAATGAGCTACTACACGTTCTATCTGATGAACAAATTTCATTTAACGATTCAGAACGCACAGTTGCACCTGTTCCTTTTTCTTGGTGCGGTGGCGGCGGGGACGTTTATCGGCGGGCCGGTGGGCGACCGCGTGGGGCGCAAGCTGGTCATCTGGTGCTCGATTCTTGGTGTGCTGCCGTTCACGCTGGTTTTGCCGTACGCAAATTTGTTTTGGACCAGTATTCTGAGCGTGGTGGTCGGATTGATTCTCGCGTCGGCATTCTCGGCGATTTTGGTCTACGCGCAAGAACTCATGCCGGGAAGAATCGGTGCGGTGTCGGGACTATTTTTCGGCTTCGCGTTTGGTATGGGCGGAGTCGGCGCGGCGATTCTGGGCAAGCTCGCCGATGTGACTAGCATTGATTTCGTCTACCACGTCTGTGCGTACCTTCCGGCGATTGGCATCCTGACGGCGTTTCTGCCGGATTTAGGGCCAGTGAAAGTGCATCAGCCGAAGCCTGCGGCGGCCTGAGCGTGCCGCCCTGATCGGCAGTTCCATGCGCAAAAGAGAATCCACAAGCACAAAAAAGAAGGGCGGGCCGAAGCCCGCCCTTTTGAGAATTAGAGTTGGTCAGGAATTTTAGAACATCAGTTTCAGAGCAAATTGAATCTGGCGCGAAGAACCGAAGTCGCCGGTTGGGAAGCGCGTGCTAGTGATTCTCCCGAATGCGCTGCTGGTTGTGGTCAGAGTAGGGTTGCCGAAATTCGGATGATTGAAAATGTCGAATACTTCGGTCCGGAATTGAAGATTGAGCTTTTCCGTCACCTTTGTGTCCTTGGTGAGTGAGAAGTCGGTGTTCACGAAGTTAGGACCGATGATGGCATCCCGGCCAAGGTCGCCTGGATGGCACACGCCGGCCACGCATGGCGAAACGAAGACGGCTTTGTTTGCGAACCACTGGGCAGGATTCCCAGTTGTTTGGATTGGTCCGATGACGTCGGGCCTAACAGACAAGGTGATTCCGGGTCCCGGGGCGATGAGAAGGTTGGGTGTGAGAGGGTTTCCGGTCTGTGCTGAAGTAATCACACCAAGTTGCCAGCCAGCGATCAGACGATTGGCCTTGAAGGGCAAGCTATAGAAGCCGCTTGCGACAAAGCGGTGACGGGCGTCGAACTCCGACGGCCCGTAGTCACCGCGTGGGTTGTAAGCGTTCTGAATTGCCAGACTCTCGCCCGTGGATAGGGAATTGTAATCAAGGGACTTCGAGTAAGTGTAAGAAGCGAGAAGTTGCAGGCCGTGAGAAAGGTGCTTGTTCAAAGTGGCCCACAGGGCGTTGTAATTGCTATTGCCCCCACTATTGACCTGATTGATGTTGTTCAGAGCGCACGAGTTCGGAGAGAGACACTGAGACGGGATTACCGGGCTGGTCTGAGGAAGCGTTGGAAACGGCTTGGTCGTGCCGTAAACGCCGCCCGTCACAAACGGCTGGTTAATATTCTGCGTAAGCTGCAAGTGTGTGGCCTTCACTCCAACGTAAGCTACTTCCAATCCGAGGGTCGGAGTGAGTTGGCGCTGAATGGTCAGGTTCCAGTCCTGAGCGTAAGCGTCGTCAAACAAGGGATTGATCGACGCGGGGCCGAGGCTGGTAACTCTGACGCCGGGATTTTCCAAGGTAACGCTCCCTGAAAGCGAAGAAGGAATCGCGAAGGGAGGATTGCCGCTCAATCCAATAATAATGTTGGTCGTGGGATCCTGGGTCATGAGGGCGTAGGAGGCACGGACGGAAGTCTTGCCGTCTTTAAAAGGATCCCAGGCAAAGCCAACGCGCGGCTGGAAGTTCTTGTTATTCGTGTGGTAGGGCTGAGCTGCGGACACCAATGTCCCTGTGGTTGGGTCGAAATTCGTGAAGCGGCCATTCGATTCTGAAGGCGTGGTATTCCAGGCATAGCGCAGGCCAATGTTCAATGTGAAATTGGGCTTCCACTTGAAGCTGTCCTGAGCAAATCCTTCGTAGGAGGGTTGCAGGATTTTGTCATTGCCCGCCCCCAGGGTGACGGCAAAGGTCGATGCGCTATCGTTTAGGAAGTTCGTGAAGCTTGTGTACGTGAAGGAACCTACGTTCTCAGAGATATTGTTGTTGTAGGCGCGCCGGACTTCCCCGCCAAAGGCGAACGTGTGGCGGCCCTTGAGCCAGCTCAAGGTGTCATTCAAAACTGCCGTGGTGTCGCCGCGGCCCTGGGGCTCTCCGTTAGGCCCGCCGAAAAGCAAAGTGCCGGCGACGTTAATCAATGGCAAGCCCGTGGCGACAGGAGAACCCGGGGGCATGTTGATGTTGAACTTTGTGGGGTCCAGCAGCGCATTGGGCAAGAAGGTCAAATGGATGCGGTTGAAGCCCAGGCGCACAGTATTAGCAAGCGAGGCGCTGAACGTATGGTCTTCTGTCACGGTCATAAGTTGGCGAAGCCCGTCGCGGGTATCGCCAAAACCCGGGATGGTTGCGGGCGCAGTCGGCAACAAGGGTTCCTGACGATGATCTTTTTGAACGACGTAGTACGCGTGAAGACGGTCCTTCTGACGCAATTCGAAGTCGATGTCGCCCGAACCTTGATTCAGGGTCACGTTGGCCAAGGCGCCGCCGTCGAAGCCCGTCCAGTCCGCTTGAGCCGTGGAAGCGTCGGTAGCCTGGTGGAAATTGGCTGCAGGCACGATACCAAGGAGACTCTTTACGGCGGCGGAAGTAACGGTGGCAATCTGGTTCTGGCTGGGAACCGTGGTCGAGGCAGTCAAGCTCTGATGTTGCTGGATGCTTTCGTAATCCAAGAAGAAGAACACTTTGTTCTTGACGATGGGGCCGGCGAAATCCGCGCCAAATTGATTTCTCTTGAAAGGATTCTGTGGAACCGTTACTGGGTTGAAAAAATTGCGCGCGTCCAAAGCATTGTTGCGCAGGAACTCATACGCTTCGCCGTGGTAGTTGTTGGTCCCCGAGCGCGTGGCCATGTTGACGATAGCGCCAGAGTTGCGCCCGTACTCTGCGGGGAAGGCGGAGTTGTCTATCTTGAATTCCGACAACGTGCCAATGGGCGGCTGGAAGGTGATCTGATTTTGCACCGGGTCGTTCAAGTTGATGCCGTTGACCAGCCAGTTGGTCGTGTCTTCGCGCTGGCCGGCAGTGTTGATGCCAAACGAACCCTGACCGCGCAGAGGAGAAGATAGAAAGCCGTTGGCGGGCGGGGTCATGGTGCCAGGAGTCAGAAGACTCAGGTCGGTAAAGTGACGACCGTTGAGCGGGATGTCCTGCACGGTCTTGTCGTTGATGACCTGGCCCATGCTGTTCGTGGTCGTGTCGATGACCGCAGCTTCGGCAGTAATCTCGACGGTTTCCGATGCTTCACCAATTTTGAGTTGGATATTGCGAGTCACGGAAGTGGCGACCGGAAGGTCGAGGTCTGTAACCACGGCCTTTTGGAAGCCTGTGGCAGTGACTTCGAGACGGTACACGCCAATCGGTAGCGAGGGGAAAAGGTAAGCGCCGGTGCTGTCTGTTTGGGTAGTGGACGCTACTCCCGTCGCATGATTGGTTGCTGTGACCTTGGCATTGGGAACTGTGGCCCCTGTGGCGTCCGTAACAACGCCATTCAGGCTCGACGTGGACTGCGCCATGGCGGGAATAGCTGCAGCACAAACGAGAAGAGCCGAAAGGAAAAGCCAGATAAAAGCGTTTCGAAGAGATGACCTGGTTGCAACAACTTTCATAATTTGCTGTTCCTCCTGGAGTCAAAAAGACTCTTAATCCGATGAAAGTGAGCGCTCTCTCAACCGATTCCGTGGTTGCTGGAAGAACATCGCCGCGGAACAAACACGGTTCCCTCAAATTAAGAATTTGGTGTTTCGACGCCCCAGTCCCCAACATCACCCCAAGCTAGGATGGCAATCCGGATGCCAGAAAGGGCAGAAGCAAGCATACGCGGAACATCTTTTCTGTCAACGGTTTATACGATTTAAGTAAATCGTGGCCAATTCATGAGTGGGATGTGACTCCAAGAATCGGAAGAGGACTATGAAATACGGAAGGTGAGGGACGGCCGCGTGGCTAGTGTTGAAAATGTGTGGGGGTAACCTGAAACCGGTCGAATCACACGGAAGTTTATTTAGAGCAGGAGGAGGGGACGAGTAGCACTTGGCCTTCGTGGATCAGGTTGGCGTCTTGAAGATCGGGATTTGCGTGAGCAATGCAGGACCAGGCGGTGCCGCGGCCGAGTTGCGTTTGCGCGATGGTCCA
>JAWOLO010000012.1:0-10216 GCA_033853375.1 Terriglobia bacterium
TCGTGTACAGGAGCCCGGCCGAAGATCACTTGCGTGATGTGCTTGGAGCGGACAAAATCAGCCACAGTGTCCGCCACGCTTCTTCCCTTGAGGCGAACCACTTTTGCCCCAAGGCTTTCGGCGAAACGCAGATTAGCGGCCAAGGCATTCTGATTGGATTCCTTCGGGCCGAATTCGCGGTCGACATGAACCACGTATAATTCTGCGTCCATGCGCCGCGCCATTCTGGCGCCGCGAGCGATAAGATATTGCCCCGCTGGGTTTGCGGATACACATACCGCCATGCGCTCCCGCACTCCCCAATTTTTCCGGATGTCCTGGGCCTCCATGTACGATTCGAGGCTGCGGTCTACTTGCTCCGCAACCTGGCGCAGTGCGAGTTCGCGCAATGCGATCAAGTTGCCGCGGCGGAAAAAATTCTTGAGTGAACGCTCGACTTTTTCGGCGCTGTACACATCCCCGCGTTTCATGCGGTTTTGCAGCGCTTCTGGTGTCAGGTCGACCATGACGGTTTCAGACGCAGTTAGTGGCACCCAGTCGGGCACTGTCTCGCGCACGGTGATGCCCGTAATCGAACGCACGACAGGGGCGAGACTCTCGATGTGCTGAATGTTCAGGGTTGAAATGACATCAATCTTGGCTGCGAGAATCTCTTGCACGTCCTCGTAACGCTTGCGGTGCTTGCTGCCGGGAATGTTGGTATGAGCGAGTTCATCGATTAGAACGACGCTTGGGCGGCGCGCGAGGATAGCATCTACATCCATCTCTTCGAAAAATGTACCTTTGTAGTCGATCTTCCTGCGCGGAACCGCTTCCAACTGGCTGGCAAGGTCTTCGACGGCCTGACGGCCGTGGCTTTCCACCACACCGACTACGACGTCTTCGCCGCGGCTCCGCCGGCGAAGAGCCTCACTTAACATGCTGAAGGTTTTCCCGACACCGGGCGCGTACCCAAGAAAAAGCTTAAAGCTGCCACGCGTTTTTTGTGGCGGAGAAGCGATTTCCAGCCATTCTTCGGGTTTTTTGGGCAAGGTTATCTCCGCGTCAGACCGGCAGCCTGGGCTACAATGTACCCATGCAGAGATTCCTGGGCGGACGCATCATGGGGGTGGTAGTGTCCCTGGTCGTGGTCGCCGGCATCACTCTTTTCTATCGTAGCGTTGTAAGTGTAAACCACACCACGGTCGCGCTGTCTTTTCTGCTGGCCATTTTAGCAGTTTCGGCGGTATGGGGAATGGTGGTTTCCGCGTGTATGTCCATCATAGCTATGTTGGCGTTCAATTATTTTTTCTTGCCACCAGTGGGAACCCTCACGATTGCGGACCCGCAAAATTGGGTGGCGCTGTTTGCATTTCTGGTCACCTCCATTACCGGGAGCCGGCTTTCTTCGCGCATTCGGAAGGAGGCGTTGGAAGCGAATCAGCGGAGAAGAGAAGTGGAGCGGCTCTATCGTTTTAGCCGACACTTGCTGGGGGAAGGCAATGTCATCCAATTGATGAATGCCATCCCTGATTACATCGTGGAGGGCTTCGAGGCCGGTGCCGCGGAGCTTTTTTTGCCACAGAAGGGCAAATTCTACCGCTCTGGTTTTGGCGCCCTTCATCTCGATGAGGAGAAGATGAAGACTGCGTTTCTACTGGACGAAGTCACTCTGGACAGCGAGCACAGTCAATGTTTTCTTCCGGTGCGATTGGGCGTGCGTCCCATTGGCAGCCTTGGCATTTCCGGCGCGCAACTGTCGCGGCAAACGGTAGAGGCTATAGGGACTTTGGTGGCGATTGCCATCGAACGCGCACGCGCTGTTGAGCAACTAGGGCAAACGGAAGCGGAAAGGCAGGGCGAGCGGCTGAAATCGGCGCTGCTTGACTCCATCACGCATGACTTTCGAACGCCATTGACCTCCATGAAGGCAGCGGTGACCGCTCTCTTGACTGCAAATCGCTCGGACTCCGCGCAATCACGTGAACTTTTGAGCGTCATCAATGAGGAGTGCGATCGGTTAAATCATCTTGTCGAAGAGGCTGGGGAAATGGCGAAACTGGAAGCTGGGGAAGTGGCGCTTGACCTTGTTCCAACCCCAATCGAGGAAATCATTGAAGCCGCACTGGCCCACTGCAAGAGTGCCTTGGCCGGCCGCCAGGTCGACGTGCATGTAGCTCCAGGGCTGCCGCCGGTGCGCGCAGATCTCGAACGCGCGAAAGAGGCCCTTGTGCAACTGATTGACAACGCCAATATCTATTCGCCGAAAGAACAACCGATCACGATCACTGCCGAGCTTACGGGCGATACAGTGACGACCAGTGTCGCCGATCGCGGGCCGGGGATCGATGATTTTGAGCAGACAATGATCTTTGACAAATTTTATCGAGGAAAAGATCAAAGATACCTCGTCCGCGGCACTGGTATGGGACTGCCTATCGCAAGAGCAATTATTACCGCGCAGAAGGGAAGCATTACGGTCACCAGCCAACTCGGTCACGGATCGGTCTTTTCGTTTACGCTTCCAGTGGACCGCAGTGCGAGGCAACCGCAATGAGCTCCGTGAACATCCTGGTTGTCGATGATGAACCGCAAATCCGCCGTGTGCTGCGCTCCACACTCTCCACTCACGGCTACGTGATTACCGAAGCAAAGACCGGCGAGGAGGGGCTGGAGTCGCTGAGGAAAGAGCGGCCCGATTTAATATTGCTCGACATGAATATGCCAGGAATGGGAGGTGTAGAGGCTTGCCGCGAGATTCGGCGAGCTTCCGATGCTCCGATTATCATGCTGACCGTAAGGAACGCAGAACGCGACAAAGTAGCGGCTCTGGACGCAGGCGCGGACGATTATGTGGTTAAGCCGTTCGGTATTGAAGAATTGCTTGCGCGTATCCGTGCCGCGCTTCGACGGTATGCTGCCAGCGATGCGTTGCCCTCGTTTGTTTCGAAGGATTTGAACATTGATTTCGAGACGCGAAGGGTCACCGTGTGCGATTCTGAAGTCCACCTCACACCCAAAGAGTACGACGTGCTCAGACATTTGGTCGCAAATCAGGGAAAGCCGCTAACACACCGTCGCCTGTTGCAATTGGTTTGGGGACCTGACTATGGGGAAGAGACGGAGAATTTGCGCGTGGTCATCAACCAGCTACGCAAGAAAATCGAAGTGAATCCTGCCCGCCCAAAATACATTGTGACGGAACCTTGGGTGGGTTACCGCTTCCAGCCGCCTCGTGACAATAGTGCGAAGCCTGCCTTGCGAAGAATGTGATTGTCAGTGCAGCGGACTCGTTGCATCAAGCTCGAGGTTTAGTTCCAAGACACGCACGTGCGGCTCTCCAAGAAAGCCGAGCTGCCTGCCCAAGGTGTGCCTCTGAACCAGCGCGCGAAGCTCCCCTTCGCTCATGTGCCGTGCACGGGAGACACGAGGAATCTGAAATTCCGCCGCAGCAGGGGAGATGTCTGGGTCTAGACCAGAACCGGATGTCGTGACCAAATCAACGGGTACCGGCTGCGAGGAATTCTCTGCGTGGGCTTTCTGAACATCGGCTTTCACTCGATCGAGCAAATTCTTGTTCGTGGGCGCCAGGTAAGACCCGCCGCTGGCTGTGGGGTCGTAACCGGTACCGGCAGCGGACAGCCGCGAATGAAAATAGCCCGGCCCCGTAAAGTTCTGACCGATGATCCGGGAACCAATGAGCCTACCGTTCCTTTCGACAAGCTGCCCGTTGGCTTTGTCCCGGAAGAGCATCTGTGCCACGCCCGTAATCACCAGCGGGTAGATCGCGCCAAAAAGGACCGTCGTCGCCAACGTAAACCAAATTGCGATAAGTAGATTTTTTTTCATAGGCAATTCCTCAAGCTAGCCTGAGGTAGGGAAGAAGCATGTCGATCAGCTTGATTCCCACGAAAGGCGCAATAATTCCGCCGACCCCGTAAATAAGAAGGTTGCGTTGAAGCAGCGCGGCCGCACCAACGGGGCGATAACGGACCCCGCGCAATGCCAAAGGGATCAACGCGATGATGATGAGCGCATTGAAAATGACCGCCGACAAAATCGCAGACTCCGGCGTGCGAAGGTGCATCACATTCAGGACGCCGAGTACCGGAAAAGCTCCGGCAAACATAGCGGGGATGATGGCGAAGTATTTGGCAACGTCGTTCGCCACGGAGAACGTAGTAAGCGCACCCCGCGTAATTAAGAGTTGCTTGCCGATTTCCACGATCTCGATCAGCTTCGTTGGGTTGGAATCGAGATCAACCATGTTGCCCGCTTCCTTTGCGGCCTGCGTGCCTGTGTTCATTGCGACGCCGACATCCGCCTGAGCGAGCGCGGGAGCGTCGTTCGTGCCATCGCCGGTCATCGCGACCAACTTGCCTTTGGCCTGCTCTCGCTTGATAAGCGCCATCTTGTCTTCCGGCTTGGCTTCTGCCAGAAAATCATCTACGCCGGCCTGGCGCGCGATAGCTGCTGCCGTAAGCGGATTGTCACCAGTAATCATCATGGTGCGAATGCCCATGGCGCGTAGGTGATCGAAGCGTTCCCGCATTCCTCCTTTCACGACGTCGGTGAGCGCTACCGCTCCAAGCACGCGTCGGTCTTCTGCAACAAGAAGTGGTGTCCCGCCGGAATTTGAGATTTCTTCGACGCGGGCCTTTAGCTGAGGAGGAACACCATTGCCGCTTGGACCAATGAATTGTGCAATAGCATCGGGAGCGCCCTTGCGGATTTCCCGGCCATCGAAATCAACGCCGGACATTCTCGTTTGCGCGGAGAACGGAATGAAATTCGCGGCGTGCGCTGCGAGATCACGCCCGCGCAGTTTGTATCGTTCCTTGGCAAGCACGACGATCGAACGGCCTTCTGGCGTTTCGTCGGCAAGAGACGCAAGTTGCGCCGCATCGGCCAAATAACTTTCTAGGATTCCCGGCGCGGGGTAAAACTCGGTAGCGGCCCGATTGCCCAGCGTGATCGTGCCTGTCTTATCGAGCAAAAGAACATCCACGTCGCCCGAGGCTTCCACGGCGCGGCCCGACATGGCGATGACATTTCGCTGAATCAAACGGTCCATTCCCGCAATGCCGATAGCCGACAGCAATCCGCCGATCGTCGTGGGGATCAAGCACACGAGAAGAGAGACCAGAACGAAGATGCTCTGCTTCGCCCCCGAATAGACGGCAAAAGGCTGCAGGGTAACCACGGCCAGCAGAAAAATAATTGTCAGGCCGGCAAGAAGAATATTGAGGGCAATTTCGTTCGGGGTTTTCTGCCGAGAGGCCCCTTCCACGAGCTTGATCATTCGGTCTAGAAAGGTTTCTCCAGGGTTCGACGTGATACGCACTTTAATTTCATCAGAAAGCACGCGCGTGCCGCCCGTGACCGCCGAGCGGTCGCCGCCTGACTCGCGAATTACGGGCGCAGATTCCCCCGTGATGGCGGATTCGTCGACTGAGGCCACGCCTTCAATGACTTCCCCGTCTCCGGGAATGAACTCGCCTGCGGAAACAACGACTACATCGCCGGAACGCAGTTTAGAGCTGGCGACCAATTCGGTTGTTCCGTCACTGCGCAGGCGGCGCGCCTGGGTCTCCGCGCGTGCTTTGCGCAGGGTATCGGCCTGGGCTTTGCCACGTCCTTCGGCCATGGCTTCCGCAAAGTTGGCAAACAGGACGGTGAACCAAAGCCACAGCGTGATCTGCAGTTCGAAAGCGAATTGGCCGACGTGATGAAAAGCGTTCCAGACAAGTTGAATGCTCGTCAAAACCGCGCCAACCTCCACTACGAACATCACCGGATTCTTGAGCATTGTCCGAGGTTCCAATTTGCGGAAGGAATCCACGATGGCTCGCGACAAGATGGCGCTGTCTGCGAGGGACTTCTTCCGGATTTGACTGATTTGAGAGACCGCGTCCATAGACACCTCAGAAAACCTTGCCTGCTTGCATCAGCAGGTGCTCGAGAATCGGCCCAAGACTGAGAGCAGGGAAGAAAGTCAGCGCCCCAACGATCAAAACGGTGGAGACCAGCAGCCCGCTGAACAGACCGCCCGTAACAGGAAAAGTTCCCGCGGATTCGGGGACGATCTTCTTTTTCGCAAGACTGCCAGCAATCGCCATGATTGGAATGATCATGAAGAAGCGGCCGAGGAGCTGAGCGGTCCCGGTGGTCGTGTTGTACCAGAGTGTGTTTGCATTTAAGCCGCCAAACGCCGAGCCGTTGTTCCCGGTGGAAGAAACATAGGCATAGAGAATTTGGGTTAGGCCATGTGGGCCTGGGTTGGAAACACTAGAAGTTCCGTACGGCTTCAGTACCGAGACGGCAGAAAAACCGAGGATCGTGAAGGTCAGAATAAGAACAGCGAGCATGGCCATCTTCACATCGTACGATTCGATCTTTTTGCCGAGATACTCCGGCGTGCGACCAACCATCAAGCCAGCGATGAAGACGGCGAGTACAACAAAAACAAAAATACCGTAAAGCCCCGCTCCCACACCTCCGAAAACAACCTCACCTAACATGATGTTGATCAAGGGCACCATTCCGCCGAGTGGCGTGAAGGAATCGTGCTGGCCGTTGACGGCACCGCAACTGGCATCGGTGGTGACGGTCGCAAACAGCGCGGAATTGGCGATGCCAAAGCGAACTTCTTTCCCTTCCATGTTTCCACCAGGCTGCAGGACGGTCACGTGTTGGTCAGTGCCAGCGAGTAGCGGATTGCCTTTGGCTTCGGCCCAATAGGCAGTCGCGACAGCGCAGAGAAAGAGGAAAGCCATCGCCCCCCAAACTGCCCACCCATGACGTTGCGACCCAGCCATGCGGCCCAGCGTGTACGTTAGCCCGGAAGGAATCGCGAAGATCAGGACCATCTCGAAGAAATTCGAGAAGGGAGTCGGATTTTCAAAAGGATGCGCGCTGTTTGCGCCAAAGAATCCCCCACCGTTGGTGCCGAGTTCTTTAATCATTTCCTGCGAGGCCACAGGTCCTTGGGCAATGACCTGCTGAGTGATCGTCTGCGTGGTGGTCTTGCCGTCAATGCCTGTAACTTGGATCGTATATGGCTGAATCAAGTCGACGGTTGTGTAGGGCCTCAGGTTCTGGATCACGCCCTGGGATACCAACAGTAGGGAGCCGATAAAGCACAGTGGCAGTAACACCCAAAGCAGGCAGCGGGTGGTATCCACCCAGAAGTTTCCCAACTTATCCGTTTCCTTCCGGGCGATCCCGCGAATCACTACGATAGCCAATACGATTCCGACGGCCGCAGAAGCGAAATTGTGATATGCGAGCCCTGTCATCTGGGTGAGATAGCTCATCGTGGATTCGCCGCCGTAAGCCTGCCAGTTCGTATTCGTCGTAAACGAGGCAGCGGTACCAAAAGCCAAGGCCGGATCCACGTTCGTGAGTTTCTGCGGATTGAACGGGAGCCACTTCTGCGTGCGCTCAATGAGATAAAGCAGAGTCATCGAAACGCCACTGAACAACAGCATCGCGATCGTGTATTCCGTCCAGCGCATCTCGCGGTTTTCATCTACACCCGTCAAGCGATACACCAGCTTTTCGATGGGCCGGAGAAGCGGATCCAGGAACGTTTTCTCGCGATTGAACACGCGAGTCATGAAAATGCCCAGTGGTTTGGTGACTAGGAAGATCACCAAGAGAAAAAACAAAATCTGAAACCAGCCATTGGCGGTCATGGACTAGAACTCCTCTGCCTTCAGAAGGGCGTAGAGCAAATACCCCAGCAAAAGCGCACAAATTACCAACAATATGCTGTCGGCTGCCGTCATAGCCTCACCCCTTCTTCAAGCGCTCACAGCCATAAACGTAGAGAATCCCCGCCGCGAAGAACACCACCGTTGCAAAAATGAAAACGAAGTCAAGCATAGTTGCTTCTTCCTCCCAACGTGCGAACTCTCCTATGCCGACGGCTTAGAACTTGACGAGAATAGCGAGGTTGATGCGATTCTCAATTTTTCTCAGGTCTGGAGTCCACAACCCGCCATTCAGCCCACAATTGCCCGCGGCGGAGGGCGTGCCATCCACGCACACAAACTGAGTGGGATTGCCGTTGTTTCCTCCCGGAGGTGTAATCCCTCCTGGGCCGGACCAATAGGGCACATTCGCAGCGCGGTGATCGAATTCCCAGCGGAAAGTGATGTATTGACTGGGCATCCAGTCGAACGTACCGGAAGCGTCCCAGGCCTTGAATGGATCTCCGGGATTCTCAGTGAAGTACGGCGAGTTAATCGCCGCGGATGGCGCTGTTGCTCCATTGATAGGCGGAATCAGCACGAGATAGCGCCCCGGGTTATTGATTCTGCCGCCGCCGAGTGTCAGGCCGTACTTGTCATTGTTGAACCAGAAGCGGTTGTAGAACATGTAGCCGAGAAAGCTCTGTTTGGGACGACCGTTTCTGGTGCCAACACAAGCGACACCGCCGCCGTGCTCGCAACCCATGTCGCCTGTAAGAGAGAAAGCCATCTTGTCGAGAAAATTCTCCGGCCGGTCATAGTATTTGATCTCGATGCTGTCATCCGTGTGATACCGCACGCGGCCCGGGACTCCGAGCGTCTCCTCGCCGAACGCGTACTGATTGCCCAGTACGGAAAGCCATCCATTCGGGCGATACAACACCTGCATTCCAATGCCGGGCCGGTGATTGAATCGTCCGTAAGACTGCCACCCATTAGTGAACCACGGCTCAATCTTCAGGTGTTCTGTCGGGAAAATCTGCACGCGTACTCCATTGAAGAACCACGGCGTGTTCGAGGAAACGAAAGACGGTTGATAAGCCCAGTTGTCGAAGTTGTAGTAGCTGAAGAGTCCGATGTAGGACATGAAGATTCCCGCATCCACATTAATGCCGTGCAGTACGTCGAAGTGGTACCCCCCGTACGCCTCCGATACATAGCGGTACGCAGTGTCAAGATCCCATTGACCGCGCGCAGGGCTGGCATCGTTGCGGGGCGTGGTAAAGGAATACATCCCGAACTGCGTCATCAAACGTGCGCGAACGTTGTCATAATGAAAGTCCCCGCCAACGCCGAGCTGGGTTACCTGGACTTCCTTCGACCGAAACACCTCACTCGAACCGCCGATGGTGTCGTCCTTTGGATGGTTGAAGTCATAGATGTAACTGATGTCAGCCCGGACTTCCGGCGTGAAAAATTTGGTATCCATCGGCACCTCCTTGGTGCGCGGATTGCCGTTCAGCCAGGTGAAATCTGCGAACGCAAAGGGCTCGGTCTTTGCAGGCTTGTTTACCGCCGTCTGCTCCTGCATGGTCGAAAGAGCCACAGGCGAAGTTGCAGCAGCGTTGACGGCGGTTTCTGCCGTTGCTGTGCTTTTTGCTGGTGACTCCGAATTGCTGATCACATTCGCGGTGGCCGACGCAACCACAGCTTCCGTTGGCACAAAAGGCTGAGCCGCGATCGCTTGGGCAGGAGAACTCTCTACAGGGGCCGGTGCTTTCGCATTGCTTTTCGATTCCAACTCGGCAACGCGTTTCTCAAGCTGCTCCACCCGATCGAGCAACCAGCGTTCCCTTTCCGTGAGCGGAGCCGGCGCTTCGACCTTGTTTGTGACTGGTTTTCCTGTTTCGGTTTTCTCTGATTTGGCGGCAGTGTTGCTGCCGGAGCTGTCGTCCGCAAAGGCTCGTCCCTGCGGCACACAAAAGGCAACGAATGCCATGGCCGCAATCCAGATGAGCCCTAATTTCCGTGCCTTAGCGTGCATATTTTTCTTCTCCTCTTAGACTTTTGCCGGCGAGCGCAAATTACTTCGGATTTTGTAATCTTCAAAGAATCTTGTCTGTGATAACAGTTGCGTTCCCCGTGTGCCCGGTCACCCACACTCGATTTCCGTTTGCAAAGTGGTCCAACTTCACTGTGATCCGTCGCGCCAACATCCCCAGGGTGATGAGGGCAAATCTTCCATATTGCGCAAGCAAGATCATTTGGTTCTCCTTGAACGTTCCTCCCGAGAACAAAGGCCGCATGGCTCTCTTGTAAGCCGCGCGTTTCGCGGCGGCCACGAACCGTAGTACGCGAATCATCGCGCAAGGCACAGCTCAACCCCATGGACGTTCGCGGTTGGGCCCATTAGTAACTTTCGTGGACTCTAGCGGAACACCCCTCAAAAAGTTCTGAGAAATTTGTAAGGAATCTGTAAAGGATTGCCCCCAAGTTGCTGAAGATAGGGGTGCTTGGTTTACGCGTGGCGCTCCCCGGAACAG
>JAWOLO010000013.1:0-3894 GCA_033853375.1 Terriglobia bacterium
CCCTCAGACCGCGAAGGAAAGACTTACGTCTCGTTCCGCGGATAATACTTGGCGCAATAAATCGCACCGAGAACAATCAGCAGCGCGCCCCACCAAACCGGCGCATGCAAGTTCGCCAATTCTACGCCCTCGGGCGGATGCGACCAGTGCGCCAGTCCGCTTACAAAAATCATCACTCCGTAGATCAGCAAAAGAAATCCGACGAAGAACCAGACCGGGATAATGTGATGTTTTTCGGTCATTTTTTCGCTCCTGAGCTCGTCACCAGAAAATAATTTGGAGAACCACAAAGGCTACTAAGGCAGCGATTCCCCAAACCGCCGGCCGATGCAGCCAACTCGTGTGCATCTCGCGAGGCACTTCCGTAAGGGCGTAAACCAGCCCTCTCAGCTCTTCATCCGGCTTGGGTTTGGTTGCGAAAGTCACGAGCACGGTAACCACCACGCAAGTGACGGTCGCCCAAAGCGCCTGCCACATGGCTTGAGCAAGGGGTTGCGCCAGAGGCGAGAAGCAAAACACTTTGATCCAACTCGGGTCGAACTTCATCAAGAAAAATATGGTGACGGAGCTGAGCACGCCTGCCAGCAGCCCCCAAAAACCGCCCATGCGGCTCACGCGTTTCCAAAGCATGCCTATCACCACCGTGCCGAAGAGCGGCGCGATGAAAAAACCGAACAGGGCCTGCACATAATCCATCATGCTTTTGTTGTACTGAACCAGATAGGCCGTCCCGATACTTACAATCAGCCCGATGATCGTGCACCACCGGCCCATCGAAACGTAGTGCGTATCCGTCGCATCTTTGCGTATATACGGCCTGTAGATGTCGTAGGTCCAAACCGTCGCAAAGGCGCTGACGTTGCCCGCCATGCCGGCCATGAACCCCGCGATCAAGGCAGTGATTCCAAG
This sequence comes from Terriglobia bacterium, assembly GCA_033853375.1. Lineage (GTDB taxonomy): Bacteria > Acidobacteriota > Terriglobia > Acidiferrales > UBA7541 > Acidiferrum. Next base: position 910 of record JAWOLO010000013.1, read on the forward strand.
CCCCAGCAAGCCGGGCCCGCAATAACGCGCCAGCATGAGAGGCAGAACGTCATCGAATTTGAATTGTCCGGGCTGTGCCACGTTTCCCGGCACCAGGTGAAAAGGCAGGACCGCGCGCCCCAGAAGCCCGGGAAGAATCACGATGAGCGGCACGGCCATTTTGAAAAAGGAGCCAATGACCGGCGCAAGCTTTGCCGAGCGCACGTCTTTTGCCGAAAGCACGCGCTGCACAACAAGAAAATCCGTTGTCCAGTAGCCCATGGAAACCGAGGCGCCCAAACCGAACACAATTGCGATCCAATGAACTCCCATCGGGTTGTTGCCGGCAGAACTCATCGGCCCCCACAGGTGTGTGAAGTCTTTCCCGGGGAAATTCTGGTGAATGCGCGCCACCATGCCGCTCCATCCGCCCGCTTCATACAACCCCAGAATTGGAATCAGCAGCGCGCCGAACCAGATCAAGAAGAATTGCAGTACCTCGTTGAAGATTGCGGAGAAAAGCCCGCCGGCGGCGACGTATACGCCCACGGTCAGAGAAGAAACGATGATGCTGAAATGCAAACTCCATCCGAGCACGACCTCCATGACCAGCGCCATGGCGTACATGTTCACGCCCGACATCAGGATAGTCATGAACGCAAACGTGACAGCGCTCAGCGCGCTCGCTTCCGTTCCATACCGCAGCTTCAAATATCCCGGCACCGAGTGCGTCTTGGAAATGTAGTAGAACGGCATCATCACCAGGCCGAGGAACACCATCGCCGGAATCGCGCCGATCCAATACCAGTGCGCGGCCATGATGCCGTATTGGTAGGCATTGCCTGCCCAGCCCAACAACTCCAGCGACCCCAGGTTCGCGGACACGAAAGCCAGACCCGCTACCCATGCGGTCATTTCGCGGCCCGCCAGAAAGAAATCTTCGCCGGTCTTCGCAAACTTTTTCAGATAAAAACCGATCGCCAGAACCAAAAGGAAATAAATCGCAATAATCGCAAGATCGACTCCGGATAAATGCACAAGCGTGGTGGGAGCGCTCACCATCGTGGCGATCATTTCTTCTCCTTAGGCTGCCCGTAATAGGCGTCCTTGCCGTGCTTTCTCAGAAAGTGTTTGTCGTGCAGGGAGCGCCCGATGGCGCCCGCCTGAGCATTGATGCCCAAAGTAAAGTAAGCCATGCGCGCGACGAATTCCAGAATAACGGCGTTGTGCGCGGATGCCATCGGATCTGGCCCCCACGCAAACGGCGCGTGATTGGCAACCAAAACTGCCGGAATCGCAGCGTAATCAATATCGCGAAACGTGCGCACTATGGCGTGACCGGTGTTTTCTTCATAATTCTCGGAAATCTCGGCGTCTTTGAGTTCTTCCGTGACTGGAATGGGCCCATGGAAAGAATCTGCGTGCGTGGTGCCAAAACAAGGAATAGGGCGCCGCGCTTGCGCCCACGCGGTCGCGTACTCGGAATGCGTATGACTGACGCCACCAATGCCAGGGAAGGCTTTGTAGAGTACAAGGTGTGTCGGCAGATCGGAAGACGGCCGCAGCCTGCCTTCGACAATTTTTCCGTCCAAGTCCGTGACGACCAGGTCCGAAGGCTTCATCTTTTCATACGGAACACCGCTCGGTTTGATCACCACCAGCGAGTCTTTCCGGGAGATACCGCTGGCGTTTCCGAAAGTGAAAAGGACGAGCCCTTTACGCACCAGTTCAAGATTAGCTTCCAGAACTTCGCGTCGAAGATCAGGCAGCAACATTGCTTCCGCGGGGAGGCTGCAGAGGACTCAGCCTGCATGGGTCGGAATTAACGTCAAATGGCGAATTTAAATAGCAAATGTGCTCGTGGGTCAGGCTTCTGAACGGCGGCCCAAGTTGCCTAAGGTCCATGGTTGCCACTGACAATCCCCAAACGAGATGAGCAATCCTGGGCGTGACAATATCATGCCGAGGGCGTTCCTGCCAACTGCAAACGCTTGCAGAAAATCACCTCGCATCACAAAACCATCCTAAACTTTAGGGGCCGAAAACCGAGGTGTCCAGCGGATTTTGCTGACATTTCTTTAGGCTTCTCTTTGTCAACAGGCCAGTCCGCGTTAGTATTTGTCAACACAAAGGGAATGGTGAAAGAGAAAGGAGCTTTCTTCCAATGAAATTGCGGCTCGCCGCTTTTGTTTCTGTCTTTGTCATGCTCTCCGTGTGCGCATGGGCATACGCTCACGAACTGGAACTCAAGGGGGCTCCTTCTGCCGGGCCTGCCGGCGCCTCGATGAAGGCCTATCTCGGACGCTGGGACCTAACGCTGAAATCTGGCGATCGCGAATATCCTTCTTGGCTCGAACTTCGCCGGGAGAATGGCAGGCTAGCCGCGGAATTCGTCGGCCGCTGGGGAAACGCGCGCCCACTTCCAAAAGCCGAGCTTTCGAATGGCCGACTCACATTTGTTTCGCCAAAGGAGGAAGAAGGCGCTAAGGCCGACATGGTCTTTGAAGGAACTTTAACCGGCAACAAGTTGTCCGGTACCGTGAACGGGCCCGATGGCAATACGTGGCAGTGGGCCGGAGAAAGGGCGCCCGCTTTAAAGCGCACTCGCTCGCCAAAATGGGGAAAGCCAATTCAACTATTCAATGGAAAGGACCTCACAGGATGGCATACGAGCGAGCCAAACTCAGAAAAAGTGTGGAGAGTCGAAAATGGGGAGCTGATCTCGCCGGGCAATGGTCCGGAATTGATTAATGACTCGAAGTTCGAGGATTTCAAGCTGCATGTCGAATTCAATTGCGGAGAGAACTCCAACAGCGGTGTTTATCTGCGGGGCCGCTATGAAGTGCAAATCGAAACCGATTCGATCGAGGAGCCGCCGAGCCATCACACGGGAGGCGTCTACGGCTTCCTCGCGCCGACGCCCGAACAGCCGCGAAAGCCGGGCGTCTGGCAGACGTACGACATCACGCTTGTCGGGCGTATGGTCACTGTGGTGCAAAACGGTCA
>JAWOLO010000014.1:0-4498 GCA_033853375.1 Terriglobia bacterium
ACAAACCGGAAAACGCGGGAACAAAATAAACGCCGCCGTTGTCGTTGACGGTGCGGGCCAAAGTTTCGACGTCCGGACTTTTCTCGATCAGGCCAAGGTTATCTCGCATCCACTGTACGAGCGCCCCCGTGATGGCGATGCTTCCTTCCAAGGCGTACTGCGCGGGCTTTTGCCCAAGCTTGAATGCAACCGTAGTAATCAATCCGTATTTGGACAGCACTGGGGAAGGGCCGGTATTCATCAGCAGGAAGCAACCTGTTCCGTAAGTGTTTTTGGCCTGGCCGGAATCGAAGCACGTTTGACCGACCAATGCCGCTTGCTGGTCGCCAAGAATTCCAGCGACAGGCACTTCTTCAATGGAGGGATTCCTTGCGAGGCCGTACACTTCGCTACTCGAGACAATCCGGGGCAGAACCGCCTTCGGAATACCAAATAACTTGAGCTGTGCTTCGTCCCAGTTCAGGGTGTGCAGGTCCATCAACTGAGTGCGGCTGGCATTGGTGACATCCGTAACGTGAATGCCGCCGTTTGTGCCCCCGGTCAATTTCCAAACCAGATAGGAATCGATGTTGCCGAAAAGTAGGTCGCCGGCTTCCGCGAGTTCCCGTGCACCTTTCACATTGTTTAGGATCCAACGGATTTTTAGTCCGCTAAAATAGGTCGCCAGGGGCAAACCGGTCTTTGGTCGAAGGCGGTCTTGGCCGCCGTCGCGAGAGAATTCCGCGACGTAATCTTCAACACGCGTATCCTGCCAGACGATGGCGTTATAGATGGCTCTTCCGGTTTTGCGGTTCCAAAGAACCGTAGTCTCTCTCTGATTGGTAATTCCGATGGCGGCAAGATCCTTCGGTCGGAACCCCCTCTGTTGCATGGCGTCGGCGATTACTTCTTGAGTGCGCCGCCAAATCTCTTCAGGATCGTGCTCGACCCAGCCTGGTTTTGGATAGATTTGTTCGTGCTCTTTTTGCGCGACTGAAACAATTCTTCCCGTACGATCAAACACTATGAATCTCGTGCTTGTCGTCCCTTGATCGATCGCACCCAAATAAGATGACATAGCGACTCTCCAGTCTTTAATTGCTTGCTGCGGCTTGAAAGCCGGCAGGAGCACTGCATGATGATTCGGGTTCCAGACCGGCCTGTTCCAAAAGGCGATCTATTTTGGCGACGTAGGCCGCGATCGCTGACTTCGTCGCATTGTCGGACCAATGGAGTTCTTCCGCCATTAGCGAGCCCACGACCGGCGCGGCACAAATGGCTTCTCTCCAGGAATAAAATTGAACGCCGAGTCTTCGCGCGAGAACATCTTCGATGGTGGCGGCAAGTTCCTCGCGTACGCAGTAGACCACCTCGGCTTGAATCGGCGGGCTGCCGGCTAGAATAGGCTTCGCGAAATTAATATTCTCGCGAGTGAGTTGAAGCACTTCCCATGCAGCTGTTCCGAATTTGGATGCCAAATGACGTGCCGTCTCTTCCGAAAGCGCATGGATGCGCATCAGTTGTTCCCAGAGATCAGCGGCGAATCCTTCACCGCCGTGAATCACATGAGATCTTGTGGGGCATTCTGTGACGGACTGGCCCAGAGCTTTCTGGACGGCATCTATCGTGTCCTCTGCCATAGCGCGATGGGTAGTCCATTTGCCTCCCATAATGCTGATCAGCCCGCTGGCAGGGTCGATTTCAATAACATCGTCACGGGCGATTTTTTGAGTGCTTTCCGTCTCGCTTGCGCTCACGAGCGGGCGGGCTCCCGCGAAGCCGGCGACGATCTGCGATGGCTGCAGCGGATGTTCGAGATATTTGTTCAACTGGCCGAGCATGAATTCGATGTCTTCCCGGCTCACAAAAAGATCGTCCTCGGGCGCGACTTCCTGCTCTGTTGTGCCCACAAGAAGGCGGCCGTTCCACGGAATCGCAAAAAGCACACGACCGTCATCTGTCTTCGGGATGAGCATCGCATCGTGTGTAGGGAAAGCCTCGAGTGGCAACAAGATGTGCGACCCCTTGCTAAGGCGCACGCGCCGAGGCAGCGAATCCGTAGCAAGGGTCCGAATCGAATCAGCAAAAGGACCAGTCGCGTTGACAAACACCCTGGCTTGCACGGAAAACTGCTCGCCAGAGAGTTGATCGGTCACCGAAACGCTGGACAGCCGTCCGGCTGAATCGCGCCCGAAGTCCGTCACGCGTGCGTAATTCAGAGTGTTTCCGCCGGCTTTGGAAAAGGTCTGAACCAGCGCTAAGTTATATCTCGCGTCGTCGAATTGTCCGTCGGCGTACTCGACCGATCCAATCAGACCGTCGCTTTTTAACTGCGGCATGCGTTCGAGAGTCTCGTCACGCGAGACGTATTTGCTTGCGGAGATGCGCGCGGAACCGGCGAGCCAGTCGTAGATCTTGAGACCGATGTCGAGATACGCCACGTTCAGCCAATGATAGCTGGGCACCAGAAACTGCAGCTGCCGCGTCAGATGCGGAGCGTTATTGAGCATGCGAACCCGCTCGTGCAGAGCCCGCACCACTACGTGGTATTCCTTTGGGTCAACATCTTTGATGGCTTCTTCCAGGTAGCGCACGCCGCCGTGAATTATTTTGGTGGCCGCACTCGAGGTTGCTCCAGCAAAATCCCCAGCCTCAAGCATTACGGTGCGGAGCCCGCGAAGCTGGGCATCAAGTGCGCAGCCTGCGCCGGTCGCACCGCCGCCAATCACGCAAACATCGAACGAGTGGCCTTCTATGCTCCGCAGTTCCTCAGTTCGGTTCTTCATCAGTCCACCTATTTCAATTAAAAGGTTACTTTGGTGCGAAAGCCAAAGACAGCCGCGTTTGGAGTACGCGCGTTCCCACCGACGTCCACGTAGTACTGAAAGACTGGCTGAACGAGGAAGTAGGGTGTCACTTGAGCGGCATAATTCAGTTCGATCGCCTTTTCTGAGCCTAGGAGCGGCAGGCCGGAGGGAATGCCGACCGATTGAAACGGGTCGCCGATGTGAGTGTAGACAAATCCAAACGCAACACCATCTTGCGGCCGACCTGGAAGTAAGCCGTTGTAGCGCGCACCAAACGTGATCTGGCTATTTTCTCTGTTGACCTCTCCGGGGCTCCAGTCAAATCCAACCGTGGCATCCAAGCCTCGGTCCGACCCGGCATCCGATCTATACAACGCCTGGTTCACCATTCCGTAAAAGAGATAATTGCCGCTGCTTTGAATTCCCGCGGCGTTCGGAAACTTGCCGCCGTTGTAGGCTGCTCCGAACTTATAGATGCCCGGGTGCGTCTTTCGATTCAAGTGCGATGTTTGACCTGCTAAACCTTGCTCATCGTGCGTGAAACCTATTTCGTAGACAAACACGGGTGTATCCCGGATCTGGAAATTGAAACCTGTAGGATCCTGCTGATACGGATTGCGGTTGCCGGCCAGAACAGCCGACTTTATGTAGAGCGTACGCCACGGAAATACCTGAATCTGCACTGACGGTGTCGCCGCAGGGTTGAACGATTCAAATGTGGTCGAGAACAGGTTGCCGAGAGCGTAGTCGAGCGGTTCCATCAGGTAGGAAGCGCCGTATTCTTGATTGCCGTAGAAATCGAGACCGGCGAACTGACCTGCGCGAACGAAAACATGATTGTTTAGAAATGCCTGCTGCAGCCAAAACGAATCCAATCGTGTTGTGTGCGCGCTTACCAAACCGCTGGGATTGGCAAGGGTTCCAATATCAGCGCCCAGATTTCCGCCAAACTGCCAGAGCCCCGTCACATGAAGAGTCAAACCATTCCACTCGGCTAGCCTACCGAAGTCGACATCCACCGTTCCGCGAATGCGTCCCCATCCTGCCTGAGTCTGCTGCAACCCCCCCGTGGGATTCGCCTGAAGGTCGGCAACGTAGAAGAGGTCAAAGGTGATTCCTCGGGAAGCAAACTCGCTTCTCTTCCCGCCCCAATCTCCGAAGAGATAGGACCTGTTTTGAAGCGAGCTTGGAGTTTCGTCGCTTGCATATTGACCGGCTTCGCGCTGTGCAACAGCATAGGTTGTCGAGAGTAAAAGAAGCAGCGTCGTCAAGCGGATCCGGCCTCGTGTAACTACACTTGGTTGATGGCTTTCTCCACGGACCCAATAAGACGTGCTCCAGATGTTCATGATTCACACCTCGACTTCCTTGCTGCGTTTCCATCAGGCCGTAGCGGTGCGCAGCTTGTATTTCTGTTCCAGATACCGCCGCAGATAGCGCCTGGCGTGGAATGTGCGGGCCTTAACAGCAGAAACGGTCAGGCCGAGCCGTCTGGCAGTTTCAGAGCTCGTAAGCCCTTGCAACTCGCGAAGAAGAACCACCTTTCGCAGGCTTTCGCGGAGCTGTGAAATCGAATGGGCTACGGCAGCGCGGAGTTCGTTTTCGGCCAGGGCTTGTTCCGGCGACGGTCCCTTGTCCACCAGGTTCAGCCCGTAAAGCACTTCAGGATCATCAATATTGTTTTCCCCGAGTGCTGTGTGTGTTCGCCTTAG
>JAWOLO010000015.1:0-5961 GCA_033853375.1 Terriglobia bacterium
CCGCGAGAAATTCTGGCAAACCGCCATATTCTGCTCATTGGCGTTACCGGATTCATCGGAAAGGTCTGGCTGGTCGATTTGCTCGAGAAGATTCCTGACGTCGGCAAGATCTCTTTGCTGATACGGCGGAACCGCACGACTTCGGCGCAACGGCGTTTTGAGAAGATTGTCGAGGAGTCCCCGGTGCTGGACGGACTGCACCAGCGGCAGGGGCGGAAGCTCGGCGCGTTCTTGAGCAAAAAGATAGAGGTGATCGAAGGCGACGTAAGCTTGCCGGGTTTAGGGTTGGATGAGGCTACGCAAGCGCGGCTGCAAAAATCCCTCGACCTGATTGTGAACAGCGCCGGGTTAACGGACTTCAATCCGGATTTGCGCGACGCGCTTTCCTCGAATGTCGATTCGGCGGTGAACCTGCTCGAGTTTCTGGGGAAATGCAAGAATGCAGCTTTGATGCACATTTCGACTTGCTATGTGGTAGGCATGCGCGACGGGCGCGTCAGCGAGCAGTTGCACGAAAATTACAACCCGGTTAACGATCCAAGATTCGATGCGGAAAAGGAAATTGCCTCGCTACGGGAGAGAATTCGACGCATCGAAGCGCGCGCCGAGAGCGCGGAGTTGGATAAGGCGCTCCGCCGGCAGGCTTTGGGCCGAAGTGGCGATGAAGCATCGGTGCCTGCCAGTGAACTCGCAGGAATCCTGAGGCGCAACCGCGCGCGCTGGGTGCGCAACCGGCTGACGCACGTGGGGATGCGGCGCGCGCAGCACCTGGGCTGGCCAAACACTTACACTTTCACGAAGAGCCTGGGGGAATCGATCGTAGCCCGGCACGGCAAAGAGTTTCCTATAGCCATTGTGCGGCCATCGATCGTCGAGAGCTCAGAGCGCTCGCCCTTTACAGGCTGGAACGAAGGAATCAACACCTCGGGGCCATTGTCCTATCTGCTAGGGACCAATTTCCGCCAGCTTCCCTCGAACGAACGGAAATGTCTGGACGTGATCCCCGTGGACATGGTGTCGCGAGGGATGATACTGATTGCGGCCGCGTTGGTGTCGCGGCGCCATGCGCGGCTCTATCAGCTCGCGACCTCGGCCATCAATCCGGTGAATATGGGCCGCAGCATTGAGCTGACCGGGCTGGCACACCGCAAGCACTACCGCAGTTCGCAAAGCGTGGAAAACTGGCTGAAGGTGAAATTCGAGACCATTCCCGTCTCGAAGCAGCGCTACGAGCGACTTTCGATTCCAATGCAAAAGGCGGTGGTGTCTGGAATCAATCGAGTCGCGACAACACTGCGACTGAAGAAGCCGCCCTTCGCCAAGGCCGAACGCGACTTGATTCGCGCTGAGAAACTCATCGAGCTGTACAAGCCTTTCATCCTGCACAACGAGCATGTTTTCGAGTGTGAGAACGCGCGATTGCTTTCCGCTGCGTTGCCCCCCGAAGGAAAAGCACTTTTCGATTTCACGCCGGAGGCGGTCGATTGGTGGGATTACTGGATTAACGTGCACATCCCGGCTTTGCGCCGCTGGTGCTATCCACTGATGGAGGGTCGGCCGTTGGAATCGCGGGAGCCGCGTGCGCTTGATTGGGACGCCGAGACCGCCGGGGAAGCCGCCTTTTCCAAGGCGGCGCCGTCGGACTGATTATGGCCATCTTCGTAACGGGTTCGACCGGCTATTTGGGCAGCTATGTGGTTGCGGGGCTTCTTGCCAGCCATCGCGACAAGCTGAACCTGCTGGTTCGCGCAAAGACTGAGCAGGAAGCGCGCGAACGGCTTTGGAAATCCCTGCAATTGCATCTTGAGTTTCCAGAGTTCATCGAATATCTGGAGACGCGTGTCCGCATTTTTCGCGGCGACCTAACGGCGGAACGCTTCGGCTTATCGGGTGACGAATATCACGCGCTGGCAGAGGCGACGGATTCCCTCATCCACTGCGCGGCTTCGCTGAACCGCAAATCGGAGAAGCAGTGCCTGAACGTAAACTTGCGCGGCACGCTGGAAGTGATTCAATTGGCGCGTCGGGCGCAAGATAGCCATGGTTTGCGCCGTTATTCACACGTTTCGACGGTAGCAGTCGCGGGAAAGAGAAAAGATGAGGTGGTAAACGAAGATAACGCCATCGATTGGGAGCGCTCCGATTACGATCCCTATGCACGCACGAAAAAGTTTTGCGAACACATGGCAAACCGCTGGCTTCCAGACATACAGAAAACGATTTTTCGGCCGGCCATCGTGCTAGGCGATAGCCGCCGGCCGGAGACGTCACAATTCGATATGGTGCAGGCGGTACATTTCCTGGCGCGTATGCCTGTGCTTCCCCTGCGGCCTCAAGACAAAATCGACATCGTTCCCGCGAACTACGTCGGCAAAGCCGTCGTGACCATTCATCAAAAAGAGCGGCCCGCACATGGCATCTATCACTTGTCCTCGGGGAGAGCATCGCAGAGCTATGCGGAAATTACTGATGCGATCGCGCAGGCGGGCGGAATGCGAAAGCCTCTGTTCTGGCCGTGGCTGGGTGGGCCATTTTCGCGAGCGGTGAATTTGGCCGCAAATCGCGGCGGTGCTATCGGGCGCGCGGGTTCGCTGCTCAAAGTGTTCTGGCCCTATCTGGATTGGAATACAGTGTTCGATAATTCGCGCGTGGTCGCCGAACTGAGAGAGGCACCCGCACAATTTTCGACGTATGCGGCTGGGCTTTTGAAATTCAGCCGGGACAACCATTTTCGTTATCCGGCAAAGCCGTGGCCAGCCAATGCGAGTGCGGAGAGAACCGCAGTGGGGAGAGCAAGCGCATGACGGACTTTCTCCTGGTCGCATGGGTTAGCGCACTCATCGAACTGCGGCGCTTCGGCTGGATGCTGGGCTTGGGCAAGCCGTGGAGTGCCGGAGAAAAACTGAAGCTACTTTTTGCGGGCTACAACGGAACGCGGAACACCGGCAGCGATGTGCGCGTGCAGGAAATGTTGCGACAGGTCCGGCACATTCTTGGGGCGGAGAATGTCGACTTTAGCGTAATGACGCAGAATTTCGCGCACAGCAAAGGTTATTTTGAAGGTTCGCGGCAGGTCCATCTGCCCGATGTTTACCCGCCGTTCCTGTTTCGCGAGGTACGGCAGAATCACGGCGTAATCGCTTGCGAAGGCTCGATGTTCAAGAGCAAGTTTGCGAACGCGCTGACGACAATGATGATCGGTTCGCTGGGGCTGGCATCCGCGGAAAACAAACTTTCGGTTGGTTACGGCGGCGAAGCTGGACACATGGACAGGCTCGTGCAATCCATGTGCGCGCGCTACGTGAAAGATTCGCTGGTCATCACGCGGAATATGGAATCGCAACAGCTTTTGAGCTCGCTGGGAATTCCCACGGAGCTCGGCACCGATACTGCCTGGACGTTTGAGCCGCATCCTCCGGAATATGCGCGAAAAGCGCTGCGCGAGGCGGGTTGGGACGAGAAGATGCCAATTTTGGTCTTGTGCCCGATCCATCCGTATGTTTGGCCAGTGGAAGCTTCCATCGCAAAGTACATGGCGCGCGCAACAACGGGAGCGTATAAAGACAGCCAGTACCGCACTGTTTATTTTTTCCAATCCGGAGAAGACGTCGATCAAAAATACGAACAGTACGTCTTTGCTTTCACCAGGGCGACGCAAGCTTTCTTGCAGCGGCACCGCGTATTTCCGATTCTGGTGGCGATGGAGCGTCTCGACGCCGATGCTTGCCGAAAGATCGCGGAACGAATTTCCGGCACTCCGGTGTTTACGTCCGAGGATTACGACATGTTTCAACTGGTTTCCATTTTACGCGCGTGTTCGTACATGGTTTCTTCGCGGTATCACGGCATCGTGACGTGCATGCCGACTCTGGTGGCCTCGGCGGGCGTGACCATGGACGAGCGCATCCGCAACTTAATGCGCGAGCGCGGCCACCACCATCTTTTGCTGACGGTGGACGATCCTGAACTCGAAGCAAAGCTGCTTCAGGTGATGGAATCGCTCGTGAAAGAAGCGGAGAGCGTGCGCAAAGGCATCGGGCAGACCGTTGTGCGCAATCTCAAAGTGATGGCGCGCATGGGTTCGTTTCTGGAGAACACGGTGCAGCGCCAGTATCCGGACTTTCCCGTTCGCAGCGGCGTTCTTTCCTGGGAAGACTACCTGCCGCCGCTAAGTGAGAACCTGCTCCAGCTCATGGACCGTTATGACTCGTCCGCGGCCACACTGGCAGCGGCCCACTGAATGTTCATGCCAAATTTTCTCGAGAATATTTTCGCGCAGTTGAAGAAAGCGGGTGGCCGCATCGTGCTGCGCGAAATTCGCGGGGAGCGATTTGTAAGCGTGACGGGAAGCGAATTAATCGACCGAGTTCAACAAGTTCGCGCGTTCCTGCGTAATTTTGGTGTCCAGCCTGGAGACCGCTGCGCGTTGCTGGCGCCGAATTCCATCCAGTGGGTTGCGGCCGAAGTGGCAATGATGGCCGAAGGGGTAATTATCGTGCCGCTATACTCACGACAGGCGGCCGGGGAACTTGCTGGAATGATGAAGGATTGCCGGCCGAGACTGCTTTTTGTTGGCGATGCTGCGCTCGGTGAAGCGGTTGCGCATGCGTGGCGCGATGCTCCACCGCGGGCCACGCTGGACCAAGCGCTGAAAGAAAATGCATCTATTACCGATGTTTCGGACTGGCCTATTCCGCGCGCGGATTCCGACATCGTAACGATCATCTATACGTCCGGGACTTCGGGCGAACCGAAGGGCGTATGCCTCAACGTGGGAAATCTGAACTATATGCTCGGGTGCACGACGGAACGCCTCGCGCAGTTGATGACAGCAACGGGCGCAGAAGGCCCCGACCGCGTGTTTCATTATTTGCCGTTTAACTTTGCGGCGTCGTGGCTGCTCCTGCTTTCCTGCCTCACGCGCGAAACCACGCTCACTCTTTCCACCGACCTGAACAAACTTGCGGATGAGATTCGCCTCTCGTCGCCGAATTACTTCTTGAACGTGCCCACGCTGCTGGAGCGCGTGCGGCGCGGCGTCGAAGAAGCGCTCGCGAAGCGCGCGTCGCCAATCCGATCACTTTTCCAAAAATCGCGCGCGGCGTGGCAGCGCCAAAACGGTGGACGCTCTGCCTCGGCTGATGGATTTTGGCTTTGGCTCGCGAAGAAATTCATCTTCAGCAAAATCAAGGAGCGTTTTGGCCGTGATTTGCGCGCGCTGATCTGCGGCTCTGCGCCGCTCGCGCCGGAAACGCAACAGTTTTTTCAGATGCTGGGCATTCCCGTGCTGCAAGCTTACGGCCTCACGGAAACGACTGGTATTTGCACGATGGATGACCCGCGAGAACGCGCCGAACCCGGTTACGTTGGAACGGCAATTCCTGGAATCGAGATGAAGCTTGGTGACAACGAGGAGATTGTTACGCGAGGGCCGCACATCTTCCCCGGATATTGGAACCGGCCCGAAGAAACGGCGCGTGTCCTGGTGGATGGCTGGTTCCACACGGGGGATCAAGGCGAAACAAATACACGGGGAAAGTGGCGCATCAGCGGCCGGATCAAGAACTTGATAGTTCTGAATTCGGGACACAAGATTGCGCCAGAGCCCATGGAAGAAAAAATCGCGCGTCTTCTTCCGGCAGCTCAGCAACTGGTGATTGTCGGGAACGGCCGCGGATATCTTTGTGCACTGATTGGCGGAAACGTGGAGCCTTCTAGGGTGCAGGCAGCGCTCGACGAGGTGAATGGCGAACTGCCCCATTATCGCCAGATCCGAAATTTCAAAGTGATCGGCAATGCGTTTACGCCGGAAAGCGGGTTGCTTACGGCCAATGGCAAACTCCGCCGGGATGCCATAAACGCGCGTTACGCTTCTGAAATCAACGCCATGTACAAAGACAGGAAAGAGCGCGAAGCGGTCAGCAGGCAGCACGCATGAAGAGCTTCAAGGGCAAAACGCTG
>JAWOLO010000016.1:0-3297 GCA_033853375.1 Terriglobia bacterium
ACTCGTTGGGCAGACGGTTTGCGTGCAATGCGCCTAGACAATTTCCACAAACCTCCTGATCAAGGCAAAGAACTAGGTGTTGCCTAAAAGAAGGCAAGACCGGCTTTGCCCGCACTTTGGTGCAAGCACTTATTCTGTCACACGGGCAAACAAAAAGGGGATGGAGTAGAGCCATCCCCTTTTCTCTAGCGCATGTTGTGTCGGGGTTAGAAGAGGTACTTCAGCGCGAACTCCAAAGTGCGTCGGCCAACGGTGTAATGAGCCCTGCCATCCGTGCAATTTGTGATTACAGGGGTGCAAACGTTGGTGTTGCCACCGCCCGGAGCCGCAAAGCTCAAATTGACGTCGTTCCCCAACCCGAACTGGGCGTTGGGGTGGTTCAAGAAGTTAAACGCTGTGAACCGAAACTCAATCTTCTGGCTTTCCTTAACCTTGAAGTCTTTATACATGCCAAGGTCGCCACCCACATACGCCGGGCCAGTGATGTTCGGCCAAATGAGCGGCCCATTTATGCCGCTGTGCATTGTCGGAGCAACGAAGCAGTTCGGGTTGAAGTATTGGCCCGGTCCCAGGCCTTTTGCTGGATTGCAGGTGAGTAAGGGCTCAAGCGCAATACCGTCGGTACCAAGGACGTTCTGATTGCTAAGGTTTCCCCAGCTTGGATTGAGCCCCGTACCGGTTAGAGGCTGGAGCGGCGGGCCACTTTGGTATTGAGCGGTACCGCTAAGTTTCCATCCGTTCACGACTTCTTGCCCGAACAGGTTGCTGTGTATCGGGCTCGGCAGATTGACCACGTAGGCCGCATTAAAGATGTGCCTGCGATCAAAGGCCAAGTTGCCGTAGTTATTGGCGAGATTGAAAGCGTCGAGGGCGGCGCCGGAACCTTGCCCGTTGTCGTTGTCTCCTACCCGAGTTCCTAGAGTGTGGCTGAAGGCGTAATTCACGTTAAACACGGCTCTGCCGGTTTGCTTCATCCACTGAACAATCAACCCGTTGTAATTCGAGTAGGCAGCATGGCGAGACACGTGGAGGGTGTTGTAGCCCCACGGCCTGAAGTCTGAAATGGCACTCCCCGGACCGGTGGTCACGCATGTCGCGCTTGCTGTGCCCTGGCACCAGTACGTAATGCCGGTAACTGGATCTGGCTTGAACTCCGCTCCTACAGGAACAAAGTTGATGTTGTCCATGTTTAGGCCGCCGCCGCCATTGGGAGAGATGAACAAATCGCGGCTGCGACTGCCTTGATAGGAGATCTCCAGGATGGAGTGCCACGGCACCTGCTGATCGATGGTCACGTTCCAGTTCTGCGTGTGTGGCGACTTGTCGTCGCCAAACAGCATGCCCGCGACATTCTGCGATGTTCTAGAGCCTGCGGTGGCGGCCGAACAAGTACTTAGGCTGGAAAGCGATGTGAACGTACAGTTGCTGCTGAAGCTCTTGAGGCCGAGCGGAGCATCCAACAGGCCGTTGTTGGTAACCTGGTTGTAGGAGACTTGGTGACGATAGATTCCGAAGCCGCCACGCAGAACCGTGCGGCCATTCCCAGTGAGGTCATAAGCAACGCCGATGCGCGGGTCCGCATAAAGGCTATGAGAGGGCCAGCCGGAAATGGGAACCTTGCTGTCGATGCCATGCCATTCAAAACCAGCCAGTGACGCATTACTACCCGCGTAGGGCTGGACGGAATTCGTGGGATTCCAGACCATGATGCCCTGGTTCTCGTTGGTCGGGTACCACTGGCCTTCGTGCTCAAAGCGCACCCCTAAATGAAGGGTTAGCCTGGGCTTAACTTTCCAGGCGTCCTGAGCGTAAAAGTCATGTTCGTTGTAAACCACATTGTCGACAAAATTGGTGCTGGCCATACCGAAACCGGCCGCGTGGCCTAGCAACATGTCCGCGTAGATGTTGTTCGTGGACTCGAAAGCCCATTGATCAAACTCCCATTGCCCAACGGTGCCTCCACCGCAGCATGCTCCTTCGGTCTGCACGTTGGCGTAACGCGCCCAGAAGTAGCCGAACTTGAAGGTATGGGTGCGCTTGGTCCAGGTGAAATTGTCGCTGAAATCCGGCGTGTAGCTGTCCTTGCCGGCCGCCTTCCCATACCACGTTGGGGTCGAACCGAAGGAAGAGGCGTTAAATCCCGCCGACGTCGTGGCACTGTTGCTCGCTCCGCCACCTCCTGGACTGCAGCACCAGCTCACGATGTCTGGAATCTGAGGAACTGGCTGCGCGTAAGGAGTCTGGACGTTATAGCCGTAAGTAGCCGGATTGGCCGCCTTGGGGTTGGTCAGGGTCACCGGATTAATGAAATAGGCGTAGCCGAAAGTCGCTTCATTGATCAGTGTTGGACTAATCGTGTACGTCACTCCAAAGCTGTAGTCTCTGGCGAGCTGTGCAGCAGGAGTCTGCGACGGGTAAGGAACCGCGTTTGGCGCCCACCACCAAAGGCCGATGTTATTGAGGTCCGTTTCGGGCTGGCGGGTGAATGTGGCAAACGCGCGAATCTTCGAGGTAATGTTGAAGTCTCCGCGAATGTTCATTTCGTTGCTGTTGACGGGCGTGCGGTCGAGAAATTGAGCGTTGTAGCCACCGTGCGTCGTTGGGTCGATCATCTGCAGGCCAGGGGCGCTCGACAGCAGCTTCATCAGAATCAGGCCATTGGCGTCCATCAGCGTGGGATCCATAATCTTGCTGCCGGAGACACAGGGCGTAGGCTTAGGAACCTGATAGCAATCACCGAATGGTGCTGCATTATATGTAGCCCCGGAGATAGGACTATTGTTCTGGTCATACAGCGTGATCTGACCATTCTGGACGGCATTCTGGCAAAAGGTACTGTAGTTCCAAAAGCCGCTATTGTCGGCACATGGGACCGTCCCGGTATTCGCAGAGTGTGGGTACGCGGCCAGGCTGCTCTGGGTAAAGTCTCCCGACATCATTGCAGCGGTCGGAACGATGTACTGATGGAGCGCTCCATTTGGCAACTGATTCAAATGCTCGAAACCGAAAAAGAAAAATGCTCTGTTATGGTGGGGTATCACAGGACCGCCGACGTTGAACCCCTCATACCAATAGTGGTCAATCGGCCTAGGTATTCCCTTCGCATTGAAAAAGGAGTCGTTGGCATTTAGACTTCCATTGCGCATGTAAGCGTAGCCCTCGCCGTGGTACTGTGAAGTGCCGCTCTTTCCCGTCGAACTAACTGTAACCGGCCCGTGCGCGTGCTCGGCGTCGAAAGCGGAGGTTTGGATCGTAACTTCTTGCGTCATATCCTGGTTGATGTTGGCGATTTGCGTT
>JAWOLO010000017.1:0-8886 GCA_033853375.1 Terriglobia bacterium
ATCTCCGGCGCGACGGCCTTGAGCATGATCATTACGCGGTCGCGCTCCACGATGCCAAAGAAATCTTTGCCCTCTCCATTTCCTCCACCGGTGTAAGTGGTCCGAAAGCCGAGCTTGGAACAATAAAAGTCCAGGCTTGCCTGGAGATCGTCCACGATAAAAGAAGGCGCAATCGTGTTTAGCGTCGGCACATCGGCATTCTATCACCACGGAACGGGATCAAAGCCGCCAAGCTGCCGACGCATCAGCCCAGCATCCGGAACCGTTTCTGTGCGACCGGGCTGGTGGCCTACCCTCGATCCGCTTAGAATCCCGGGTGGCCCATCCTTTCTGCGGTTTGTGCAGAAAGGGTGAGGCTGCCTTTTGCTAGTCCATTGCCTCCCGAACCCCGGAGTATAGCCCGGCGCCACATTAGGATTTTCTTTGCTTCTTGAGCGCGACGGCGGGCGGGAGGAGAACGGGGCGGAGTTCGCCCGCCGCGAGCGCCTCGAGGGCGCGGAGGCGCGCTTCTAGGTCGGCAGAGGTCAAGCGGCGCAGGCGGTAGAGGCTGCGCAGAAAATCTTCGGCGGCGGTTTCTCCCTTCAGCGAATTGCATTCGGCGCAGCAGGAAACCAGATTGCGGTAGGAATTGCTCGCGCCGCGGGAAAGCGGCACGACATGATCGAGCACTCGCCCGCCACTGGTGAACCGCCGCAGACAATAAAAGCACAGGCCGCGCTCGCGCGCATGAATCGCCTCGCGCCGGCTGCTCACCTGCAAGAAATCCATCTCCTCAATATTGGCGCAGTGGGGCCGCCGCCCGAGGCAAGAGCGCACAGTTCCCTCCTGCGGCGAGGCCTGTATCTCGCCAGGCAATAGGACTTCGGCCAGGTGGCCCGCCTGCGTGCGGTCGACCAGGCGCAGCGCTCCCTTGGCGGCGAGGCTGCGCACGGCATTGCGCGCGGGCTGGCCAGAAACGCGAACGTTGCGGGCGAGCCAAAGAATCGAGAAACGGAGTTGGCGCTTGCCTGCGAGGCGGCTATGCCGCACGAGATGCGCGTAGACCACGCGCTCGATCAGCGTGAGGCCCAGCCGCGGCACGAGATCTTCCTCAAGCTGTTTCCAGACGAGTGCAGCATCGGGTTTATTGTTTTTCATGGTTTTCATCCGCGATGTGAAGTGTTCTGAGGCATCCTTGCGAGCAGAGGCTGCGGAGAGACCCTGTGGAGTGCGGCGGCTTGCTTGTCCTGAGCGGAGTCGAAGGGCCGCCGCTCTTTCCCGTTTACAATTTCCTGCCGTGGCTCAAAAGCGTGGATGATGGGATAAGGAACCGTCGGAAAAGCGGGAGCAAGCCTGCCTGCGGTAGGCAGGCTCTCGCACTCCAAAAGGCCTCAGGAGGATGACAAGGGGTACGAGAAGGGACACAAATTCCGGCAGCCCGGAATCTTCGATTTCGTGCCTGCCCGCAGCAGGCAGGCCCCTAAAAAAAAGCCCCGACCGGATAGTCGGGACGTAGTTTTCTACAAGGCGAAGTCTACCAGACCCGTAATCTTCTTGTCAAGACCAAAATCAGTGACAGGCCGCAGGGCGGCGTTGAAAAATTCGGCAATCTGCGTCGGGAATTCCTACGGCCCGCAAGTGCCCAGTCGCGCGGCATTTACGATCGCTTGAGACTCAACGAGCACTTATGCGTCGGGAATCCCAGCACTTCTTCAGGCGGACCAAATTTGTGCGGAACCAGCGTCTCGCCTGCAAGCGATTGAAAAATTTAGGCCTGGGAAGAGTTTCAACGGAACTCCGATTTTGGCGGATGGCTTGCCTTTCAGAAAGGACGAGAGATGAAAGAACGGGCTAAGAGAAGAAACCCGGAGAGGAGAACGACCATGACACTCATCCTCGTCCTGCTCATGTTCGCCGTCTTTATCGGAATTGACTACCTGCGCTCCCGGCACGCGATGAAGCTACTTGCTCTGCAGACGGCCCAAGCCGCCGTTCCGCGTAGTGTATCTGCCGGAGAATTTGTGGAAGGATTCCTGGTTCCGGTGAATGTTCGGTATCACCCCGGACATGCATGGGCCCAGAAAGAGCGAAAGCGCCTGATGCGCGTGGGCGTGGACGAATTTGGCGCAGCGCTCCTCGGCAACATCGATAACATTGAAATGCCCAAGCCCGGGCGTTGGATTCGCCAGGGCCAAAAGGTATGGAGCTTCACTCGCAATGGCGAGAAAACAGAAATGCTTTCGCCGGTCGAAGGAGAAATTGTGGAAGTGAACCCTGAAGTCGAGAAAGATCCGAGCTTGCTGCGCAAAGATCCCTACGGCCAGGGCTGGCTGATGACCGTGCATGTGCCCGATGAAGAGAGCGTGCAGCACAACTTCCTGCCTGTGCACCTGGTGAAGACTTGGATCCGCAATTGCGCCGAGCGGCTCTTCGCCAAACAGCCGCAACTCGCCGGTCCGGTCATGGCAGACGGCGGGCGGCCCATTGAGGATTTTGCAGCGACATTGCCCGGAACGAATTGGCGCGAACTGACACAGGAATTTTTCTTGAAGTAAGAACCTCCTGTTGGCCCTGCCGGCAAGTTCAGAACGGGGCTTGCCGGCTGGTCTTTTTTGTGTTGCCAGTTTGCCCAAAGCGCAAGGGCTCCAGAAAAAGTGTGTTGATTTCCTACACCAAGTGCGAAACGGCGCACCTCTTCCTCCTCGAGCTTCTGCGCCTAAATTAGTCCGAGTTTCCAACCCCTTCTAACCAAAGAACTTCCTGAATGCGGTTTTTCCCTACAGTGGCTCGCCACCTGCTCCTGTCTTTACGGAACTTCAGGTCTCCGTCCGACCACGAAGTAGTCGTTCCCTCGAAAGAAGGGCCCTCATGCCCAAAGGAATTTTGTACGACAGCACCCTGTGCGTTGGGTGTCGTCTGTGCGAAAAAGCGTGCTCCGAACACCACAACCTGAATTACAACGACGACATCGCAAAAGAAGAGAAGCTTTCAGCTCACAAGCTGACCGCGATCACCACGCATGGCGACAAGTTTATGCGCAAATTCTGCATGAATTGCCTTTCGCCCACGTGCGCTTCGGTTTGCCCGGTGGCGGCTCTGCAAAAATCGCCGCTTGGCCCGGTGACCTATGATTCGACGCGCTGCATCGGCTGCCGCTACTGCATGTTTGCGTGTCCGTACCAGGTGCCTACGTATCAGTGGAATAGCCGGTTGCCCGTCGTGAAGAAATGCGATATGTGCGCCGACCGCGTGTTTGCAAGCTTACCTACAGCCTGCGCAGAAGCGTGCCCCACGGGCGCTACAAAATTCGGCGAGCGCGACGATCTGATTGCCGAAGCTCGTCAGCGGCTTTCCTCCAATCCCGGCCAGTACTACCCAAAGATCTACGGCCTCGAAGAAGTGGGCGGCACGTCGATGCTGCTTCTGGCCGCAGCGCCTTTCGAAGAACTGGGAGTCAAGGTCAGTTTGCCGCATGAACCGCTGCCGCTGCTGACTTGGCGCGCGCTCTCGGAAATTCCCAGCATCGTGTCGGTCTTCGGCGTGCTGCTCGGAGGCGTCTGGTGGATTCGTCACCGCACGGAGGAGGTTCAGACAGCAGAACGCGCGGAGCGGGAGAAAAAGTCATGAACGGCTCGCGGACTGGATTGCGCTGGAGTTTCTGGCAGGTCATCGCTGGCGTGCTAATGATTGCCGGCGTATATGCGGCGTACATTCGCGTCACGCAAGGCCTCGGCGGCGCTACGCATCTGAACGATCAGTTTCCCTGGGGATTGTGGATTGGTTTTGACATTCTTTGCGGCGTCGGCCTGGCTGCCGGCGGCTTCACGCTCGCGGCAACGGTCCACATTTTCAATATCGAGCGCTACAAGCCGATTCTCCGGCCCGCGATTCTGACCGCATTTCTCGGTTATCTGCTGGTCATTCTCGCGCTGATGTTTGACCTCGGTCTTCCCTATCGCATCTGGCATCCGCTGGTCATGTGGAATCCGCATTCGGTCATGTTCGAAGTGGGCTGGTGCGTCACTTTGTATACGACGGTTCTCGCGCTGGAATTCCTGCCGGTTGTTCTGGAGCAGTTCCGGTGGAATAAAGCGCTGAAAATCATGCACGGCTTCCTGATTCCGCTGGTGATTCTTGGCGTGATTCTTTCTACCTTGCACCAGTCTTCTCTCGGAAGCCTCTACCTGATCGTTCCCGAAAAGCTTTATCCGCTCTGGTATTCGCCGCTGCTGCCGGTCTTCTTCTTTGTTTCTGCGCTCTGCGCCGGGCTGGCCATGACCATTTTCGAATCCTGGCAAAGCAGCAAAGCTTTCGGGAAACATCTGGAGCTTCCCCTCGTCGCGAGCATGGGCCGTGTTCTCGCGGTGCTGCTGTCCGTGTATCTGACGATGCGGCTCCTTGACCTGCAGAATCGTGGCGTCCTCCGTCTCTTGCTCGTGAGACGCACAGAGACTTATCTGTTCTGGCTTGAAATTGCGTTCTTCGTCGTGCCCATGTTCCTGCTGTTTCGCAGAAAAATTCACAACAACCCGGTGACTTTGTATGGGTGCGCGGTATTGGTACTGTTTGGTTTCGTCTCCAATCGTCTCAATGTGAGCATCACCGGGATGGAAACCGGGTCCGGCGTGAGCTACTTTCCGAAATGGACGGAAGTGGCGGTTACGCTGGCGATCGTCGCACTGGGTTTCCTTATCTTTCGCTTCGCGTGCAAAAACCTCCCGATTTTTGGCCCACAACCCATGGTGAGTCGGGTTCGCTCGCAAGCTCCGATTCCTGTCGAAGGGGATTAGACGATGGCAAAAAGCCCATTCCAACTCGGCGGGGTTCGAGTGGGATTGGCAACCAAGCTAGTCATCCTGCTGGTCGTCAGCACGATTGCGCTGTTTTCCCTGTTCGGCTACCTCAACCTTCGTTTCCAGCAGCAGCATGCCGAAGAAATCATTCTTCAGGACGCCGATCACGTTGGCGAGCTGATCGTACGCAGCCTGCGCTATCACATGATGCGCAACGACCGCGAAGCGCTCTATCAAGCCATCAACGACCTTGGCACACAGCCGGGCATGCGCCACATCCGAATACTCAATAGCACCGGGCAGATCAATTTCTCCACCAATCCCCTCGAAATCAACACGGTTGTGAGCAAGAAAGCAGCAACATGCCAGGATTGCCATATCAACGGCGGCAAGCTGCATGAGCCCCTGCTTTCGCACCATGCGCGGTTTTACCAGGACGCGCAGGGTGAGCGCGCTTTGGCAGTCGTCCATGCGGTTGAAAACGAGCCAGGTTGTTCGAATGCTTCGTGCCACAGCCATGATCCGCATCAGCGAATCCTGGGCATGGTGGATGTGAGTCTCTCTCTTGCTCCCGTGAGCCGGCAGGTCGCACAACAGCAAGCGGAGCTGGTTTGGTTCTCCGGCGCCGCGGTTCTTGTTTTCTCGTTTCTCAGCGCAGTATTCATCTGGAAAGTCGTGGCCAGCCCGATGAAGCAGCTCCTTTCGGGGATCCAGCGGGTCGGCGCCGGGGACGTAGCGCACCGGGTTCCTGTCACTTCCCAGGATGAATTCGGAGAATTAGCTGTTTCGTTCAACAAAATGACGGAGAGTCTGGCCCGCGCGCAGCAGGAGAACGACGCCTGGGCAAAAACGCTGGAGCAGCGCGTCGAAGAAAAAACGCGTGATCTGGAAGGCGCGCAGCGGGCCTTGCTCGAGCGAGAAAAAATGGCCTCGATCGGCAAACTTGCCGCCACCGTAGCCCACGAGGTGAACAATCCGCTCGAAGGAATCCTCACTTACGCGCGCCTCACCCTAAAGAAACTCGCCAAGCTTGAATGTGATCCTGCGCCGCGCGCGGAGATGCAGGAAAACCTTCACACGATCGAGCGCGAGAGCCGCCGTTGCGGTGATTTGATGCGCAACCTGCTCGCGTTTGCCCGCAAGTCCCCCAGCCAGCGCGAACCTAACGATTTGAACGAACTGATTCAGCATGGTCTTGCGCTCGTGCGCCATCAGATGGATTTGCGTGGAATCGACTTGAAAACCAGCCTTCAGAACGGCCTGCCCTTGGTCCTTTGTGACGCAGGCCAGATTCGCCAGGTGATCCTGGCGATCCTCGTGAATGCTACGGAAGCCATGCCCAGCGGCGGCACTCTTCGCGTTTCGTCAGCGCTGGACGCCGCGCATCAGAATGTGGAGCTACATTTCCGCGATACCGGCGTAGGGATTCCTGCCGAAACGCTTCCGCATATTTTTGACCCGTTCTTTACGACCAAAGAAGACAAGCAGAACACCGGCCTGGGGCTCGCCGTCGCGCACAGCATTCTGCAACAGCATGGCGGCAACATTTCTGTGAAGTCAGCGCCGGGAGAGGGCAGCGAATTCATTGTGTCGCTACCCCTGCATGGAGCAGTGCCCGTTGAGGCGGTTTTTTCGGCTCAGGAAAAGAGGTGATGTTCGTGGACACTCAGGTAGCGGCAAGAACCGAGAAGATTCTGATCGTAGACGATGAGCCCGTAGTGCGCGATTCCCTTGGCAAATGGTTTGTTGAAGAAGGCTATACGGTGCGAGCCGTCGGCAGCGCTCAGGAAGCCTTAAATTCCTTTCAGCCGCATGTGTGGGATGTCGCGTTGCTCGATATCAAGATGCCGGGAATCGATGGAATCGAGCTGCAAAACCGTCTTCACGAAGCCGACCCAGACCTGATCATCATCGTTATGACTGGCTATGCCTCCGTCGAGACGGCTATTCAGGCTCTCAAGCAAGGAGCCTATGATTACATTTGCAAGCCTTTCGAACCCGACGAGTTGGTGCACACCATCAATAACGCGCTGGAGCATCGCCGGGCCAAAAAAGAAGTCGTGCAATTGCGCGAGCATCTCCAGGAAGTCTCCCCGCACTTCCAGCTTATCGGGCAGAGCCCGGCCATGAAGCGGGTGTATGAACTGATTGAAATGGTGGCCGCAACGGATTCCACCGTGCTCATTACGGGGGAAAGCGGCACAGGCAAGGAAGTTGTCGCGCGCGCAATTCATGAAGCCAGCGCACGCCGCTTGATGCCTTTTGTGGCCATACATTGTGGAGGATTGAGCGAAACTCTGCTGGAAAGCGAACTTTTTGGCCATGAACGCGGCGCTTTTACCGGCGCGCAGGCACGCCGGAAGGGAAAATTCGAAGCAGCCGATGGTGGCACGGTTTTCCTCGACGAAATCGGAGACATCAGCTTGAAACTACAGACCGATCTGTTGCGCGTGCTGCAGGACAAGGAAATCGTGCGCATCGGCAGCAACGCGCCCGTCAAAGTTGATTTTCGCTGCATTGCGGCCACGAATCGTGATCTGGCGGCGATGGTCAAAGAAGGGACATTCCGTTTCGATCTTTACTACCGTCTGGACGTCGTGAACATTCAGCTTCCGCCTCTTCGCGAGCGTCCCGAAGATATCCCCCTTCTCGCGGAATACTTTATTCAGAAGCACGCGGCGGCAATGAACAAGCCTCTTGTGGGGATTGCGCGTGACGCAATGGCCTTGCTGATGAAATATGCTTGGCCTGGAAATATCAGGGAACTGCAGAACGCCATTGAACGCGCACTGGTAATCGGGAAAGGCCAGGAGATTGTCGCAGCCGACTTCCCCATGCAATGCGCTTCTCCGCTTCAGCCGGTGGGCCGGCGCCTGGAAGACGTTGCCCGGGCGCACATCGAGCGCATCCTCGAAGAGTCCGGTTGGAACCTCACACATGCCGCGGAAACCCTGGGGATTGATCGCAGCACGCTCTATAGCAAGATCAAGGCGTACGGTTTGAAGCGTAATGCCACGGTTGGCGGATGAATGCGATCCATTTGGTTTCGGTGGTCTCGCGGCGCGGGCGTTCCGGAACGCAAGAGGCCGAGGTCAATCTCGAGCTTCTCGACGACCTTGCGGCAGAATTAGCCCGCATCTTCCAGGTCTCCTGCCACGTCCACGAAGAGCCTCTGTCCGCTGATTTTGCGTTCGACGTCGCGCGCGGCCAATTTTATTCGACAGCTCTTCTCCAACACATGCGGTCGTTGGGAGCAGATCCACAAACCGCCTGGCTGGGAGTGACCGGCCTTGATCTGTTCATCCCCATCCTTACTTATGTTTTCGGCGAAGCGCAGCTTGGCGGGCGTTGCGCGGTCGTATCGGTTCATCGTCTTCGGGAAGAGTTCTACGGTCTCCCGCCCAATCCCAATGTGCTTAAGGAACGCTTAGTGAAAGAATGCGTCCACGAGCTAGGCCATGTAATTGGTCTGCGACATTGCCTCGACTGGCGCTGCGTTATGGCCTCGACTCACGATGTAGAGCGTCTTGACCTTAAGGGCGAGCAATATTGCTCGTCCTGCCTGGCGGCAGCTTCTTTGCAACGCCCCGTTCCGCGCGTGTCCAGCCCCTTTTAACAAGCGCCGCTATAAAATGCCGCTATCAACGTCCGGTCGCAATTAGGTTTTCCCTTGCTTTTCTATTTACTCTTGTGTACCGTACCCGCACCGTACCGAAGGCCTGTACGAAGCTGCCTTTGTAGATGTCCGCAGCCAATCATGTGGAGGGAGGTATCGGGCCATGGTGATGAAAACCGGCGAGCGCTGGCATTGCACGAATGCCGCATGCGGATGCTCGATTCTCGTGGAAACCACCGGCGAAACCGAAGGCAAGAATCCCGTATGCGCATGCGGGAGCATTATGAAGAAACATTATTCCCCGCCCGTTTTCCAGTACCTCGATTCCCTTCGTTTTCCAGAACCGGTGCTTGCTCCAAAAGATTGCTCCGCGGAGAAGTGAGCCATGTATCCGCCCAAACCCTTGGTCGTGCGCGCCGGGCTCAACCGGACGTTCGGAAGCCTCGCTGCCTTTGCAGCCCTAGGTCTGCTTGCCCTTGGAAGCTATTTGCTTATGGA
>JAWOLO010000018.1:0-3062 GCA_033853375.1 Terriglobia bacterium
AAAACCCCCTCCCGCAAGTCCAATCATTGCCACACATACAAGACCCCCCGGGGCCACTTCCCGACCCGTCATTTCGAGCGCAGCGAGAAATCCCTCTTCGTTCACTTTCATTCGATTTTCGAATTTCGCATTTCGAGTTTCGACTTTCGACTTTCGCTTTTCGAATTTCGCATTTCGACTTTCGCTTTTTTCTTTATTCCATTTAGGAGCTTCTCATGTCTAAACCCAAATCCTCTCGTTCCCGCATCGCCCGCGACGAATCCGGCCTCTGCCAATTCTCGTTTGCCGACGGCCGCACCTGTCGCATGCTGCGCCAGCCCGGCCATCCCGCGCTCTGCGTTTTCCACGCCCGCGCCGAGCGTCAGCTTCTCGAATCCGACCGCCTCGGCTCGGAGCTCGCCGCCTCTCTTACCGGCGGCTTCATGACCGCCACCGACATCAACTTCGTCCTCGGCAAGCTCTTCAAGGCCATCGCGCAGAACCGTATCCCGCCGCGCGTCGCCGCGAATCTTGCCTTCGTCGCCAAGCTCTTGCTTCAGTCCCTCGACAAACTCAAGACCGAATACCGCTTTCGCTACGATTACGAAGACTGGAAAGCCCTGCAACGCGACGCCGTCAACCTTTCCGATCCTCCCCAACCCATTCCTCCCGGCGCGAAACCTCTGCCTGCCTCCGCCCAGGCCTTTGCCGCCGAGCTTCTCTCGCGCGTGCCGGAGCCGGAGGTCACCCACAACTCATGATCCTCCTCATTCATCACGCGACTGTTCCCAGCGCCCTCGGCAAATCCGTAGGGGCGGGGCTCGTTTACCCTGAGCGGAGCCGAAGGGCCCCGCCCGTCCGCAGTTCCACACTAAGCGCCGTAGACGCGCAACAACGGGAAGTTTTCGTCAGAGAAATTCGTCACGGTTCTAAAGTTCGGAACGAGCACTCATCCACATGGCACGAGCGACATGCCGGTATGGGGGCCCCTGCTTAGATCGCAAAACGTTGCGGAACTGAGAATCCGCAATCTGAGCTCCTTTGTGGAATCAATTCAAGAAAAGTGAAGTGCATTGCGAGAACTCAGCTAGAGTTGCCCTGGAAATCGAGATAAGAAATAGAAAACAGTGAGGTTAACTCGCCTATAGAACAAGAAAACAGCTAACGGGGCTGCGGGTGCTGCCACCTTATTGCCGAAGCGGGTATCAGGGGGTACTAAGGTATTTATGGGATTGCCATACGTGAAAATGATGACTAAGCTGCGCAATTGACCGGGGTTTATTAGGGAAAAACACAAAACAGACGAGGCGAACGTCCCACAAAACATTCTCTCCGCACGCGGAAACTGGCGCTCAGAGATCTCATTCAACTTCCACCAGCCCTAGTGGTTTTGGACCAACACTCAAATTGTTGCGGTTCCGTAAAGAAGGTGCACGGGGCATGGGCTCGGAAGGCAGCCTTAACGGCAGGGAAGAAAGAAGGCTTCCCATCATGATGGAGGTAAACCTCGCGCCAGCGGACCACGCGAGCGGGGAGAGGCGCGAACGAACGTTTACGGACAACATCAGTCCGCACGGCGTGCGCGTGCACTCGACCAGCGATTGGAAATTGGGCGAGCACGTAGAAGTCGCTCCCATGAAGGGAGAACCGCCCATGCGGGGAAAAGTCGTCTATTGCCAAAAAGTCGGCAAAGACCGTTTCTTTATCGGGCTCAAATTTTTGCGCGGCCCTGTGCCGTGGTCCATTCTGACGCGGTTTAACGGCTTGTTGCTTGTGGACATCTTTGCGGCGATGCGATGGAAAAGTTAGGGTTGGGCAGCGCGAGAGCGGATGGCCTGGTCAGAAAGAACGGCTTGCTCGCGGATGCGGTCGGGGATGTCACGTGATTCGCGCTCGTACGGGCGAATCGCGGGCAAGTCCTCCACGCGGCCGATGAGATACAGCGCGCGCAAGGCTTCCCAAACTTGTTCGTCGCCAGGATCGACCACGGCGATTTCAGTGCCGGCGACGACACTTGCTCCCGCGGCAGCGGAGAGCGAGTGGATGCGGCCGCTGATGGGCGAGCGAATTTCTGTTGGCCCGGCCGATTCCGCATTTGCGGAATCGGCAGTGGACGGCGTGGCGAGCTGCAGTTTCGCGATGATGCCGCCCTGGTGAATGGCCGTGCCCACACGGGCCGTGTCCAGGATGCGTCCGGCGCCGGGTGCGAGAATGTGAACGGGTTGCAGCAGCGCAACGATTTCCGCGCGGCCCGAGTCATCGTGGAAGCGCACCAACGACAGCGCGGCGTTACCCCGCACCGTCGTCGATGGATCCTGCAACATTTTTGATAATGCTTCATGGAAGCCCGCGCCGGAAGTGTCTTGGCCCATGACCCAAGCGTCGGTGTTGCGGACTTCCTCAACCGGGTGAGTGGCGAGACGGATGAGTTCGGGATACCAGCGGCTAGTTGCCGCGTCGTGGCGCGTGATGCGCTCGCCGATTTGCACCAAAGCATGCTGGATGCGGCGCGGGCGCTTGTCGTCGGCAAGGTATTGGGTGATTTGTTGGTCGGAAAGCTGTCGGCCGAACCAGGTGTTCCACCAAAAGAGGAAAGGAAGCAGGACGATGAGCCATGCGGCGAGATAAAAGAGAAGGCGCGTGCGTGTGGACATGCCATGTGGAGATTGGTTTTGCGGCGCGTTTGGCTGCACGGCAGAGTTCTCGTCGAGAGATGATTCTGCGTCACCGTTGCTGGAAGAGCGCGAAGAACTGTTCATTATGGCTCGCAACAATTTGAACTGTCATTCTGACTGCATCCGGCGAGGATGGGCGAAGAATGTGAACGCATACTCAAGCAGAAGGCATAAGTTTGAGATCCTTCAGCTATCCTCATCGGATAGCCTCAGGATGACACATTTTATAGAGGTGCAGTTCACACAAGGGAAAATGGGTCGTCAACTTTCGTCGGAGGGCGCACCGGGCTTGGCCGGCCCGGACGGGTTCTTGCTCTTGCGCAGCTCCCAGAACGCGTTGAGAAAGAAGACGGCGGAGAGACTGAGCATGATGAGGATCTCGAACAGGCCGTCGACCGTGGTCATCGT
>JAWOLO010000019.1:0-5170 GCA_033853375.1 Terriglobia bacterium
GCCATGCAGAAAGGCGAGTGGAGCGAAATCGCTGCCATTGCATCCCGTGATCTACACAAAGCGGAAGACGCCGCCACCAGGCTCCGTATCCCCATGGCTTACGGTTCATACGAAGAACTCCTTGCGGACCCGGAGATCGAAGCTATCTACAACCCGCTTCCTAATCATTTGCATGTGCCATGGTCCATCAAAGCTGCCGAAGCAGGGAAGCACGTCCTTTGCGAAAAGCCCATTAGTTTGAGTGTTCGTGAGGCCAAAAGCCTGCTTGCCGCTCGCGATCGCTACAGCGTAAAGATCGGCGAAGCCTTTATGGTCAAGACCCACCCTCAATGGCTTCGAGTGCGGGACCTGATTGGCAAGGGCGTTGTCGGAAAACTGCGCTCGATCATCGGTGCGTTTAGCTACTTCAACCGCGACCCGAAAAATGTACGCAACGTCGCGGAATGGGGCGGCGGGGGACTGATGGACATCGGCTGCTATCCGATTACCACCTCGCGCTGGATTTTTGGCGAGGAGCCTTTGCGCGTCTGCGGAATGCTGGAAGCCGATCCGGAGTTTTGCACCGACCGGCTGAGTTCCGCGATGATGGAGTTTCCCTCCGGCCACTCCGTCTTTACGTGCAGCACGCAGCTTGTTCCTTACCAGCGCATGCAGTTTCTGGGAACCGAAGGCCGCATTGAAATTAAAATTCCTTTCAACGCGCCGAATGACCGTCCTTGTGAGGTTCTCATCGACAGCGGCAAGGACGTCTTTGGAAGCGGCATCACTACAGAAACCATTCCGATCTGCGACCAGTACACCATTCAGGGCGATGCTTTTTCGCGGGCCATCCGCGAAGGGACCGACGTCCCGGTGCCCCTGGAAGACGCCATTGCTAACATGGCGGTCATCGAAGCATTGTTTCGCTCCGCAGATACGGGGCGTTGGGAAGCCCCGCAAGTTTAGGCCTCATTCCTCGCCTCGTTCATGAGACATTCTGCTGAGCCGCGAGGAAGCCGGGCGGCCTCGCTGCAGGTGCCAGGGGCACTCGTACGGGCGCTACGAAGGAATGCTGCGCCCTAGTGTGGTGTGTCAGAAGTTCCTTGCTCGGTTTCTAGGGGGTCGGAGCTTTAGCTCCGACATAAAGCCCGCATTCTCATGGGGCTTTAGCCCCTAAGGTCCCGCGCTGTTATTCATAGAACTTCTGACACGCCACACTAGGGGCAAGCGATAAAGATCTGCGTATGCTTTTGCCAGTTCAATAAATGTGTAGAAGGGAGTCGTGCGGAAGGAAATCTATACGTCTTGCCAGTCCGAGAGGAAAGACGCAATGGCTTTTGCCGGCGCGTAAAACGCCAGCAGAACCAGTGAAGCCACAACGTAAATCAGTAAGCGAAACCTCATACTTGCACAAACACTTCCTGCCATAAAAGGTTGCGGCGTCCACCTGGAAATATAGGGTGCAAACCTTAACGCAGAGTCAGGTCTCCAGCGCCAACGTGGGCATGAAGGCGATACTTGCCGCTGCCGCTCTTTTGGAAAGAGCGAAAGAATCCGCCGTGGTCCTCGTGAAAAGGCGGCGCCTCCAATCCGCCCGTGGTCACCGACGCATCCACATGGGAATAATCAGCTGGGTCTCCCACTTGAACAATCAATTCACCGGCGTGGAGCTGCACGTCCTTGTCTCCAATGACGCCGCTGATTTCCAGTTGTCCTGCGGGCATGCGAACAAAGAGCCCTGTGGTTTTCGGAACCTCCACGAAAATTTGAAGGTCGTTTCTGGGACCGCCGGAAACGCGCAGTTCGGCGGAGTTGTCGAACCGCTCGAAGATTACTCTGACTTCCCGAGCCCTTTCCGTGTCACGGGCTTCCACGCGGACTGAGATCTTATTGTCATCTCTGCCGGTAACCCGCACATCGCCGGATCGCAAACGAAGGCTCAGTTGGCCGCCGGACGGATAGTCCACCTGAAAGGGATGCTCGGGGAGGTTGGTCGCCTCCATCTTGTTCGATTGGGCGATCAGCAGCGGAGGCGAGACGACCGCCAGGGAGGCCAGGGAAAGAAAACAAACGGCTTTACGCATAGACACACTCCTTCCTCCGTTACTGATACAACGAGGCAAACCAACACAATGTTCCGGGATTCTTCGTCCCTAAACGCACAAGGCGCGGCTCACGGCTGGAGCAAACTTGGGCTATAGTATGGGCCATTCATCCCCTCGCAGGACGAGACAATCCCTCTAAGGAGCAACGCCGGTGAGTGAGATCAAAGTTGCGGGCCATTACACACGCGGAAAGCTAGAAGAAACGATTCTTCAAGCGGTGACACGAATCGGGGGCGACCCTGATCGGCTGAATGCGGCGGACCTTGCGACCGTTGACGAATTTCACTTGGGCGGGCTTGAGGCAACTCGTGAACTGGCCGCGCAGATGGACTTGTCGCCGGGGCTGCGAGTTCTCGACGTCGGCAGCGGCATCGGCGGACCTGCTCGCTATTTCGCCGCCGAACATCAGTGCAAAGTAACTGGTCTTGATTTAACCGAAGAGTTTGTGCACGTGGCTCGGAGCCTGACACGCCGTGCAGGGCTGGAGCAATCCGCAGAATTTACCCAAGGCAGTGCTCTGGGCATGCCGTTCCAGCCCGAGACCTTCGACCGCGCGTATATGATTCATGTGGGCATGAATATCGCCGACAAGCCTGGCGTTTTCCGCGAAGTGCGACGCGTGCTGAAGCCTGGGGGAATGTTTGCCATCTTCGACATTCTTCGCAGCGGTGGTGGAGAGATGGTCTACCCCGTGCCATGGGCTTCAAATGCAGAAACCAGTTTTGTGGCAGACGCGAGCACGTACCGTGACGCCTTGCAGACAGCCGGATTCCGCGTCGAGCGGGAGAAGAGCCGAAGGGTTTATGGCATCGAATTTATGGAACGAGCGGCTGCGCGTGTGGCACAAGGTGACCAGCCGGCGCTCAGCCTCCATTTATTGATGGGTGATCTGGCAGGCGTGATGTTTAAAAACGTCCTCGTTATGATGAAGCAAGGCATTCTGGAGCCGGTCGAGCTCTACGCGCGAGCAATGTGACGGTCCGCGTCCTTAACAGCCGCCTGCAATCGAAGGCACGAGCAACACGCGATCGCCCTCCCGCAGAGCGCACGATTCGCCACCAAGGAAACGGATGTCTTCTTCATTGAGATAAACGTTGAGGAACTGGCGGATTTGCCCGCTCTCGTCGCGCACATGCCGCGACAGCCCGGGGAACTGTTTTGTGAGCGCGTCGAGCGCTTCCGCAACGGTTGTGGCTCTACAGTTGACTTTCGGGGCGCCGTCGGTGAAGCGGCGAAACGCAGTGGGAATTTCAATCGTAACTGGCATGTCTTTTAAGCTCCTTACTCCTAAAGAGTCTTCAGTTTTCAGTTAATAGACAACAAAGCCTACCACTTTGCTTGATTCAACCGCCCGAGTTGTCATTCCGAGCCTGCCTGCTGCAGGCAGGCAGAGCGAGGAATCTGCTTTTTAGCAGTTCACGGAAACTCAAGGTACAACGTACAACCTCGGGGTTGCTGCTCAGGCCTTTGCCGCTGCAGCCCCGATTTGCGCATCCAGATACGCCTCGAACGCTTCCAGTCGCGGCGCAATGGCCTCGCCCGCGGGAAACTCCGTAGCAATCGCGTCGGTTGTTTTCAAACCATTTCCCGTGATGCAAACGACTGTGGTCTCGTCCCGCTTGATGCGGTTTTGCGCAATCAGTTTTTTCGTGACTCCAGCCGTAACTCCTCCAGCCGTCTCGGTGAAGATGCCTTCGGTTTCGGCCAGCAGTTTGATGGCCTCGACAATCTCCGGATCGGAAACGTCTTCTGCCCAGCCTCCGGATTCGCGAATCAACTTCATGGCAAACGGGCCATCCGCGGGATTGCCGATCGCCAGCGAACGCGCGATCGTGTTGGGTTTCTGTGGTTCGAAGCGCGCGAGTCCTCGCTTCACGCCATCGGAAATCGGCGAGCACCCCGTTGCCTGCGCGCCAAAGAATTTCAGCGGCTTGTCCTCTACCCACCCTAGCGTGACCAGTTCTTTGAACGCCTTCGCGATTTTCGTAATGAGCGAGCCGCCTGCCATGGGAACGATCACGTTGTCCGGCAGCTTCCATCCAAGTTGTTCCGCGATTTCGTAGCCGTGGGTCTTCGAGCCTTCGGAGTAATAAGGACGCAGATTCACGTTCACGAGGCCCCACTGAAATCGATCCGCAATCTGCGCGCACAGACGATTGACGTGGTCGTAGTTTCCGTTGATCCGCACGATGCGCGCGCCATAAACCGCCGTGTTTAGCACTTTTGCCGGTTCGAGATCCGCGGGAATGAACACGCAAGCGTCAAACCCTTGCTGCGCAGCTTGCGCAGCCACGGCGTTGGCAAGATTGCCGGTCGAAGAGCAGCCTACGGTTTCGAATCCAAACCGTCGCGCCGCCGCCAGCGCCGTGCCGACCACGCGATCCTTGAAAGAAAGAGAAGGGAAGCACACTGCATCATTTTTCAAATAGAGATTCTTCAGGCCCCACTGCGCAGCCAGCTTGCGCGAGCGAACGAGCGGCGTGCCTCCGGTAGCCGTTGGCGCTGTGAAGTCGTCGGTCAGCGGCAGCAGCTCGGAATAGCGCCACATGTTGAACGCGCGGCCAGAAAGGTTTTCGCGCTTGGCAATTTTCTTCAACGCGTCGTAATCGTAGGCAACTTCCAGCGGCGAAAAACAGTCTTCGCAGAATGAACGGGGCACGTTGCCCCAGGTTTTGCCGCATTCGCGGCAACGCAACTGATAGAGCGAGTCTCGAGACATGGAGCGATCCTTAAATCTTCAGTTTCTATTCCTCCACGCTCAGTAGCGCTCCTCACGAACCCCACAAAAGTTTGTCAGGAGCTCATTTGGAGTGCGCCAGCCCGGCTGCCGCTTTTCTCCTGCTCGAGCCGCTTCGTACTTTGGCGAGGCTCGATAGGGGCCTACTGAAAGCGCGATTTGGGCAAATGCCCGCGCCACGGACAGGAAACACGCAAGTGAAATTCGATTAGGGCAGCAAGGAGGGGGAACGAAAAACCCTCCGTGCCAAAGTGCTCGGAGGGTCTCTGGGAAACTCTACCAGCTCTTTAGCAGTTTTTTACGTGGAGCAAGTTGCCCTAAATCGCCACGTGTCGCCGCAACCGCAGCT
>JAWOLO010000020.1:0-4603 GCA_033853375.1 Terriglobia bacterium
TGTCGCAAGCGATGTGAAAAAGCCAGCAAAAACAAAAATGTAAGCGGTTGCAGAAAATGCTTGACACAAAGATTTTCGCTGCGATATAACGCCAAACATTCGGGGTGCCTGTCGAGGGTTGAAAAAATCCGATCTTGCCTTGCGCAGGGGGAGCAAATGAGGCTGGACAAATTTTCGTTCTCACACTATCGGCGGAACTGCGTTCTTGGGATTCTCGCTTTCTTACTTGTTCTCGGCTGGTCCGCGCCCTCCTGGGCACAAATGGGTTCGGTCGGCACTGTGAACGTAATCGTTCTCGACTCGAGCGGCGCTGCCGTGCAGGGAGCCACGCTCACATTGCAAGATCGTGCTACGAATGAGACTCGCTCTGTGGAAACCCAAGGAGTGGGAACTGCTACGTTCGCGAGCGTTCCCCTGGGAACATACAAGTTGACGGTGACCAAAGCCGGTTTTCAAACCCAGGTGCTTGATACCGTCATCGTGCAGGGCGGCCGCGTCACGGACGTAAGGGTCCAGCTCAAAATCGGGGCGGCTACGGAAACGGTTGTCGTTGAGAGTGCGACACCTCTCGTTGAAACAACTTCCAATGCGATCGCCACCACGATTGACATGAAACAAATTGAAGACCTGCCGTTGAGCGGCCGCGACATCAGTTCGCTGGCGAGACTATCACCTGGATTCAGCGGGACAGGTGGATCTGGTACGTGGAACGGCCTTCCTGTAATCGCGCAGGGAAACACCATCGACGGTGTGGTCTCCTCAACGAGTCGAATGAAATTCAGCGGAAATGTCCAGCCTGGACTACAAGCACGACTGGAAGACATTGCAGAGATGACTGTGCAAACGGAACAAGTGGACCTGAGCCAAGGCATGGGCATGGCATCGATGCAGGTGAATTTCGTGACGCGGCGGGGCAGCAACGATTACCACGGCCGCATTTTTGAAGATTTTCGCAACAGGGACTTGAACGCCAACAGTTGGTTCAATAACGCCACTGGACGGCCCCGGAATCCGTTCATCCGGAATGAATTTGGTGGGAGTGTTGGTGGACCCGTCTTCAAGGACAAACTCTTCTTTTTCGGATCGTTCGCAATGATGAAGCAGCCAGGGGGCTTTACGGAAACGCGGGCGAATGCTTTTCTGTCACCATTGGCGCAGCAAGGGATTTTCACGTACACGCAAAGGGGGCCAAATGGGGAGGCGCCAGGCACAACGGTCAATCTGTTTACGCAGGTTGCCGGACCGGCCGGGCAGCCAGTGTGTGGCGGCAGCTCAGACCCTTGTGCAGCGTTTTTGGCGCAGATGGCACTCATTAACAAGGCAGTTACAACGCCCGGCACGGTAGTAACGGCAACCAACGACCCAAATGTCGAGAGTGTGAGCTGGTTGATTGGGTCCCCTGTCACGGACTATTTCCCGGCATTCCGCGTGGACTATAACGCCACAAAGAAACTGCGCGTAGACTTTTCGTTTGAGGAAACAAAATTCAGTCAGCCGGGTCAGGGAGCTCCGCTGTACCCAGGGCCGGATTTTGCCAACCAAGCAGCATCGAACACATCCGACAATTACATCGGGTCGCTCGGATTGAACTGGACGGTTTCGCCCACGCTCGTCAACCAGTTTCGCGGTGGCTACTACTACAATGCCTATTGGGATGCCTCAGGTGCGCAACCCACGTGGACCAAGCTGCCGCAGATCGGCTGGGCGCTGGGGAACTCGGGCGAATCTTTTAACCTCCCAGTGAACACGTTCTATCCCGTGGTGAATGTTTCAGACAGCGCGAGTTGGCAGCACCAGGCTCACACCGTAAACTTCGGTTTCGACTTCTACCGGGAACAAGACCACTACTGGAATCCTCCCGACGGAATCCCGAACGTTGGCTTGGGCTTGGTCAACGGCGATCCTGCTCTTCAAGCCTTTGACAATTACTTTGGCACTGCCGGCGACGCAGGCGAAGCCGAAAACTTATATGCGACGCTCATCGGCAGAATCAGCAGTATCGGTCCGGTGGGCAGCGGTTTCCCCTATGACCAGAAGACACAGCAATATCTGACCGGGCAGCACGGCCCCACCTACAACCTGGATGAACTGCAGAAGGCCTGGGGGCTTTACGCTCAAGATTCTTACCATATAACGCCGCGCTTTACGTTCAACTACGGCCTGCGGTGGGATTTCGTGGGTGACGATCACGACCTGACCGCCGCTTACCATGGTGCTGGTCCGGAGCAGATTTACGGACCCTCCGGAGTCGGCAATCTGTTCAAGCCAGGGACGCTAACGGGAAATCTTAATCCCGCCTATGTCGCAAGCAGCCATCAGTACAAACCCTGGAATGTCACTCCCCAGCCGATGGTTGGACTGGCCTGGAATCCGAATTATTCTCAGGGGATTCTAGGGAGACTGTTTGGCGGAAGCAGCACGGTGATTCGCGCCGGCTTTGATATCAAGCGATTTACAGAACCCTATCAATATTTCTGGGACAGCGCGACGAACCACGCGTTGGCGTACTTTCAAGGCTTCACGCTTGAGCCTGGCGCTGGCACTGGCGCTGGCGTATTCGCGCCGGGCAGCCTCAACCTTCCTGCTTCGGCCGATGACCAGCACCTAGATGCAGCACTGGCGGGGGCGGGACTCTCCTACGCTCTGACACCGCCGGTCTATGCTGCGAGCCTTCCGGAATCGCAGTTCACTTGGGTCCGGCCCTTCTGGGGAATTTCAGGTTTTGATTCTCACATTCAGCAGCCCTACGTTCAGGAGTGGAATCTTGGCATCCAGAAGCAACTAGGGCGCAGCAATGTCCTGGAAGTCCGTTATGTGGGGCACAGAAGCGTTCACCAATGGATCGTTACAGATCCCAATGAAGTCAATATTGTCGAGAACGGGTTCCTGAAGGAATTCCAGAACGCGCAATCGAACCTGAACGTGTGCCTGGCAACCCCAAGTTGTGCCTCCAGCCCGAGTTTCGGCGACCAAGGCTTGGCCGGCCAGGTCCCCTTGCCCATCTTCGACACCGCGTTTAAGAGTGAATCCGGTGGTCCTGGAACCTTCACAGATTACAAGAATGCTACATTCCGCAATGACCTGCTTCGAGGAGCGGTGGGTGCGCTGGCTACATCGCTCGCCTACCCCTTCGGAAGGGCGCCGTACATTTGCAACTTGGTTGGGTCCTCGCTTTCGCCATGCACCTCGGCGCAGTTTGGGGGATTTACTACTCCCGGACCTTACCCGCTGAATTTCTTCCAAGCCAATCCATATGGCGACGGAACAGCGCCGGGTAGCGCGCTGGCAAATATCGGCTATATGGGCGCGGGAGGATTCGGCACGTATCATGCCCTGCAGGTCGACTTCCGTCAAAAGCAGTGGCACGGCATGCAGTTCGATGTCAACTATACCTACAGCCACACGCTTGGCTTACAACCCGACGGTCAGTGGACAGGTTCCGTGACC
The DNA here is from genome assembly GCA_033853375.1 of Terriglobia bacterium. Lineage (GTDB taxonomy): Bacteria > Acidobacteriota > Terriglobia > Acidiferrales > UBA7541 > Acidiferrum. Next base: position 3,448 of record JAWOLO010000020.1, read on the forward strand.
GAGTTTACGATTCGCAACCTGCGCCAGAGCTACGGACCCACCACTTTCGACCTGCGGCACGTTTTCCACGGCAGCGGCACGTTCGATCTCCCCTTTGGCAAAGGCAAAGCCTTGTTAAACCGCTCTGGAGTTGTCGACCGCGTCGTAGGTGGCTGGACTTTAGGAACCATCTTCACTTATGAGACAGGATTCCCATTCCAGCTATTCGGAGGATACAAGACCTTCAACGACTACGGAGACGGCGGCCTGGTCCTGAATGGCCTTACTGTCTCGCAGTTGCAAAATGCCATTGGCGTTTTCCAACCTACAGCAGCACAGTGCGCCCCAGGTCGGCCATGCACTTTCAAAGACACCATTAATCCCGCTGTGTTTGGCACGGGGACGGGGACATGCAACACGCACCTTGCCGGCGTTTGCCAAAATACAACTGCGGGAGTATTTGGATTCAACCCGTGGCTTTACGGGCCTCACCTCTGGAATGACGATATGTCGCTTTCCAAAGCCGTTCCTTTCAGCGAGCGATTCAAGTTCACGCTTCAGGCCGAGTTCCTGAACATCTTTAACCACCCCAATTGGGCAAATCCCAACGGCACCATAACGAGCGGCAGTTTCGGAACCGCCGGCTTGAGCAACTTCAACGGCGCACGCCAGATTGAGTTGCGCGCCAACATCACGTTCTGACTGGAGTTAGGTTGTTTGCTTTAGTTTTCGCGGCCTGCTAAAGAAACACAAATCCGATCTTGCCTTAGCGCAAGGGGGAGCATTATGACGCTGGACAAATTTTCCTTTCCTCTGAATCGGCGAAGCTGCGTTGTTGGGATTCTATCTATACTATTCGTTCTTGCCTGCTCTGCACCGTCATGGGCGCAGATGGGCTCTGTAGGCACGGTTAACGTCCTTGTTCTCGACCCGAGCGGCGCTGCCGTGCAAGGCGCGAAGCTTGTCCTCCAAGACTTGGCGACCAATGTGACGCACGAAGGAGAAACTCAACAGGCGGGGAGCTACAGCTTTGTGTCATTGCCTTTGGGAACCTACAAGCTCACCGTCTCAAAGACGGGATTCCAGAATGAACTCCTGAGCTCCGTCGTTGTCCAAGGTGGTCGTGTAACCGACGTCAAGGTAACCCTGAAGGTGGGAGCAGCAACGGAGACCGTGG
>JAWOLO010000021.1:0-4763 GCA_033853375.1 Terriglobia bacterium
AGCACCAATCCGCTTTCTGCCTACACTGCTCTTCCCTCCACGCGAACCAACCTCGGCGATCGCAATTTGCTTCTTGGTTTCAGTGATGTGGTCACTTTTGGAAATTCCGCAAGCCCCTTTATTCTGAATCTTCGCGGCCAGTATCGCGACGAGCCTACACTGACCAGCCCTGCGCACCCTCAAGCCGGTCCAAACACGCTTTTCAACCTCTTCAGTAGCTACACCACGTTTGGTATCTTCGGTGATCAGGGCCAGTTTAGTTACGGCGCAACGTTCACCCCCTCTAGCTTGGAGCAAAAATACGGGATCTTCGGCGCCAGCCTGAACAAGACGATTAGCCGTCACACGTTGAAATTCGGTTGGGACTTTGAACGCACTCACGTTGATGGTGTGGAAGCCAACCTCCTAAATGATCAGCTCTTTGCCACGCAGGCCGACTACCAGCAGTTCGGCCCTATTGACGCCGGCTTCTTTCTGCTCCTCACTGTCGGTGGTCTCACGCCGCAGGCTAATCAGATCAAGCTGCGCAATAACTATAACGGTCTGTGGATTCAAGACGACTGGAAAATTGTCCGCAATCTGACCATCAACGGCGGCGTCCGCTGGGATTACGATTCCGCGTTCAACAAGAAAGACAACGTCTCCCCGCGCATCGGCTTCGCGTGGTCAGCCACGCCGAAAACGGTTGTCCGCGGCAGCTTCGGCCTCTTCTACGATCATTTCCGCCTGGGCCTTGTTCGCGACATCCCCGGCTTCGGCGGAGCCGACATTCGCGAGAGCCAGCCTCTTTCCTTCCCTCGCCTTTTCTACGGCGTACCCACCATTGCTCCCGCTCTGTTTGGCTTATGCCTCTCGCCCACGCAGACCGACGCGCAGATTGCGGGTCAGGCTTGTCCTTACCCCTTCGACCCCCCGGGAACTCCCTACTATGGAGTGGATCATCTGAATAACATCGGCACGACGCCGATTCCCGCGAATGTGGTCGTTAACCAAGGGAACGTCCAGCAGCTTTCCGGCCTGAGTCCCGGCGCCTTCCTCACTGCTGCGGACTCAGCCACAGGCATGCCATCCAATTTCTGGTTCTGGGGGCCGTTTGGCGCGCTCTCGTTCAACGTTTTCCAGCCTGGCAATTTCCCAGTAACTATCGATCCGAGCTTTGCCACTCCCTACACGCGGAGCTACACTCTCGGCGTTCAACGCCAAGTTACCAACGACTTGGTCGTCTCCGTCGATTACTACCACAAAGACATAGTGAACATCCTCGGCGTCAGAGAAACCAATCTTCCCTTTGCTGCGCGTATCGCTAACAGCGGCGGCGGCCTGACACAAGTGAATGGTTTTGGGCCGTGGTACGCCGGGACCTACAACGGAGGAGTCCTCTCCTTTAACAAGCGCATGAGCCGCCGCTTTACATTGGGCGGCAGCTACGCCTACGTCTCCGAGAACGACGATGCCCTTGGTTCCAATCTCGGCACTGGCGCCATCGGTGGCGGCAATCCTTTCCCCACCGATAGCTTCGTCGGCGTTCCACCTGTCGTGACCGATCCGGGAAACATCTCTCAAGGTGGCACCTGCCCTGGTGGCACCAACGCAACAAGTTCGTTTTTCGCCTGCAACGGCAATTACGTCCCCAAAGCCGGTGTTTTTTACAATGGCGCCACACTCGATGCGGGTCCATCCGATCTTGCGTTGCGCCATACCTTCGAAGCACATGGGCTCGTGCAACTTCCATGGAAGTTCCAGTTCAGCAGCCTTTTCCGCGCGCAGAGCGGTTTTCACTACACGCAGAACGCGCTCGTGCCCATCGATCAGGATGGCAACGGAAACTTTGGCGGCCGTGATCTGAAAACGGGCCGCAACGCGTTCACAGCGCCACATTTCGTGAACATGGATATGCGCATCGCCAAGACATTCAACATCACGGAACGCGTGAGGGCGCAAGCCATGTTTGAATTCTTCAACCTCTTCAACAGCGGGAATCCCGCCGCTGTGAACCTGAATCAGAATCACACGCCGCCGCTGGCAGGAGAACCCATTTTCGGCACCGTTTCCGAATATCTGCCGGGCCGCGAAGGTCAATTCGGCTTGCGCATCGAATTCTAAGTTGGCCGCACGCGGAAAGGACCAGGATGCGAAGACTCACGATCGCAGTGTGGTTGTCGGCGCTTTTTCTGACGACGTCTTGTGTCGCGCAAACCCACAAGCCACTGGCAAAGAAGCCCGCTGCTTCCGCTGCGGCTTCAGCGCCCTCCCCCAGCGCTAAGCTGCAAGGCCTGGATGACCTTGCAGCCCAGGCGATGACACAATGGAAAGTTCCCGGCGTTGCCCTCGCTGTGGTGCAAGACGGCAAAGTGATTTACGCCAAAGGTTACGGATACCGCGATGTGGATCAGAAACTTCCCGTCACTACCGCCACTCTTTTCCCCATTGGTTCCATCACTAAATCCTTCACGGCACTCACGTTCGCTATTCTCAAGAACGAAGGCAAAGTCGATTGGGACAAGCCCGTCCGCAGCTATCTTCCCGAATTTCAGATGTACGATCCTGTCGCCAGCGAGCAGGCCACTCCGCGCGACCTTTTCTCGCATCGCACGGGCCTGCCGCGCCACGATCTAGTCTGGTATTCCTCGGGCTTCAGCCGCGAAGACCTGGTCAGCCGAGTGCGTTATCTCAAACCCAACAAAGGTTTTCGTAGCGCCTACCAGTACAACAATCTCACCGTCATGACCATGGGCTATCTCGAAGGAAAGCTCACGGGTCTTGGCTGGGAAGGCTGCATTCGGCAAAAGATTTTGGCGCCGCTAGGCATGACGCGTTCGGATTTATCGGTCTCTGAAATCGAGAAGACCGACGACCATGCACTCCCTTACGAACTGAAAAAAGAAGTGGTCACGAAAGTTCCATACCACAACATCGACGCGATCGGTCCGGCGGGCTCTATTAATTCCAGCGTCGACGATATGTCGCACTATTTGATTTTCCAGTTGGGCGACGGCAAATACGAGGGCAAGCCCATCATCGCCGAAAGCGATCTGCGCGAGATGCACAGTCCGCAAACGGCCATTCCCGACCCACCGCCCGCGTTCAGCATGTCTGGTCTGGGCCATTTCAGCTACGGGCTGGCATGGGTGGTGACTGCCTATCGGGGACACAACCTGGTTTGGCACAATGGCGGCATCGACGGCTTTTACGCACTGCTGTCCATGCTTCCCGACGACCACATGGGAGTCGTGGTGCTCACGAATCTGCCCAACGGCCGCACGCCGGAAGTTCTCGCATACAACGTCTACGACCGCTTGCTCGGCCTTGATCCTATACCGTGGCTCGACCGCTTCAAGGACCTTGAAGCGAAAGGCAAGAAGCAGGAAGAGGAAGCGAAGAAGAACAAACTCACGGACCGCAAAACCGGCACGCATCCTTCTCACAATCTCGCCGATTACGCTGGTGAATACGAGAATGCGGGCTATGGCGTCACGAAAGTTGCCGTCAAGGGCGACGCGCTCGAGCTAAGCCTCAACAAACTAGGCCCATTTCCGCTACAGCACTATCACTACGACATTTTCCAGGTCCCTGAAGATTCCGATAGCCCTGCAGCGGGCGAGAAATTTCAGTTCGAGATGAACAAAAAAGGCGACATCGACCGCATTTCTGCGGTGCTCGAACCTGCGCTCGGCGAAGACATCGTTTTCACGCGCGCGCCAGAAAAAATCTCCAAGGAAGTGTTGGAGAAACTCGCCGGCGACTACCTGCTGGCCGAACAGACGGTGAATTTTGCGGTTGTTGGTGACGTTCTGCGGCTCACCCTGCAGGGGCAGCCTCAGTACGAGCTGATTCCCCGGAAAGAATTATCGTTCGATGTAAAAGGCCTGCCCGGCTTCAGCGTCGATTTTCTGATGGACGCGTCCGGCAAAGTCACCGAAGCCGTCTTCAACCAGCCCAACGGCGTCTTTCACGCCAAGCGCAAGTAGCGCAGCCTGAAACGCGAAACATCGCTTGAAATGCGCGCCCTCGGTCCGCTCAAGTGTCTTCTTCGTCAGGGAGAACAGGCGCGCGGTTATTGCAGCAATCGCTTAAGCAGGCTATCGAGCAGGGCTTGGGCTTGAGGGCCAATATTGGTGAATTCCACCCCCATTCCCTCGCCAGGGGAGACGTTCCGCACAATTGCCTCGGCCTGAACATAACCCCCGGGCACTTCGAAGAGCAACGTCAGCTTTGTGCCTACCGGTCGTGAATGCTCTGCGGCAAGGAAGAGGCCACCCGCGCCTAGTGTCCTGACACGGGAAATCTGCGAGTCACCACCGCCATACCAGGCGACGGTCATGCCCTTTGGCAGCGAGATACGCTGGTGCGAGCGAGTTTTGGGGGCGGATTCCGTGCTCATACGCTGAGGCAAAGGGTACTAGCTGGGTAGGCAAGAACCAATGGGACAAAAGTCCTTTGTTATCAGTACTTCAGTGCACTCGTCGCAGCGGGCTCCACAGTGGTACGCACCCAGTGTGCTAAGCGGATTTTACCGGCTAGGTTAGGGGATTCTGGATGGAGCCGCAACATGAAGGGCGCGGACGCGCCGAGCGTCCACCGCCGGTGCACTTTATGTCGCAGCTCCCCGTCCAAGAAAAGTCCGGCGGTTAGGCTGCTTCAGCGGTCTCATAAATTCGCTCGGTCTCGTCCCAAATGCGGGTCAGTTTCCGTCCCCGGGGACACAAATTTTGCAACTGGGCTCGTTCGGCACCGGCGCTCCGACATCGCCTGCAGCAGCGCCA
>JAWOLO010000022.1:0-3091 GCA_033853375.1 Terriglobia bacterium
TGTAGCAAGTGATCCCAGGTCTCTCCTTTTTTGTATTCCAGGGTCGCGTCGCGATGGGCTCCCCACTCCTTAAAGAGCGCGGCTCCGCAATCTTCCTCGCGGAAGTAGGCACCCAAAGCGTTCTCAAAGCAGCGGCCAAAGACCATGGCGGCGCGAGTTTCTTTTTCCTGCCAGCCATCCAGGTAGCGGTACCTGTAGCTGCGTGGGCATCGTAGATATTGGCTGATTTGGCTGTAGCTATAGACCATCGCCGCCTCTTTGGCCCTCGCTTTGTGCTAGGGACGTACAATCGAGAGCTTCCCAATCCGCCTCAGGGGCGAACGCTTCGAGGTTTTGATAACAATGTCCGTTAAAAGCAGTGTAAGAGGTCCGAATGACTCCGCGAAGATTGAGGAGCGCCCTGTCATCGACGCGGTCATCCTTAAGGAGCTGCGCGTCGTAACCAAAATCCCGGAGAAACCAGTTGAGTTTCCAGAGGGCTCTCTCTGTGCAGTACAAGCGGCCGGAGACGGAGCGGCCTTCGAAGGGCTTGGGTTCCAAGATCAAGAATTGGATCTCAACAAACGGTTTTTGTGGATGCCACCGATAGCGCGCCCGCTGGACCCGAACGAGAAATAAGCCTTCAAGCCTGCCTTCCACTCCCCGCTCATTCAGATGAAGGCCCGGAATCTGCCTCTTCACGATTTCACCTCCTCTGGTTGGGCATACGAATTGAGTCGGCACACCAACGAATCCCTGCTTTCCTTTGCGCACGCAGCTAAGTGGGAGATGAAAGACTCAACCCGCTCCCGGCTAGCTTCCTTGAGAGATTGAGTGCCGCAGAAATCAGCGGCATAGGCCTTAACGAGATTGGAATCGAGGTTGTACTTTCGGATTAGCAAGCAAAGTTGATCGCGTAACCGCGGCTGGCCGTTGTTCGAGCCATTTAGATCGTAGGAAGCACCTTGTGGCCTGTGACGCGCGTTTGATTCCGATGAACCCGATAACCATTTCAACTCTTCGACAGAACAAAGTCCGATTCCGTAGGCCTTGCGCAGCGCGCGATTGACAGCCCGAGTCTCGGCCACACGCATCTCGGCGCCACGAACGAGAGGGGAGGTGTTTGATGGATCAGCATCGCCGAAGCCAACGAAACCCTTAGAACTGGAACTCTTGTAGAGAGTGGCCTTGAATACCCACCGGCTGGCTTCAGAGTCACAAAATTGCGCCACCTGCTGAACTCTGATCCCCGAGCAGCGCCGGCGTTGAGCCAAGCGCAGAAGGCCAGCATGGGTGACGTACCATTTCCCATCAAGAAGAAGCAAGTCGCCAAGCGGTACAGAAAATAGGTACTGAACTGAAAGAGCTTCCAGGCTCTTAGCCTGCGTTTTCTCGATCTGGTGGGGCCAAAGCCTCTTCGCGGTCCACAAATTAGTTTGGAGCTGGTGGCGCAGCCTCGAACACGTTCGGCTCATATAGCACTCCTCTGTAGTTCTCATACATTATCATACACCAAAAAAAGGTGATGTCAACAGAAATCTTGAAAATGAGAGCCTTTCTCTTACAATCTCTACGGTATGAGAAAGGACGCCCCACTAGCATTCCGCATCCCTGCCGAGTTAAAGAAGCGGTTGCAAGAGATCGCTAGGCGTGAGGCAAGGAGCATTTCGCAGGTCTGCGAAATGATTCTTACGCTTGGAGTGGAGGACTACGAAAAGAGAGGGCCTCAATACCTCCAACGCTTACTGTCTCGCGAGAAGAGAGAGTCATCTGAGTAATTTTGTCATTGAATCCGTCTGAGCCTCAGGAGATGGTTTGCCGTGTGATGGCGGACCACTAGCTCGAGCAACCAAATGATCCTGTGCTGAACAGTCGCTGCGTTTCACACTGCTCAGGATCGAAGGACCTCAGGTACAACAAGTGGCTGCCCACCTTCAAGCACAATTGCTTCAATTTCGGTTTGAAGACTACAAGGGAGTGCAGTCGCTCCCGTGCCTGGGAACGAGATCCTCCGACCTCGGACTCGGGATCTCCTACGGTCTCTTTCAGCAGGTCACGCCGGCCCAGAACGTTCCGAGCACCTGCTCAAGTTCTTTGAATCGGGTCACATAGTTCCAGTGGAGCCTTTTGAGCCCGAGCACAATGTGATTCTCCGTGCGGTTTTTTCTGTTATTTAAACTATAGTTATAAGATCAGATGCCTTAGGCGCCCGTCGTCCCACTGAGCTCTAACGCGAGTTCCACAGTCATTTACACATCTGTGGAAATTCCCTGTGCGAAGGCGCGTTTCGGCCCATTTTTGCGCCAATAGTCGTATTTCCACAGGAACAGCCCGAGGCTAACTTTATAATTTCGGAGAAAACGTCTAAAGTTCGGCTGGTGGGGACGCAGAAAAATTCAATGATCCAGAGTAATTGGAGCCCCCACTATGGAGATGAAAAGACCAAGAAATGGAGGCGAGGTGACGAGACCGTGATTTCGCGCTCTAGTATCAGCCGCATGCCAAAAGGGGAGAGGGGACATCCGGCTTGGTCGGAGGTTCAAAAGTTTGTCCATATGAGGTGAGAAACGAAGACGCAAAACTCGAAGAACCGGCTGGGCATCAGATACCTAGGCCACAGCCGGTGATGGATCGGCGTCAAGCAGGACCCTTAGTGGTGTGAGCGACTCGCGCGCGAGCGGAACCCCGTCGCGCCCTTAAGGCAGGGAAAAGTAAACCTCTGTTGACTGTGGGCAACCCTTTGGTAGACTGGCGAATGAAAGGCGAACAATATGGAAGCCGTGTAACCCGGTTGCACACGGGCACGAGACTTGGTTTCAGATGGAAAAGAAGGAATCGAAGCCGAGCGCGGCGCGATTGAGTTCTGCACCCGGGTACACAACTCTGGTGCATGAAAAGGAGACCAGATTTAGCGGCTCGCGTCAGGTTGGTAGAAGATTGGGCTGCGGTTGTTAGAACAGCAGCGATTAGCACGCGAAAGGGCAAGCGCGATGCGCTGTGCCCCTTTTTTTCTTTTGGGCCGCAAAACATAAGCATGCTTAAGAGGACGCTATAAAGATGAAACGCACGACAGAGCCGCAACACTCGCTGAGAAACCCGTATGGACACTTTC
>JAWOLO010000023.1:0-4448 GCA_033853375.1 Terriglobia bacterium
AAAAATTAACCAGTGGGTTAAAAGGGGCTGACCGGTGGGGGATCAGCCCTTTTGACTTTTGGAGTGCCAACGTGACCGGCGGTTAGAACGGGCGCGCTTGACTTGATCGGCCCGTTCGTGGCTCTTCCCGGACTGTCGATGAAATGCGTCACTCGAAGAGGGCCGGCTGTGCGCCGGCGTCTTTGGGATTTCCGAAGTTGCTCAACCCAACACCAACCAGCCGAAAGAGCTGCGCCGGTCCAAGGTGCACTCTTTCTCGCAGCCCGAGTGCGATGTCGGTTAATTCTTGGCAAGAGGAGGGCGGCGAGGAAGGGGTATGGCTTCGAGTTAGGATCTTGAACTCTCTTGTCTTCAGCTTAAGAACCACGGTGCGCGGTATTCGTGACTCGGTGCGAGAAGCAGACCAAAGTTTTTCCGCCAGGCGACGGATCATTGGTTCCGTCTCTGACAACGGCACATCCTGCTCAAGAGTGTCTTCAACGGAAATGGATTGCGTCGGTCTATTCGAAACGACTTCGCTGTTGTCGACGCCGCGGGCCAGTTGATGCAATCGCAGACCATAGCGACCGAAGTGCTGTTCAAGCGCGGTCAAGTCCAGGCCTCGCAAATCCGCTATCGTTTGGACACCAAGTTTTGCAAGCTTCCCTCCCGTCACTTCGCCTACTCCGGGCAAGCGTCCCACCGGCAGCGGCATCAGGAATGCGTCGACTTCATCTGGTTGGATGACGAAGAGTCCATCGGGCTTGCGCCAATCCGATGCGATTTTCGCTAGGAACTTATTGGGCGCCACGCCGGCCGATGCCGTCAACTTCAGTTCCTGACGGATTTGCTCGCGAATCGTCCGCGCAACAAGCGTCGCGGTGGGCAAGCCGGACTTGTTTTCTGTAACGTCCAAGTACGCTTCATCCAGTGACAGTGGCTCAATGAGATCCGTGTGTCGTTTGAAGATCTCGTGCACGCTGCGCGAAACGGCTCGATAGCGGGTGAAATCCGGCGGAAGAAAGACCCCTGCAGGGCACAAGCGCTCCGCCTGTATTGCCGGCATGGCCGAGCGAACGCCAAATGCCCTGGCCTCGTATGAAGCAGCACAGACGACAGAGCGTTTGGCCTTCCAAGCGACAATTACAGGTTTGCCGCGGAGATCCGGATTGTCCCGTTGCTCGACGGATGCATAGAACGCATCCATGTCGATATGGATGATCTTGCGCACAATACTCCTGCCGCAATAGTAATTCCGCGCAAAGGCGCATTGTAGCCCTGCATCCTGTACATTCTGCTACCCGGCATTTTCACCTAACCGCACAATTCCGTATTTCGCGCTCAGAAACCTCTGCAAAGCGGCGGGCAGGAACGCGGTCAGTTCCTGCCAGGTCAACACCTTGCACCGGGCGCGAACGGTTGCGGATCGTACACAGCGCGCGATGGCGTACCAGTCCTCAAGCAAGTCAGGCCGGCGAGCGTCAAGCAAAGTGCAAAAGTCGAGATCGAGCGCATGGGCCGCAAGAACATTGCGTATGAGCTGATAAGAGACGTAGTTTTTCTTAGCCCTTGGCAGTTCGCGAAACTCGAACACATCCCCGAAATCGCGGTATCTCTCTACCAATTCCGCACGCTGGCTCTGAAAGTCTCCTTCCGTGAGTTTTGCCTCAAAGAGCAGATTCCCGAGCTTCATGTCAACTTCAGTCCGCTCGATTGCTCCGCTAAGCAAGGGGACTCGAGGCATGAATCCAAACTCGGGGACTTCCCCACACGCAAGCCCCAGGGTGCTGCACACTTCCTTGCTCCGGGTCACGCCGGGGTAGCAGAAGATGTTCATCAGTAACGCGTCCGAACTCAATGAGGAATCGAGCTCGCGCCACAACCGGTCTCTTGCGGGGAGCGAGCGGCGCCCCTGAGTGTGTACTTTCTGCAGCCGTTTGCGCCACTCTGGCCTTCTTAGAATCGCCCTGTAGCTTGCTGAAATAAAATTCCCGTGATGCCGGCCGCACTCCGACTCCTGATAAACCACGACTGGAAGCTCTCCATAACTGGTCACGTGCGGCACAAGGTTGGAGGCTGCGTACGCGCTGTTTCGCGCGATTAGCTCGTGCCGCAGGAGGGAGGCGTAGGGACCGTGGGAATGGGGCATTTCTTCCTATCCTCGCAGTCGCGCCTGGATCATTTCAGCGAGACGGATGCTGTCGGCGATCTTTGAGTGGACGGTTGGTGAGGGCTTGATGTCCTCGCGGTTTAGCCGCACCGCCGCAATCAGCGAAGCAGCGATGAGAAGAACTGCGCTCGGTTGCTTCTCCTCCTCTTTATTGGACCTTCCGCGGTCAATGCATCTGCCGCTCGGGCCGGGTGGGCCTTTGAACACCTCGGCGGGGCTATAACGGTAGGCGGCCCAACAGCATGAGCAGGCTACGATGACAGCGTTATGCGGTGGCGGGTCCGCCTGGTCAGGTTGCGCGTGCTCAGCCTGCGGGTCGATGGCGCGGCAATTGATCGTGCAGCCGCACTTCTTGCACCGGACGACCCAGGCTACCGGCAGCCCTGGATTTGAACCTGTCATAGCGTTTATCATAGGCGAATCAAAGGCGAAAGTCATTTCCTTTGATTCTCAGCCGATCTTCTGCCTTGATAAACTGAGCCTCCATGTGCGGCCGATACCGACTTACAGCGAAAGAGCGCTATATTCGCGATCACTTCGGACTCGATGACGATCCCGACTGGACGCCGCGCTGGAACATAGCTCCTACTCAGCAGATTGCGACCATACGCCAGCATCGACCTGAACCCAGGCGAATCTTTGGCCTCATGCGTTGGGGCCTCATTCCTTACTGGCAAAGGAGCCATCTATCGGTTTGAAGACGATCAATGCGATGTCAGAGACCGCGGCGGAGAAGCCGGCTTTTCGTGACGCAATGAGGTGGCGCCGATGCCTGATTCCCGCAGATGGTTTTTACGAGTGGAAGAAACTCGGTCCCAAGGAGAAGCAGCCATACAACTTTGGCATGGCCGACGACTCCCCGTTCGCCTTTGCTGGCTTGTGGGAGCGATGGCGAGATCGCGACAACCGGTGATTGAGACTTGCACGATCCTCACGACCAAACCAAACTCGCTGATCGCTAACATTCATGATCGAATGCCGGCAATCCTCCGGCCAGAAGACTATGACTTATGGTTGGACCCAGGCGAGGCGGCTCCAGGTCATGTCACGAACTTACTTCAGCCATTCGACGCCGGGTTCATGAAAAAGTATCCAGTCAGTACGCGAGTGAACAGCCCGGAGAACGATGATCCAGCGTGCGCGCAGGAGATCCCCTTGCCGGCCGCGCCACAAATGTTGTTCTGAAGCGCATGCACTCGCGTTTTCACGCGGTGTCCTCAAGCGGACTGTCACTGTCCCGAACTCGATCCGGAGAGAATACCTCTTCCAACTGGGACTGATATGCCATCCGCTCTTTCTTGCTCTCCCGGACCGGCAACAATTCTGCGTGGCTCGGTGGGAATGCGAAGTGGTAGACGAAGTCCAAGCGCTCCTTGGTAAGCCGGTTTCCGACAACATCCTTCGTCTGGTTTCTGCAGAACTCGCAAAAGTCCGTGGAAGCTGTCAACACGGAGTTGAGAAAGAAGCCGAAACGGAAAAAGTCGAGCAAGAAAGTTGTAAATTTGCGCCCAAATGCGCCCAAACTGGAAGAGGGGAACTCCGTAAGTCGTTGAAAGATGGTGGACCTGGTCGGGATCGAACCGACGACCTCTTCCATGCCATGGAATGAAGAAAATGCTAAATTGTTGACGTTACAACAGTTAATAGTCGGCTTGGTGGCAAAAAACCGGCTAAATCGGCGCGATTTGCGCCCAAATTGCGCCCAAAAAAACTAACCAGTGGGTCAAGGGCTGATCGGTGGGGGATCAGCCCTTTTTCCATTAAGACAAACGCGGCGAATAAAAGCACATCCAGTAATGTCGCCGAACGGGCGAACCGGGGAGGGGCGCGCCTGGCATCTTATGCAACCGAATAGTGGCAGACCATGACGATGTCTTCTATCAGCTCCGGTTTTAGGTGATGGACAAGCGTGTTCTGCAGAGTGTCGGCGATCACGCCAATATCCCGCTTCTGCACTTCAAGCACCCACGAGCCCAAGCCGGGCTTTCCCGCAAAAAAGAGAGAGACGCTGGGTAATCCATTGAGCAGAGAGTCGTCGCTGTTAAGCGTTCCAGGCTCAACGTCGCCGTTAGGAGCGGCAAGGTAGAGCTTAAGCGCAGCTGCTGCCTTGTACTCGTCGAGCGGAGTTGTGTGTCGGCCGGGGGATCGTAAGCGTTTTTGAACTTCAAAAACAGATTGACCTGCCGGAATTGGATCTTTCTACCCCGAAATTGGAACGGAAACCGCTCTTGGGTAAGTTCGAGTTGAAACGTTTGCTTGTCGGCTGAGTCGCTGGGATGAAGAAAGCGGTACCACTCAC
>JAWOLO010000024.1:0-3015 GCA_033853375.1 Terriglobia bacterium
CGGCGATAGACCCACAGCAAAGCCGCGTGGTTGAGCTTAGGGTTTTCGGCGGACTTACGGTCGAAGAGACGGCCGAAGCTTTGGGAATATCAACGCGAACTGTGAAACGAGAGTGGAGCATGGCCAACGCGTGGCTCCACCGGCAGCTCAAACGTCAGTAGCCTAGATCGACAGCGAAGAGCCCCTCACTCGTTACTTGCCACTGGAACAATATGACTCCAGAGCAGTGGCAACAGCTAAAACAAATTTTCCAATCCGCACTTGAGCGAAACCCGGCGGAGCGCGCCGCGTTTCTGACTCAAGCCTGTGGCGATCCAGCACTTCGCCGCGAAGTCGAATCGCTGATTGCGTCTCATAACCAAGCTGGGGATTCCATCGAAGCCATGGCCGCTGAAGCGGCTACCGAAATGCTTGCTTCTGACGAACAGGGTTCAATCGTAGGCAAACGCATTGGCCATTACGAAGTACTGAGTCGCATCGGACAAGGTGGCATGGGTGAAGTATTTCTGGCGCAGGATACGAGCCTGGGTCGAAAGGTTGCGCTCAAATTGTTGCATAGAGACTTTACTAGGAATGAAGAGGGGCTGCGGCGCTTTCGTCAGGAGGCATGCGCGGCTTCTGCCCTGAATCATCCGAATATCCTCACCATTCACGAGATTGGGCAAGAAGGTCCTTTGCACTTCATGGCCACCGAGTACGTCGAAGGAGAGACGTTGCGTCAGCACATTTCGCGCACACGTATGACTGTTGGCCAGACTTTGGATGTGGCTGTTCAGGTGGCGAGCGCACTAGCTGCCGCGCACCAGGCGGGAATAATCCATCGGGACATCAAGCCTGAAAACATAATGGTGCGCGCCGATGGCTACATCAAAGTACTAGACTTTGGATTGGCCAAGCTCGCCGAGATGAACACTGTCGACACTGCGGCTCCTACTCTGCCTAAGGTGGAGACGGGGCCGGGCGTGGTAATGGGAACGGTCAGTTACATGTCGCCCGAGCAGGCGCGAGGTGTTGCTGTCGATGCCAGGACAGACATCTGGAGCCTGGGCGCGATGATCTATGAAATGGCGACCGGCCATCAGCCATTCGAGGGAGAGACGGCCAGCGATGTCATGTCGTTGGTTCTCCAGAAAGAGCCTGTCCTGGTGGCGCACTTCTGGCCGGAGGTTCCGGCGGAGTTAGAGCGGATTGTCCAGAAGGCGCTGAGTAAAGACAAAGAAGAGCGCTATCAGACAATCAAGGACCTCTTAATCGATCTAAGAAACTTGCGGAGGGAGTTAGAGCTTGAGGCCGAGATGAAACGGTCTGCGCCGCCAATGGGTGGCAGGCCGGTGAGCACCAGCCAGCCCGCGGCGGCAGCAACACAGTATTCGCCGAGCGCTGAATATCTAGTCACGGAGATCAAACGGCATAAGCGAGCGGCGGCTCTAGCGCTGGGGATGATAATTGTTTTGGCGGCTGTGTGGTATCTGCTGCCGCGCCTCAGCTTAAGAACAAAAGAAGCCTCGGCGCCGTTGCACAGCGCCACCTTCACGCAGCTCACCGATCAGTCTGGCCCGGAATGCTTTCCCTCTCTTTCACCGGACGGCAAGTCATTCGTGTACGCCAGCCACGCTGCTGGCAAATGGGATATCTACCTGCAACGTGTGGGCGGGAAGAACCCCGTCAATCTGACGAAGGACTCCCCTTCGGACAACACCCAGCCGGCCTTCTCTCCTGACGGCGAGCTCATCGCATTTCGCTCGGAGCGAGAAGGCGGAGGCATCTTCTTAATGGGGGCGACAGGCGAGAGTGTCAAGCGGCTGACGAATTTCGGTTTCAATCCAGCTTGGTCTCCCGACGGAAGGGAGATTACCTGCGCCGACGAAGGTCCCGTGGATCCCGCCGTGCGAGGCAATCCGAATAGCCGAGTTTGGGAGGTGAATGTCGCTACGGGAGAGAGACGACTCGTCACAAATGAAGATTCGATACAGCCCAACTGGTCTCCCCATGGGTATAGGATCGCCTATGGAGGAAGGCGAAATGCGGCTCAGCGGGACATCTGGACAATTCCGGCGGGTGGCGGCGAGGCGGTGGAAGTGACGAATGACTCCGCCATGGAAGAAAGTCCCGTTTGGTCGCCGGATGGAAGATATCTCTATTTCGCGAGTGACCGCGCAGGCAGCATGAACCTGTGGCGTGTGCCGATTGACGAACAGACCGGGAAAGTGCTTGGGCTAGCGGAGGCGGTCACAACTCCATCCGCTTACAGCGCGCAGTTGAGCTTTTCCCATGACGGGCGACGCATGGTTTATGCGCAGTTCATCATCAGGGCCAATCTTCAGCAAGTCGGGTTTGATCCCAAGGCGGAGAGGGTCATGGGTCAAACGGTCTCGATCACTCAAGGTTCAAGGCGGGCAAATGGTCCAGACCTCTCGCCGGATGGTGAATGGATAGCCTTTGATTCTCAGGGAGGCACACAGGAGGATTTATTCCTCATCAGGCGGGACGGCACCGGCCTGCGTCAGTTGACTGATGATACCTATAAGGACCGCCAGCCCCGCTGGTCGCCGGACGGTAAACGGGTCGCCTTTTACTCCGATCGAAGCGGGAAGTGGGAAATCTGGATCATCAACTCCGACGGGAGCGGATTGAAGCAGCTCACTTACACCTGGGGTGCAGTCAGCCACCCTGTATGGTCACCGGATGGTGCTCGCCTAG
The DNA here is from genome assembly GCA_033853375.1 of Terriglobia bacterium. Classification (GTDB taxonomy): domain Bacteria; phylum Acidobacteriota; class Terriglobia; order Acidiferrales; family UBA7541; genus Acidiferrum. The sequence goes on from JAWOLO010000024.1 coordinate 2,701, forward strand.
CATACCGTAATGCGACTGGCAGCCCTTCCATCATCGAAGTCGAGAAGCTATGGACGGAACAGTCGCCACAGGTACTACCGCAATCGAGTGATGCAATTGGCTGTGTACCGCGGTCGTGGTCCCCTGACGGGCAAAAACTCGCTGGGGCGAAATTGCGTGCCGGATCTCCCGACGGCATTCTTCTTTACTCTTTCCAGTTTCAACAATACGAGAAGCTTACGGAATTCGGGTCCAATCCTGTCTGGTTGAGTGATAGCCAGAGCCTGCTGTTTCAACGTGAAAGCAAGATCTACCTGGTGGACAGCCAATCCAAAA
>JAWOLO010000025.1:0-4941 GCA_033853375.1 Terriglobia bacterium
TCGCAAGTCTGGTTAGACAAGTCCGATTAGACTGGTTCAATGAGAAACGGGAATCACCAGCGAGGTTCGCGTGGCTGGCGCGCGGATTCGCGGTAGTCTTCGTTGGAGAATCCGCCGCGGCCACCTCTGCTGCTATGGCCACCGCCCCTGCGGCTACCGACGCTACCTTGTGGACGGTCGGCTTTGTGCCGAGCCTCGTTGACCTTGAGATTGCGGCCGCCAAGCTCTTTGCCATCGAGGGCGGCGATGGCTTTGCCGGCTTCGGCATCATTGGGCATTTCCACAAAAGCGAAGCCGCGCGCCCTGCCGGTCTCGCGATCAGTGACAATATGAATGCGCCCGATCTGGCCGAAGGGCTGGAACAATGCCGTCAAATCAGCTTCCGTGGTCTGAAAACTCATATTTCCTACAAAAAGGCTTTTCATACGATTTCTCCATTTGAACTTTTCTGATGCGGGCAGAGTCTTTTCACGGGCCCTGCCTTAGAAAGAATCTTGGTAAAACGCCCGGACCAACTTCGAACGCGACGGGTGCCGAAGTTTGCGCAGTGCCTTGGCCTCAATCTGGCGGATGCGCTCACGAGTGACCGCAAAAATCTGGCCGACTTCTTCGAGAGTACGCGGATTACCGTCCTCAAAGCCAAAGCGCATGCGGATGATGCGCTCTTCGCGCGGATTCAAATGCTGAAGCATAAAAGCGACATTCTTCTGTAGGCTGAGGCGGATAGCGGTCTCCGAGGGAGAGGCCACGGCTTTATCTTCAATAAAATCGCCGAGGTGGGACTCTTCCTCTTCCCCGATGGGGGTTTCGAAGGAGACGGGCGTCTGGGCAATTTTTCTGGTACTGCGGACCTTTTCAATGCTGATCTCCATGCGGCTGGCCAACTCCTCGGAGGTAGGCTCGCGGCCAAGCTCTTGAACGAGTTGCCGGGTGCAGCGGGCGAGCTTGTTGATGACTTCGATCATGTGGACGGGAACACGGATGGTGCGCGCCTGATCGGCGATGGCGCGAGTGATGGCCTGGCGAATCCACCAGGTGGCGTAGGTGGAGAATTTATATCCGCGGCGCCAGTCGAACTTGTCAGCGCCTTTCATCAGACCGAGATTGCCTTCTTGGATCAGATCAAGGAACTGCAGGCCATGATGGGTATATTTCTTGGCGATAGAGACCACAAGGCGAAGGTTGGCTTCGGTTAGTTCCTGCTTGGCCTCTTGGGCGTGGTCTTCACCGCGCTGAATAACGCTGAGCGCGCGCTTGAGAGCGATCGGACTTGAGTGGCTGGATCGCGCCATTTCATTTAGAGCGGCCCGAGAGGAGCGAAGCTTTGCGCGCGCCTCGGCGGCACGTATTCCGCGAGCGAGATCTGCTAGTCGCTGAAAGCGGCGAACGTCGCGCTCCAGGGTTAGGAGGCGCTCGACGAACGCCCGGAAGTGGTCGACGAGGCGCTTGCGTTCGCGCCAATGCAAGGGCATCTTGCGGATGCCGAGAGAAATCTGTATCCGCGTGCGAGCCAGCGCCCACTTGGCGCGAATATGAGATTGCTTTTTCGATTTTGGAGTGGCGGCGAATTTCTCCGCTTGACGGAGGGCGGTTTGATAGAGCACAGCTATGGAATCGATTTGACGGAGAGTTTGACTGGTCTTGCGGGAGATTTTCTCTTCCGTGATTTCTTCATCGGGGAATTGGACAACTTCCTTGATGGAACGGGCGCCTTGGCGCAGGGCGGCTGCAACGGAAACGAGTTCCTCAACAATGATGGGCGAGCGGGTGATGGATTTCATCACCAGGATATGGCCGCACTCGATGCGTTTGGCGAGAGCCACTTCGCCTTCGCGAGTGAGCAATGGCACGGAACCCATTTCACGAAGATAGAGACGGACGGGATCCTGGGATTTGGGGTCCTCGCCAACGCTAAGATTGAGGTCCGAGTCCGCGGCGAATTCCTCTTTGTGGCCGGCCTCAGGAGCGTCCACAGCGATTGCGGCGCGCGCAGCATTTGCTGCAGTCAGGTCCTCGTGTATTTCGATTCCCTGGCGCTCCAAGAGCGCCAACAGGTCGTCGATTTCCTGGGACGAAAGCAGATCTGGCGGAAGGCTGTCGTTGATCTCATCATAGAGGAGATAGCCGCGCTCCTTGCCGATGACCAGGAGTTGCTGGAAATAGCCGAACTCGTCTTCAATGGGACGCGCCAAGAGTGCTCCTATGCTTGCGTGAAAGGGAATGTTGCAAGCGAGATCAAAAGTTTTCGTCTTCTCTGGACTTCGAGCGGCCGGGCCCGGCCTTGTGGGTGTGGGCGTCCTTGTAGTCAGCTAGCTCCGCGTCGGTCACCGAGAACGTGGAGGAGATAGGATGACCGGCCTGTGTCGCAAATTCGCGGCGAAGCTTGATGGAGCAGATGGCAGGCGCATCCTGATAGCGCGCGCGGTGTGCCGAAAACGCTTCGTTCGGGATGGTCACGAAGTAGTTGGACGATTCGCCGCCGAGTCCGCGAAGACTGAAAGCGTATTCGCGGAGTGCCCCCTTGGTCTCAAACCCGAGGTATTGCAGGACAATGGGTTGCTCCACGAAAGCCGCCATTTCTTAACGAAAGGCAGTCGCAAGTTGGACTTAGGAGCCTCATGGACATGAGAGGTGTCGAAAGGCAACGAACGCGGCCACACCTATGATGACACACTTATGAGGCCGAGTACATGTGGTTCTAAAAACAGTTTATTCATTCCAAGGTAAAATTGTGCTAGAGTGTGTATACGCTTATTACCGCGGTTGTGTTGTGCGGCCCCTCTGGTTGCTTTGATTGATCTGAGAATATCCGCCCTCAGTTTCCTCCGTACGTTTTCAGCGTAATTAAAAGAAGCTGCGCCACCGGAAACAGCACGCGCATTTGTGTGCAAGGCTCGGTGTGCCAGCAAGAAAGCAAAATGGAAAATTTTTTTGAATTCGTAATTTCTCCTTCCCTGAAGGAGCAACTCGCGTGCGCCGGTTTCGTGAAGCCCACGCCAGTGCAAGCCGCGGCGATTCCGCCCGGCGTGGAAGGCAAAGACGTACTGGCGACGGCCCAAACCGGGACGGGCAAGACGTTGGCCTTCCTTATTCCCATTCTCGAAAGACTTCGCAATGGCACGGACGGAGTTGGCGCGCTGGTCTTGGTGCCCACTCGCGAATTGGCTATGCAAGTGGCGGCGCAGTATGACGCCCTGCGCGGGAAGCTGCCCGTGGCTGCCTTGATTGTGGGAGGCTTACCGGAATATCGCCAACTCGAGACCGTTCGACGCGGCAGTCGCGTGGTAGTGGCCACGCCCGGGCGCCTGGAAGACTTCCTGGAGCGCGGGCTCATCCAGTTCAGTAATTTGAGGATGCTGGTGTTGGATGAGGCCGATCGTATGCTAGACATGGGATTTCGGCCGGCAATTCGCAGGATCGTTGCAGCGCTGCCGAAGGAACGCCAAACGATGTGTTTTTCGGCAACGATGGAAGGCGATACGGCGCGCTTGGTAAAGGACTACACCAAAAACCCCGTGCGGCTGACGTTCGGGTCCACGTTGAAACCGTCCGAGAACGTGCGGCTGCAGGCCTTTGAGGCGGCCGCTGAAGGCAAGCCGGAAACCCTGCGCCGATTGCTGAACAGCGAGACAGGACAGTGCCTGGTCTTTGCGCGAACTAAGCGCGGGGCAGAGAAAATTGCAAACCACCTGAACCGCGAAGGCATTCGGGCGACGGTGATTCACGGTGACCGATCGCAATCGCAGCGAACCGCAGCACTCAGGGCCTTCCAGCAGGGAGGCTGCCGAGTTCTTGTGGCGACCGATCTCGCGTCACGAGGAATTCACGTCGAGAACATAGCGCACGTCATCAACTACGATCTGCCGGAAGTGGCCGAGAATTTCATCCATCGCGTCGGGCGCACAGGGCGGGCCGGGCATCGCGGCAAGGCCTCGACCCTGTTCCTGAGGGAGCAACGATCAGACTTGTTGGAGTTAGAGCGACAGCTAGGGATCCGCTTGGAGAGAATGCAGGCGGATGGCCTTTCATGCCAAGACGTGCGACACGTGGTAAAGGAAATCCCGCGTTCACAACCTCGCGGCAAATCCACGGTTGTTCAGCTTCCCGGTGAAGTTTTGCAATTGCAGATGACTTGATTCTCGAATCGAGTATAGGTCCCATGAGTTGGGCCGCCAAGCGATCGCAACGGAGAAACAGCGCTGCCCGGAGCCTAGACAAACTGCTGGGCAAGTTGTCGGCAATCCGGAGGTCATGGCTAAGGTCCTTCCATCTGGTAAACCGGGTAACCGTACAGGTTCGCAATTTCCACAAACTTTCAGCGCCCAAGGCTTCTCTGTCAACGCAGTAATCGTTCCATCAAGGTTTCGAGCAAAAACCGCTCGGATGGCTCCATTCTCGTGAACTCGACACCCATCCCCCGGCCGGGGGCCACATTTCGCACGATAGCCTCCGGCAACACGCTTCCGCCAGGCACTTGAAAAGTGAGTCGCAGTTTCGTGCCTACCGGCGCTGGATTGGGTGTGGCAATGAATAGGCCGCCCATGCCTATCGTCTGGACGCGCGAAAAAAACTGCAAGTCGCTGCCAAGCCACGCCACGGACATACCATTCGGCAGTGAGGCACGTGGGTATCGGCGTGTCGGGCGAGCGGGTTCTTCGGTGTCAGACTGCAAAGCCGTAGGACCTCCTGTACCGAGCGCACCCTCTGATTTTGACAACTTTTCGTGGGATTCGGTTCAGCGTGTTTCTTGGCAGGCAAGGTTTGAGGGCTACACTTTCCGCGGGCAGTGGAAACATTACACTTAGCGCAAAAACCGTAGCCGTGAACCGTAGCCGCGCTTGATTGACATTGGCATCGACGGGGCTCGAGCAGCGGACTCATAATGTATTGGGGGTCATTCTGCATTACGATTCTTCAATCACTTACGCGCACGATTGCAGA
>JAWOLO010000026.1:0-15398 GCA_033853375.1 Terriglobia bacterium
GGGCAAAGCGTGAGCCTCAAATCGCTCGCGGAGCACCTGGGACTCTCGCAGGCAGCGGTATCTTTAGTCATTAACCGCGCGCCGGGCGCAAAATCGATTCCGCATCGTACGCAAGAGTTAATCCGGAAAGCCGCAAGCGAGCTCAACTACCGCCCCAATCACCTAGCGCGATCGCTTCGGCAACAAAGAAGCTACACAATTGGCGTCGTCGTGCCGGAGATCAGCGAAGGGTACGCCGCATTGGTGATGTCGGGGATTGAGGACCATCTCCTGCAGGAAGGCTATTTCTATTTCGTAGTGAGCCATCGGCATCGCGATGAACTCATTGAAGAATATCCGCTACTTTTGCAGCAACGCGCTGTGGAAGGACTGATTGCGGTGGACACGGCGGTCATGAGGGCCGCACAAGTCCCATTCGTTGCGGTGTCCGGCCATCGTGAAGTGCCGGGAGTGACGAATATTGTGCTCGATCATGCGCGAGCCGCGGCGCTGGCCATGGAGCATCTGACAAATCTCGGACATCGCCAAATGGCCTTCATCAAAGGGCAGGCGTTCAGCTCCGACACGGCCATCCGCTGGGAATCCGTGCGAGAAGCTGCACAAGCGTTAGACGTGAAGATCAATGATCACCTGGTCGGGCAACTGGAAGGAGAATCCTCTTCGCCGGAGCTCGGGTACCAGGTCACAAGGAAACTGATTTCTTCGGGAGAACCTTTTACAGCGCTTTTTGCATTCAATGATGTCTCCGCAATCGGGGCCATTCAGGCCTTGCGCGAGGCCGGCCGCCGCATTCCTGAAGATGTTTCGGTGGTGGGCTTTGACGATATCCAAAGCGCTGCGTTCCAAAATCCGGCGCTGACGACAATCCGACAGCCTTTGCGCGAGATGGGGATGATGGCCGCCGAAACGCTGTTGCGGCGCATAGCTGCGCCTCCGGAAGCGCCCTATCCGAAAGAAATTGTCGTGCAACCCGAGTTGATTTGCCGCGCCAGCACGGCCGTGGCGCGCCAGTTGTGAGTCATAAGTTTTCCAGAAAGGCCTCAAAGTTATTAAATTGGCAGCCTAAGCCTTGCCTCACATCCGTGCGCATCTGTACGGTTCTTCAAGGACAATTCCCCGCCATGAGCTTCGGCAATCTGGCGGCTGAGAACGAGGCCGATGCCAGAACCCCCTGGCTTGGTCGTGAAGAACGGCACAAACAGATTCGCCGTGTTGGGCAGGCCTGGACCGTCGTCTACAACCCACAACTCCAATTGCCCGCGCCTTCGCGCCCAGCCAACCTGAACTCCGCCCTTTGTTTCCAACGCGGCATCCGCAGCATTGCGAATCAAATTGATCAGCAAATGTTCCAACTGATCGCCGTCGGCGGAGATAACGGCGTCCGGTCCCTTCTTCAGACTGACTTTTACGCGGGTCTCCAGCTTCACGGTTCTCCCGACCCAATCCGAGACATTCACGGGCCTTAATTTGGGTTGCGGCAACCGCGCAAGCTGAGAGTAGGCCGTCATGAAGCGGCTTAGCGCCTCTGTGCGCGAGCGTATGATGCCGAGTCCTTGCCGCAGATCATCCAGAACCCCGGCGAGCGAATCACTGTGAGCGCAGGAGGACTTCGTTGCGGCACCCAGACTACTCTCAAGACTTTGTGCGACCGATTGAATAGGGGCGAGTGAGTTATTCAGTTCGTGGCCAAGGACGCGGATGAGACGTTGCCAGGCCTTGCGTTCCTCATCGCGCAGCGTACGACTGAGGTCGCTCAGGACCACGAGATCGTGAGGCAAGCCGCCCTGGCGAAACGAGCCGCGACGCAGTCCCCATCGTCCGGAACCACCGGGGAAAGTCAGTTCCATCATGCGGGCGGGCTCGCCCTCGAGACATGCGCCAAGCCCAAGTTCTTCGGCAGTGAATCCAAGAAGGCGCTCAAGTGGGCGAGCCAACAGGCGCATGCCCGCGCGATTGACGAGGCGAAGTTTCTTGTCTTGGTCGAAAGTGAAGATCGCAAGGTCGATCTCTTCCATCACAGTTCGCAGGAGAGCCGAGGCTTCGAGCGCGCCCAAACGCTGCTGCCGCAACGTTTCGCTGAGCGCGTTTACTTCCACCATGACCTCGCCCATGGCGTCGTCAGAGCGGGCCTCGCGGCCGCGCATCGAAAAATCCTCTTCACGCAAAGCGGCCAGGAGATTGGAAAGCGTTTGGAGAGAGAAGACTACGCGGTTCTCAAGGGAAAGCGCGAAACCCAGCCAAAACACTACGATGAAGAACGTGAGAGTCCAGGCGGTCCCGGAAGAGAAGCTCCCAGTCCACAGCAAAATCAAAGCGACCAGCGAGCCTGGAAGGCCGGCGGCCAGGGCAAGGAGTTGGACCCGGCGCTCATATTTGAGTCGCGTCATTCCAGTCGGTGCTTTTGCAGGCGGCGGTACATGGCGCTACGACTCAATCCGAGAGCCTTGGCGGCTTGGCTGACATTCCCCTCGTGACGGGCAAGCGTGCGCTGAATCAGGTACTTCTCGACTTCGTCGAGGCTCATCTCTTCCAGCTTTGCGACGCCAGCGGTGGCTTGCGGACGTAATCCAAGATCGGCGGCGCGAACAGCGGGTCCAGGTGAGAGCAGCACCCCTCTTTCAACCGCATGATCCAGTTCACGCACGTTTCCGGGCCAAGAATGCTCGTGGAGAGCCTTCAGCGCCGCTGGATCGAACGAGGTAATGTTCTTGCGGTAGCGTTGCGCATAGCCGTGAAGGAAATGGTGGGCAAGAAGATCGATGTCCTCCCGACGGTCCCGCAGAGGGGGCAAATGAATCTCGATGGTATTCAGGCGGAAGAGCAGGTCCTGGCGAAACCGGCCGGCAGCGGCTTCGGCGTTCACATCCGCATTGGTAGCGGCAAGAACTCTCACGTTCACACGGCGCGTGGTTGAGGAACCAACGCGCTCGAGGTCTCCTGTTTCCAGAACGCGCAAAAGCTTCGCCTGTAAGTTCAGCGGAACGTTGGCAATTTCGTCCAGGAATAATGTGCTGCCGTCGGCAAGTTCGAATCGTCCGACGCGATCAGAACGCGCATCGGTAAACGCCCCTTTTACATGCCCGAACAGTTCACTCTCGAAGACGCCTTCGGATAAACCTCCGGCATTGACTGTCACCATGGGCTTTGTTGCGCGTGAAGACAAGGCGTGAAGCGTCCGAGCCACGACTTCCTTGCCGGTGCCGTGTTCTCCGGTGATCAAAACGTTGGCGTCGGAGGGGCCAATCTGCGCAATGAGTTCTAGGACGGGAGCCATCGCTGGGGAGTTCGCTAGAAAGGTAGGACGCGATTCTGCGCGCAAGAGGCGATTTTCAGCTTCGAGGCGGGATGCTTGCCGCAATGCCTGCCGCAACTCAATTTGCGTTCGCAGGATGGCCAGCAGGCGCTGGTTTTCCCAGGGCTTGGGAATGAAGTCGCGGGCCCCGCGGCGCATGGCCTCGACCGCCAGTTCGATGCTGCTCCAAGCGGTCATGACCACGACCGGGACAGTGCTATCGACCACCTGGATGCGCGTAAGTAGATCGAGACCTTCCTGACCTGAGGTTGTGTCCCGCGCGTAATTCAGGTCCATGAGGACGGCGTCAAATTCGCGCGCTTCGATGGCGTTTATGGCTTCGGCAGGAGAGGCTACTCCTTGTGTTTCATAGCCTTCACCTTTTAGGAGCAGACGAAGAGAATCGCGGATGTCCGCCTGGTCGTCTGCCAGAAGCACTCGATAAGATGGCCCGGTATTAGTCTTCATTCGAATGTATAAGTAGAGTTTATCTCAAATGCGTTTTCATTACTCGTAGCGCAAGGCCACGAGCGGATCCACGCGCGTGGCTCGCCATGCGGGAGCCCAAGACGCCAGCAGAGCGACGAGGGTCAACAGTAGTGCCATACCCACAAACGTCAACGGATCCGTGGCGCTGACTCCGTAGAGCAAACTCGAGAGAACGCGAGTCAGCGCAAACGCAGCAATCAGGCCGCCAGCAACTCCCAAAAGTGCTAGCCGAAGGCTTTCGCCAAGCACCATCCGCAATACGTCGCTACGCGACGCTCCCAGCGCCATGCGGACGCCGATTTCCTGAGTGCGTTGCATGACGTTGTACCGAATCAATCCAAACAATCCGACCGCCGCCAAGGTCAGCGCCATCGCCGCAAACACGCTGAGCAGCGCAACCGCGGAGCGCCGCGGCCCCATCGACATCACGATGCGCTCGTCCATGGTTTTCAAGTTGGACACAGGCTGGTTGGGGTCCACGTTATGCACGGCCGACCGAATCACGCTGGCCAAAGAGCCGGGATCTCCTTTTGTCCTGGCAATCAAAAAAACTGCAGGAGAACTTATCTGAAGTAGCGAATAGTAATACACACCTTTTCCGGCACCTTCGGTCCCAATCGTGGATGCTTCCTCGCCAACAACTTGCGAATGGCGCACCGGCGCTACAACACCAACAATCGTACCCCATGGAGAATTGTTTCCATTGCGAATGCGTTGCCCCACGGGATCCTGATTCGGCCAATACTGTCGGGCAAGATTTTCGTCGATGACGGCCACAAGCTGGCCGCCCAAACGGTCTTGGCCGGTGAAAGTGCGGCCGTGGAGCAGACGAATCCCCATCGTTTCGAAATAGCCCGGGCTAACGCCGCGAACATCGCCGTGTGGCCCCGGATCGCCTGGCGGGGAAACGCGTCCTTCGATATTGAACGATGCAGAGCCGCCGAAGCCGCTAAACGGCAGTGGCACTCCGGCAGCCGCGGAGACAACGCCGGTGGAATTGGAAAGCTGCTCCAGCGTGCTTCTGAGAAACGCGATCTGCTTGTCCGGCGTATCGTACTGGTGACCAGGCAAGGCCAAGGCCGCAGTCATCAAACCATGAGGACGAAAACCGACGTCAACGTCCTTGAGCTTTGCCAGGCTTTTCAGGAACACTCCAGCGCTCGCCAGCAGCACCAGCGCCAAGGAAAGCTCCGCTACCACCAGCCCGCTGCGGAAATGATGACGTCCGGCGCTGCCTTCTCCCGTGCCGCGGCCCTGTTTCAGGTTTTGGTGCGGATCGATAAAGGCGATCTGCCATGCCGGTGCGGCGCCGAAAATAATCGCGGAAGCGCCTGCAATCAGGGCAGTGAAAAGAAGAACATACAGATCCAAGTGAATGTCCAAACCAGTGGAAAGATTTTCGGGAGCAAGCCATAACAGGGCCCGCACCGCCTGGAAAGCAACCACGAGACCGAGCGCCATGCCAACAAGAGCCAACGCAAAGCTTTCCGTGAGCATCTGACGGGCCAGCCGCGATGGCGAGGCACCCAGCGCCGTGCGCACAGCAAATTCCTTGGCTCGGGCGGATGCCCGGGCCAGCAAGAGTCCCGCAACATTCGAGCATGCAATCAGCAGAACAAAGCTAACGGCACCCAAGAGGATCAGCAGCGGCGTGCGTACGTCACCATACACGTATTGCGTGAAGGGCACGGCAAAGAGGCCCCAGCCAGAAGCTTTTGGATACCCTTGCGTGCGGGGATCGTCGCTGATTCGCTGAGAGGTCAATTTGAGGAAAGTCGCAGCATTAGAAAAGTTCATTCCGGGTTGTAGGCGGGCGACCGCCAAATAGCTCTCATTGAAAATATTGTCGAGGACAAAGGCGTTCGGCGCGAGCCCGAGCGGCGCCCAAAGGTCAGTTTGGTTCGGCCATTGGAACTCCGGTCCCATTACACCAATGACTTTGTAAGGCTGCTGGTTGAACTCGACGGAACGGCCCACAATTTCCGGGTCGCCGCCAAAAATTGATTTCCAAGTGCTGTAAGCCAAAACGACTTCGTGATCGGCGTTGGGCTGATCTTCTTCGGGAGCAAAGACCCTGCCGAGTAATGGCTTGGCTTCGAAAACGTCGAACCACTGCCAGGATACCTTCGCGCCCCGGAGCTGCAGGGGCCAGGAGCCGGCAGAGTAGTTGAAATTGCTTTGGTTCTGAATCGCCGCGGCGGCGAAGATCTGCTTATTGTCGCGGACAAACGTGTAGTCCGGCGCGGAAATCACAATGTTCTCGAGGTTCAGTTTTTCGTAGCGCGCGCGAATGGCCAGAAGCCGCTCGGGGTGAGGTATCCCATAGGGATGCAGGAGCAGCCCGTTCACTACACTGAAGATCGCCGTGTTCGCGCCAATGCCGAGAGCTAAAGTAAGGACCGCCACGGCCGTGAAGCCAGGACTCTTCACCAGCATGCGCAACGCATACCGTATATCTTGAAGCAGCGTGGTCATTGGGTGGCCTCCCGCCACAATGGAAGAAGTAGTTTTTAGCTTGGTTGCGCTGCGCTCGCGCTCATGTCGGATGTAGTCGTCTCCCCTACGACCCACCCGTCCTTCAGTTGGATGATGCGATGTCCATAAGACGCATTTCTCTCCGAATGCGTGACCTGAATGATTGTCGTCCCGGCGTCATTGAGCCGTTTGAAAAGCTGCATGATCTCTTCGCCCTGCGCCGAATGAAGATTCCCCGTGGGCTCATCGGCCAAAATCAGTTTCGGGTTCATGATCACCGCTCGAGCAACGCCTACCAACTGCTGCTGCCCGCCGGAAAGCTGGTTGGGAAACAAATCCTTCTTGCCCACGATGTTGAAGCGGTCGAGGGCGTCACAAACGCGGCTGACGCGTTCTTTGTGCGGCACATTTTTGTAGGACAGGGGAACTTCCAGGTTTTCAAACACTGTAAGATTGTCGATCAGGTGATAGCTCTGAAAGACGAATCCGATGTTTGCTTTGTGCAGTTCATTGCGTTTTTTGACGTTGAGTCTATGAACAGGCTCCGCATTGAAGTAGTATTCGCCGGTCCATGCGCCATCGAGCATTCCGATAATGCTGAGCAGCGTGGATTTTCCCGCGCCGGAAGGCCCCATGATGGTGACAAATTCGCCCGGCTGAATATCCAGATTGACGCGGCGAAGCAGGAAAAACCGGTTCGGGCCCGCTTCCACAGATTTTTCAAGATTACGAAGTTGAATCAAAGGTTCCAAGAGATCTCCTTAAAAGCATCTTCTCATTCATAACGCAGCGCGACGAGCGGGTCGACACGCGCGGCGCGCCGCGCGGGCAGATAAGACGCCAGGGCTGCGACTCCCGCAAGCAAGAGCGGCAAACCAATAAACGAAAACGGATCGGCGGCTTCGACGCCAAATAACACGGAAGAAAGAGCGCGCGCCAGAACGAAGGCGATGGGCAGGCCGATCGCCAAGCCAACGATCGTAAGAAGCATTCCGCTACGCAGCACCATACGCACGATGTCGGTGGTTTGCGCCCCAAGCGACATGCGGACGCCAATCTCATGAATGCGCTCGCTTACGGAATAGGACATGACGCCAAACACCCCGACGGACGCAAGAACCAGCGCGATGCCTCCAAGCACCGCCATCATTGCGGCAACATACGCAATTCCAATGATGGATTCGGTGATGACCCGATCCATGGGCTTGATGTTATAGAGAGGGAGCTCAGGATCGACCGCAGCAATCTGCTCGCGGGCGGAAGAAATGAGTTGCGAGGGATTGCCTGATGTACGCAACAAAATCGTCGTGTAGTAGCGCGGCGCCTGGCGGAACGACCGATAAATCGTGGGGATGTATTCTTTGTTGATCCAACCATAGCGGACATCGTTGACGACGCCAACGATGGTCATCCAGGGGTGCTCTAAATCCGAATCGTGGGGCCCACTTACCGCATACCGCTTCCCTACTGCTATGTGTTTCCCGAGCGGATTTTCGCCGGGGAAATACCTCCGCGCCAAGCTTTCGCTAATGACCGCAACTCGTGGCGCATCCGAACCGTCGGAGTCGCTTAACATCCGGCCCTGCCTCAGCGCGATATTCATCACCTCGAAGTAATTGGCGCTTGTGGTTTGGATGATGGCATTGCGCAGTTCGCCGCGCTGGCTCGGGGGGCGGCCTTCAATCGAAAAGGTATCCGTGCTCACTCCGCCCCCACCCGAATACGGAACATTCGTAGCAATCGCAGCCGCCTGAATACCTGGGACAGCGCTGAGCCGCTGCAAGACTTGCTCGAAGAACGCGAGGCGCGGGGCAGGCTGAGCGTATTGCGTGTCGGGAAGGGTGAGATTCATCGTCAGCAAGGTACGCGGCGAATAGCTCTCGTTCACATTCAGCAATCCCTGGAAGTTCTTCACCAAAAGGCCCGCGCCCACCAGCAAAACCAGCGCAAGCGAAATCTCCGCCACTACGAGCGCGCCGCGCAGGCGGCCGCGTGCGCGGCTTGCGGTAGAACCACGGCCGCTTTCCTTCAACGAATCGGCCAGGTTGGCGCGCGAAGCGAGCAAAGAGGGAGCCATTCCCGACAAAACGCCGCTGACCACAACGACCGCGAGCGTAAACAAAAATGCATTGGAATCCAGACGAATGGTCTTCCATCCCGCAATGAACTTGGCCACGTCCGCGGGCATATGCGAAAGAATCATTTCGATATTCCACTGGGCAATCAGCAAGCCCAACGCCGCGCCGCAAGCAGCGAGAATCGTGCTTTCCGTGAGCAATTGCCGCACGAGCCGCCAGCGGCTGCCGCCCAGAGCGGCGCGCACGGCAAATTCGTTTGTGCGTCCGGCTATGCGAGCGAACTGCACGTTAGCCACGTCCGCACAGGCGATCAGCAACACGAATGCGACGGCGCCCATTAGTAACAACGTATACTCGCGCGTGATGTCGCCGGTCATGAATTGCGCAAGGGGCATGGGACGAAGTTCCCAGCCTTTGTTGGTATCAGGGTAAGCGTCAGCTTCGCGCTGCGCGATGGCTTTCATTTCCGCTGACGCTTCCGAAAAGGAAACGCCCTGCTTCAAACGGCCAAGCACCCAAAGCCAGCGGCTGTCGCGGCGCTCGCGGTTTTTGGCGTCAATGGCAAGTGGGATCCATGCTTCCGCGGGCAAGGGAAAATCGAAGCCCTTCGCCATGACTCCGACGACCGTGTAGTTCTTGCCGTCGACCTTGATGTTCTTGCCCAGGATGTTCTCATCCGAGGCGTATCGTTGTTCCCAGAGCGAGTGACCCAAAATGATTTCCTGGTCCTTCCCGGGTTGTTCTTCTTCACTGACAAACGTGCGTCCCAGTTGCGGCTGCACGCCGAGCATTTCGAACAAATTAGCAGAGACCTGAAAGGCTTGAACTTTTAAGGGAGGGCCATCCCCCGTCAGACTGATTTCATCCCAGGCATAGGCGCCAAGGCGATCGAAAGAGCGAACTTCCTTCTGCCAGTCGAAATATGTGGCAGGAGCGATGCCGTTCATGTCGATGTTCTGCTGCGGACGGGAATCAACCAGGGCAACAATCCGGTTTGCGTTTTCAAACGGCGCCGGATGGAGCAGAAACGCCTCGGCAACACTGAACATAGCTGTGTTGACCCCAATGCCCACGGCGAACGCCAGAATAGAAACCAGCGTGGCGAGCCGATACTTCCACAGCATGCGAACGCCGTAGCGGATGTCCTGCCGAATCGTGCCCATGCCGGCCCTTTCGCCTCAGGCTCCGACTTGCGCTTCTTGAGTCTCCTCGACAATGCGGCCGTCGAAAAGGTGAATGGTGCGGTCCGCAAAGTTGGCGTAGCGCTGGTCGTGCGTGACCATGCAGATGGTTGCACCGTTGCGGTGCAAGTCGCGCAGTAGCTCCATGACGGCTTCGCCATTCTTTGAGTCGAGGTTTCCGGTAGGCTCGTCCGCCATCAGGATCAGGGGATCACCCACCAACGCGCGCGCGACGGCCACACGCTGCTGTTGACCGCCGGAGAGTTGTGACGGGTAGTGGCGCAAACGATGGGCCATACCGACGCGCTCGAGCGACTGCTGTACTTTCTGTTTTCGCTCCGCGGCGCTGGTACCGCGGTAAGTCAGCGGCAATTCCACGTTCTCATAGACCGTGAGGTCCCCGATCAGGTTAAACGCCTGAAAGATGAAGCCGATTTCGCGATTGCGGATCCGCGTGCGTTCGCTGATCGTCAGTTTTGCCACCGGCTGGCTGTTCAACCAATAGTTGCCGTCGGTGGGAGAA
The DNA here is from genome assembly GCA_033853375.1 of Terriglobia bacterium. Lineage (GTDB taxonomy): Bacteria > Acidobacteriota > Terriglobia > Acidiferrales > UBA7541 > Acidiferrum. The sequence goes on from JAWOLO010000026.1 coordinate 10,039, forward strand.
TCGAGCAAGCCCAGAATCGAGAGCAGCGTGGACTTGCCGCAGCCCGAAGGCCCCGCAATGGAGATGTACTCCCCTTTCTTGATCTCCAGATGAATTTCCTCCAAGGCGTGGGTCTCCACTTCATCGGTGAGAAAAACCTTCTTCACACCTTCCATTTTGATGAGAGTTCCGTTTGCTTCTACCATAGATTCTCCTTATTGAATTCGATTCGAGAAATCCGAGCTATCCCTTGTTAATCATTACGTTTAACACCGCCCCAAAGTTCATTCATATCGCAGCGCCACCAGCGGGTCCACGCGCGTCGCTTTTCGCGCGGGGACGTAGCAAGCGATTAGCGCCACTCCAACCAGAAAGAGCGTGACCGCCACAAAGGTCGCGGGATCCGTCGCAGCCACGCCATAAATCATGGTGGAGATCAGGCGGGTCGCTTCGAGCGCTGCAAGGATACCAATAACCACGCCGACGAAAGTAAGCCGAAGGCCCTGGCCAATGACCATGCGCAACACGTTCTTGGGCGCTGCCCCAAGTGCCAGCCGGATGCCTATCTCGTGCGTCTTGCGCGTCACAGAATAAGCCATTGTCCCGTACAGGCCAATCGAGGCAAGCAGTAAAGCAAGCAGACCGAAGAAGCTTGAAAGACGTGCCATGATGCGCTCCTGGGCCAACGCCTCCGCCGTTAGCTCCGTTTGCGTGCTCATGTCCATCAACGGCAGGCTAGCGTCCATCTTGTGGACCGTGTCCTGCAGAACGGGGATCAATCCGGCAGGATTGCCGGCCGTCCGCACTTGAAAATACATGGAACCTATTTCTTCTGGAAACTGCGCAAAGGACATGTAGGCCTTCGGGAGAAGCTTGGCATGAATGTCGGTGAGCTCTGCCTTCTTAACTACGCCAACAATCTCAAACTCGTATTTCGGATCAGGCTTTGTGCCGGAACCCAAATAAAATCGCTGTCCAAGAGGATAGGTGTCCTTGAGATAGGTTTGCACAAACGTTTCGTCCACAACAGCCACCTTGGGAGCGTGAACCAAATCCCTTTCCTCAACTCCACGGCCCGCAATCATTGGAATGCCCATGGTTTTGAAAAAATCCGGGCCGACGGCGATCCACCGGAGATGATTGTTCGGAACATTCAGTTTTGAACCTTCCACCGTGATGTTCGTATTGCTGGACCAATTCGAGAGAGGAATAAACGGAGACTCCGTCGCTGACAAAACGCCCGGAAGCGCCTGGATACGCTGCCGAAGCTGCTGGTAGAAATTCACCAACGGCTCCCCTTTGTAACCCGCGCGGCTCGCGTCGATGCCAAAATTAAGCAGATTCCTTTGGTTGAAACCAAGGTCCTTCTGCTCAAACTTTTGTAGCGTGCGGACAAAAAGTCCTGCCCCAATCATCAAAACCAGGGACACAGCTACTTGCGCGGCCACAAGGGATTTCCCCAGGAAATGTCCGTCTCGGCCCCCGGAAACATTGCTGGCGTTCTCTTTCATCGCGGAAGCCAGTTCCAGCCGCGCGGCGCGAAATGCAGGCGCCAGGCCGAAAAGAATTCCCGACAGAACGGAAGCGGCGAAAGTGAATAATAGGACGCTTCTGTCCAGCTTAACAGCGAGAATCACCTGATTCTCGCTATGCGACATCAGCGCCAGCAAAGCTTGCGTCCCCCATGCGGCGAAAAGGATGCCCAGTGCGCCGCCAATCACAGCAAGGATCACGCTCTCCGTCAGCAATTGCCGAACTAGCCTCCAGCGAGACGCCCCGATAGCAAGACGAACACTGATTTCCTTCTGACGAGATGTAGCGCGGGCTAAGAGAAGCGTGGCCAAATTCGCGCACGCAACCAGAAGCACCAGTCCAACGACGCCCATGAGCAAGTAAAGCGGTTCGGAATAAGCCTCCCGCAGATTGTTCAGGCCGCGGGCCGCAGCGGCGAGTTCCAAATGCGGAACCTGATCCGGTTTATCCGGCGTCCAACCTGTAGTGACAAATTGATGGAATGTAGCGTCCAGGATGGACTGTGCCTGTTCGCGGCTCACTCCTGACTTGAGCCGGCCCATGATGTTGAGGGAAATCCAGTCTCGATCCGTAAAAACCGAATCGGTGTTCTCCGGCTTCGCACCCCAGGGGCGGAGATTCGGAAGGTCCGCGAAGGCCACCCAGACATCGGGTTCCTTTCCCGGCTGTTCCCCGTAAAAGGAAGCTGGAGTCACTCCCACGATCGTTGCGGAAGTTCCGTTCAACGTAATGGCACGTCCAAGAACCGTTGGATCGCCGCCAAAGCGGCCACTCCAGTAGGCGTAACTGATGACAGCGACCCGCGGCGCACCTGGCTGCTCGTCCTCTTCCGTGATCGTGCGGCCAAGCAGCGGTGTAACCCCCAGGCCTGAGAAATAATTCCCCGTCACCATCTCACCATTGGCCAACGTGGGTTCGCCATTCAGAGTCACAGTGACGTTCTGCTCGTTAAAACCAAGGGGCACAAAGGCAAAAACACTCGCGAGCGCTTCGTTGTGCGAACTGAATTGCTTGAAGGCAGGATAGGAAAAAGACAGCCTCGAATCACCGCCCGTTTGACTGAAGTGCGGAGGCCAGTGATGCGTGTCCCACTTGAACAGAACCAGTTCCTGTGGACGCTTCACCGGCAGATTCTTGAGCATCACCGCATCGATGAGACTGAAAATGGCGGTGTTCGCCCCGATTCCTAGCGCTAGCGTCAGTATCGCTATCGCTGTAAATCCTGGCTTCTTCGCCAGCATCCTCAGTCCGTATCGTACGTCTTGCCACAGCGTGTGCATCTTTTCTTCTGACCTCTACGCCTGCGTTCTCATCAACAAAAACTCACTCGTACCGCAGCGCCACTAACGGGTCCACGCGCATGCCTCGCCGCGCCGGGAAATAGCATGCAGCGATAGCGACAGCAGCGAACAAAATTGGCACGCCAATAAACGTCGCCGGATCGCTCGGCGCGACTTGATAAAGCATGCTTACAAGCGCTCTGCTTGCCCCCAAGCCGCAGAGAACTCCGACAGCGATACCAATCAGCGCCAGCCTCAATCCTTGGCCGACCACCATGCGCACCACTTGCGCCGGACTAGCTCCCAGAGCCATGCGAATACCGATCTCCTGAATTCTCTGGGAAACCAAATGCGCCATGACGCCGTAGATCCCAATCGCTCCCAGGAACATGGCTAGCGCGCCAAAGAAAGCCATGAGCTTGGCTACCAGGCTATCTCCCGTGTTAACGACCGCGATCATGTTTTCGAGTGGCTCAACCGATGAGATGGGCTGGTCGCGGTCTACGGCCCAGATGGCATCGCGGATGGCCGTCGTCATTGTCGTGGAATCATCCGGAGTGCGCACTACGAACCCCAAGGTTCTTGAAGGAAATTGCGTCAAAGGAACATAGATGTGCCACCCAGGGCGCTCACGCAAGTAGTACATCTTAGTGTCATTCGCTACGCCTACGATTGTGCCGACGGTGCCTTGTTCGCCCAATCGAAGCTTCTTGCCGATGGGATCTTCGCCCGGCCAAATCTGCCGGGCCATCGTTTGACTGACAATTATGGAGGGCGAAGTGCCGTAAGCGTCGGAGGAATCAAAAAGGCGGCCCTTGACCAATCCAATCTGCATCGTCGAAAAGTAATTCGCTGAGACCGCTGTGAAGTGCGCTCCTTGTCTTTCACCGGGTTGGATGGGCTTTCCGACTACCTGGAATTGGATGCCTTGGCCGAAGCCGCCAAATGGAACATGACTCGCTACCCCAGCGGAAACCACTCCCGGCAGGGCGCGGATGCGCGCAAGCGCTCCGTCGATGAAATTTCGCAGTTGCGGGTCTTCTAGGTACTTCGCTTTCGGTAGAGCAAGTTGCGCAACCATGACGTTCGCGGGGTTATAACCCGGGCTGGAGCGCACCGAAATGATGAAACTCTTCACCAGCAGTGTGGCGCAAATAAGGACTACAACGGCTAAGGCAATTTCCGCGCTGACGAAAACGCGTCGCAAACGCGCGCTGCGGTTGCTTCCCGACGTCTGGCTCGACGCTTCCTTGAGCGTGCGATTCACGTCAACTCTGGCATTCTCGAACGCTGGCGCCAAGCCAAAGACAAGACCGCAGAGCAACGTGATTCCCAGCGTAAACGCCAGCGTCGTGAGATCCAGTTCGACGTGCCCATAATTCACTATGTTTGCGCGAATATGCCCGGGAATCTGCGACTCGACCCAGTGCATCAGCCAGGTGCCAAACAGCAGGCCCGCCACGCCGCCGAGCAAAAACAGCACCAGCGATTCCGTTACAAGTTGCCGAGCTAGCCTTCGCCCCGTCGCGCCGAGCGCGCCACGAACGGCGAATTCCTTGGTGCGTCCCATCGCCCGGGCCAGCATCAAGTTCGCCACGTTCGCGCAAGCGATCAGCAGAACCAGCCCGACGATCGCGAAGCACGTCATCACCTCGCGCACGCCTTCTTCCCGGCGAACTTCGTCAGTCATGGAGGTAACGAGCCACGTCAAGTTGGTGTTTGTGCGCGGAAACTCCTTTTCGAGATGCGTAAAGAACGTTACCGCCTCCGCTCGCGCTTGTTCCAGCGTTGCGCCGGGCTTCAGCCTCCCAAACGCGGGGAGCCAGATACCGCTTCGGTCGACGCGCTGCTTGTCGGTGAGCGCCAGGGGCGTCCACAGATTAGCGACGCCCATGAGCGGAAATTGAAACGTTCCCGGCATCACTCCTAATACCGCGTAAGCTTCGCCGCCAATGGCAATGTTGCGTCCGATGATTTTCGGGTCTCCGGCGTATCGGGCTTGCCATAGTCCTTGGCTAAGAACAACGACGTGAGGCGCACCCGAACGGTCATCCTCCGCTGTGAAGGTTCGTCCCAAGAGTGCCTTGGCGCCCAGCGCATCGAAGTAATTCCAAGTCACTCGCCCGCCTTCCACCAACTCCGGAGGGCCGTCGCCTGTGAGATTGAAATTCGCGCTCGTCCAGGCCACTGTTTGTTCGAAGGAAGTGTTCTGTTTCTGAAAATCGAAGAAGTCTGCTGCGGAAGTAACGTCTCCGCTTGTCCATCCGCGTTTCTTATCCTGCGTCTGGAACCTCACGAGCCGGTTCGCCTGCGGATAGGGCAGTGGTTTGATGACCCAGGCGTCGATGTAGCTGAAGATTGCGCTATTTGCACCGATGCCCAACGCCAGGGTGAGGACGGCGACGGCGGTGAACGCGCGACTCTTCGCCAGCATTCGCACGCCATAGCGCAGATCCTGCCAGAGCGTCTGCATCCGCGTTCCCCTGCCTCCCGATCACTTCCGCTGTTTTCTTATTCCTGCCCAAGCCGTCTTCGAAGAGCCACACGCGCTACTTGAGCCGAATCCGG
>JAWOLO010000027.1:0-18964 GCA_033853375.1 Terriglobia bacterium
GTGGTGAGGCGGCGCTTGGCGTCGACTTGCAGATTCAGCAGCGCGGCGGTGACAGCGGCGCCCGCGCCGAGCGCCAGCAGCATCACGAGAAGACGTCCGCGGTTAGCCCCCAGCAGACGCCGGAGGATGCGCCAGAACATCGCGCGATTGAGGGCGCGGAGTTCCGTCATTATTCCCCTCGCAGGATCGGCGCCGGTTCAAAACGCGAAGCTCGGCGCAGTGGAATGGCACTGCCGAGCAGCGTCACAAGCGCGGCAAGCCCAATAACTACAAAAAAGACCAGCAGAGTCGGCTCCGGCGCTGCGCCGAAAATTCTTTCGCCCAGCAGGCGCGCCAAGACGATTCCCAGCGCATAGCCAACGCCTCCGCCCACAAACGCAAGCAGCAGTTGCTCCGCGGCGAGCAAAAAGCCAACCATGCCGGAGCCTGCGCCAAGCGCTTTCATCAAGCCGATTTCGACCTGCCGCTCGATCACCGATGCGGCGGAGGAAGCCCCTACGGCCAGCGCCGCAGCCAGCATGGCTGCAAGAGTGACCAGCCAAAGCAACATCTGCACGTGCGTGAGAATCTGGCCTTCGCCTTCGGCAACGCGGCGGATTACGCGCACGTCCGTTCCCGGCAATTCCTCGCTGATTTGCAGCGCAATCGAAGAAATGTACGGCGTACAGTACCAGCGGTCGAATTCCGCTGGCGTCATCGATTTGGGATCTTTCCGCGCAAACGCATCTTCCGGCTTCGTCAGCGCGCTGACATAAAGTTTGCGGTACTGTCCTGGCTTGCCGGAAAGTGATTGAGCATAAGAAAGCGGGACAACAATGGACTCATCTTCGGAGCCCCCCGAATTGAGAATTCCCGTGACTTTGAGTGCAGCGGGAATCACTGTGACGTCGCCAACAGCAAGGGAAATTGAGTCGCCAACCTTGATGTGGTTCTTCTGAGCGAACGCCGTTCCGACCACGCATTCCTTGGCATCATCAGAAAACCAGTGCCCCTCGACTTGCCACCACGGGTTCGTCTTGGCGGCTCCGGTATGAAATTCTCCGCCGTCCGGCAGCGGAACGGCGTGGTCAGCCCACGTTCCGATGAGAGAAACGCCATCAATCCAATTCCCAGGTCGGTGCTGCCCATTGTTATTGCTGAATGGCAAAGCCTCACCGCGGACCTCGAGCACAGGCGCGAAGCCCATAATGTTGTTGTGCCAGAAAATAGTCTTGAGTTTAGGCAGATCGGCTTCGGGCAGATAGGCGCCAGCGTTCACTGGGCGATAATCCACGCCGCCGATTTCGAGCGGCAGCGAGTCAGCCTTCGGCGTGACCACCAGATTCGCACCCAGACTGCGGAATTCCTTGGCCAGGCGGTCACCGACGTCCAGCGCCACGCTGAGCGCGGCCGTGGCCACACCCATACCGAGAGCCAGCGCCGCGCCGGTCAGCAGCTTGTGCCGCGGGCGCCGCCCGAAAGAATCGGCCACGAGTCGGAAAAACATTTCGCCAGTTGTAAGTTGTAGTTTCTAAGTTCTAAGTTGAAGCTGATCTATAAATCATCGCTCTTCCTGCGAAAGCACAAACTTATGACTCAAAACTTACGACTTATGACTTGGTCCCTTCCTTACTGTGGAATCTCCTTGGACGCCTGAGCGAGGGCGGAAATGTCGATTACAATGTTGTCTCCATCGACGTGGGCAGGCACGCCGATAGGATTGCAGCCTCCCTGGTCGCCAATCGAAGGAATGTAAATCGCGGAAGCGCAATGGCGGCAGATTACGTTCTGGCCGTCCTGGCGATAGCCTTCCGCGCCGCAAATCCGGCATGCGTCCAGCGCCACGCCCCAACCATTCGGCTTCTTGATGATCATAAACCGCAGGGATTGGTTGCCCGCACTGACAGTGAAAAGGTGCATGACGTCGTCCTGCACTTGGCTGACAGGCACGCGCACGATGTTGCCAACGGGGTCAATCGGTTGAGCCGCCGGGGGCGCTGAGTTTGCTCGTGCGTAAATGAAATCCGCTGTCAAAACCAGAATCACGGTCAACGAAGCGGTCGCAGCTGCGATCATCCAGCGACGCTGGCGCCGGTTCTGCGACTCGAGGAGCCGCTTTTCCGCGGGGTTCAGTGATTCCTTTGCGACCTTAGCATGCGAAGCCGTCTGCCATTCGCGCAGAATCAGCAGGATCGCAGCGCCAAAAATGAACACAAAGAAGAAAAGCTCGTTGCGCACAATGGGGCCAAGAATGGCCATCTCGCCCTTGCTAGAAGGCAACCACTGCGCCTCGCTCAGTTCGTGTAACCCTGTCAGCCCCAGTTGGAAGGCCACGAGGATCAAAATCACGCTCGTCGCCGCGAAAAACCGCTGCAGCGGAATGCGCAGAGTCCCCTTGAAAAAGAACAATCCCACCGCGACCGCCGCCCCGATGCCGGCAATCGTCCCAATCCAAGTCTGAAGTCCTTCCGTCGAAAGCTCCACGGCGCGCAGGATCAGCGCAAGTTCCGCCCCTTCCCGCAAAACCATCAAAAACACGAACAGCAAAATCCCCCAGCCCGCGGCTTTGCCCGCCCGCTCGGCATAGGATTCCACTTTTTGCTCAATCTCTTTTCGCAGGTGGCGCGCAACTCGGTTCATCCATACAATCATCGTAACCACGAAGACAGAGGCCACCAGGAGCATCAGCCCCTCGAAGCCGTCTTCGCTGATGCGCCAGCGCTCCAGTCCCACCGCCGCAGCCAGGCTCAGAGCAGCGGCCGCCGCAACGCCATACCAGACGAATTGTGCCAGGTGGCCGCGGGCGGTCCGAGAGAGATAGACCAGGATGATGCCGACGACAAGCGCCGCTTCCACACCTTCGCGGAGCGCGATGAGAAATGCTGAGAGCACGAGTTATCCTGTAGGTCTAGTTGTAAGTCATTTGCAAGTACAGATGCGAGTTTACCTTAGGAGAGTGCTTCAAGTCAACCGGACTAATTCAGTCCGATTTCGGAACAAGCAGAATAGGATATTCTGTTTCTTGCACATGGGCACCCTTCACCAAGCCTTGTCCTTGACACTTTCGAGCCTGCTGCTATTTTGTCAAGTCTCCTTGGCCCAATCGCAGCCTCCTGCTCCGCAGGCGCCAGTTCAACGTGTAAAGCCGGATCCAAGGCGCGCACGCAAGGCCGCAGAGCAGGGCGAGAAAGCCGAAACGGCCGGTCATCTGGATGATGCCTTAGCCGACTATGAGGAAGCCGCGCGCTATGCTCCGCAGGACGTTCAATTCGCCGCTCGTGCGGAAGCGTTACGCGCAAAGCTGGTTCGGTCTTACGCGGATGCTGCTGAACGGGACGCGATCGCAGGCCGGCTGGACCAAGCCACCGAAGATCTTGCGGCTGCGATGGCGATCGATCCAACAAACACGGCCGTCCTGGAGCGATTGCGGGAAATGAAAAGCATGCAACAGGAATCCCCGCTGAAAGCCGCTCCGGAAATTCCCGGATTGCCCAAGTTGAAACCACAAACGGGCAAGCACAACCTCGACCTGCGGGGCGATACCAAAACTGTCTACGAACAGATGGCCGGCATTTTCGGCCTACGGGCCACCTTCGACCCCGACCTAATCGCCCGAAACGTACGCTTGAATCTCAACGATGTGGATTTCCAGGATGCCATTACGATTCTTGCTACAGAGACCGGGACTTTTTGGCGCCCGGTAAATGCCACACTGTTCTTTGTGGCTGCAGACACGTCAGAAAAGCGGCGCGAGTATGATTTGGAAGCGGAGCAGACCTTTCCTCTTTCCTCCGCCGTCAGTTCCGAAGATGCCACGGAGGTGTTGCGCATTTTGCGCGACATCACCGGTTCCACACGCATAAGTCTTGGTGCGAACAACCATGGCATCACGATGCGCGATACTCCGCAACGGCTGGCCCTTGCCGGCGCGATTATTCAGCAGATGGAAAGGGCGCGCGGCGAATTGATGCTTGAAATTGAACTGCTGGAAGTCGATCGCAACACGGCGAGAAAGCTGGGCATCGAACCTCCTACCAGCCAAAGGTTAATCGCTCTTCCTTCCAACTTGATCAGCCAATTGAATCAAGCCAATAGCCTGTCGGCGCTTCAAACTCTTCTAGCCGGAATTTTTGGAACCGCGATCTCCGGCAGCACGTCGATTAGTTCTCTGATCCCCCCGTTTGTCGCGGTTGGCGGCGGCAAATCCACGTTTCTCCTGACTCTTCCCGGAGCCGCCGCGGATTTCTCCGACGCGCTGTCGCTGGTGCAAAGCGGCCGCGAAGTTCTTCTGCGTGCGCAAGACGGCAAGCCCGCCACATTTTTTGTGGGCGAGCGATTCCCTGTCACGCTTTCCTTGCTCTCCGGCAGCATAGGAACTCCTTCGTTTACCCCAAGCCCGGGTGGAGCAAGTAATCCTTTCCCCAGCACTTCTTATCCAGCTGGAACCGGCCCTATCGCGCTAGTGGCCGCGGATTTTCTCAATAACGGCTTACTTGATCTCGCAGCGGTCAACGAAATCGATAACTCGATTACAGTTCTGCTGAACCAGAGCGGCAATCAGGGAACATTTTCCCAAGCCACGGGTTCTCCCATTTCGCTGGGAACTTCCCGCGCTGCGGCTCCGGCGACCCAGCCGGGAATCGCTTCTGCAACGTTTACCAGCAGTGGCTGCCACGACTTGATCGCCAGTGATCCGCTTGCGAACGTAGTGAACGTTCTTTTTAGCAATTGTGACGGTACTTTCCAGAAGCCGATCGCGATCCCTGTGGGCTTCAATCCCGGTGCGATTGCCACAGGCGACTTCAACGGCGACGGACACCAGGACTTCGCCGTGGCGAACGAAGACGATGACTCCATTTCCGTTTTTCTCGGAGACGGCACGGGCAAATTCACGCCAGCGAAGAACTCTCCTTTTCTCTTTGCGCCGCAACTTATGATCAGCACCACTTCACTGCCCGACGGCGTCCTGAATACTGCTTACAATGCAACGCTCCAATCGACGGGAGGAACAGGAGCGGTGACCTGGAGTCTGACTACAGGGACACTCCCGGCAGGTTTGACGCTGAACGCCGGCACGGGCGCCATTACAGGCACACCGACAGCGGGGGGAACATCGCCGATCACGGTGAAGGTAACAGATTCCGCCACGCCCCCGAATTCCGTCACAACCGCGTTGACTATCACCATCAACACCGCCGCTCCAACTTTTGCGATTTCTACTTCTTCTCTTCCCAACGGAAGCGTCGGGACGCCTTACGATCAGATTCTTTCAGCTACCGGAGGAACTGCCCCGTTCACGTGGAGCATTTTGTCCGGCGCACTGCCGGCGGGCCTAAGTCTGAATGCAAAGACCGGTGAAATTACTGGAGCTCCAACGGCTGCGACCACGGGCGCAAGTTTCACCTTTGCGATCACCGTCACGGACTCCAGCGCCACTCCTTTGGCTGCGCAAAAGCAGTTCACTTTGGCGCCTTTTACTGCTGCGCAGCGGGGTCCTGTGGCCATGGTGATGAATGACTTTAATGCGGACGGGAATCAGGATCTGGCTATCGTCAATCAAACGACCAACAACGTGAGCATTCTTTTGGGCCGCGGCGACGGCACGTTTGCCGAAGCTACCGGCTCGCCCATTTCTTCGGGCGTTGGCAATGGTCCCGTAGCAATCGCAGCGGGAGATTTGAACGGCGATGCCAAGCCCGATTTAGCGGTCGTGAACCAAACTGACGATACCGTCAGCGTTTTGCTGAACAACGGGGACGCCACCTTTGCGCCAGGACCTACCCCACTTCTGCAAACCGCTGCATCTCCTACTGGCGTTGCCATTGCAGACTTCAACCAAGATGGGCTCGCCGATATCGCCGTGACTAATGGAGGGGCCAATACGTTTCGCGTATTCGCAGGAGTTTCGGGAGGCCTCTTCAGTTTGGCTTTCGAGCCCCCGGCAGGACCTACCGGTTCTACGCCGACTGCCATCGTCGCGGGTGCCTTTGCTACGGGAGGGTTTCCGGATGTGGCGATCACCAACAATGTGTCAGGAGCGCCTGGTGATGTCACCGTAGTCCTGAGTCCGGCCAGCCTGTTTTCCAGCGGCGTGGCTCCGGGAGCCCTGCAGCAGCCTTACCCGGCCTCGGAATACGTCGATCTCGGTTTGAAGATCAAAGCTACGCCTACACTTCACCCGGATGGCGAAGTGACCTTGCAATTGGATTTTGAAATCCGCGCGCTTTCGGGCAGCAGCGTGAACGGCATACCGATCCTTTCGAATCGCACCTTGTCACAAACCGTGCGGGTCAAGGAAAATGAACCTACGCTCATTAGCGGGATGATGGACAGGGAAGAAACTCGATCCATCGCGGGCCTGCCCGGATTCGCGAACATCCCCGGCTTCCGATATGCGTTCAGCTCAAAAAGCCAATCCTCACAGGACACCGACTTGTTGATTGTGGTCACCCCCCGCAAACTGCGGCTTGCGGATCATCTCACGCGGACAATCTACGCGGGGCGCGGTGACATCGGCCACGCCGGAGTAGCACCTGGATTTCGTGGTTCCCCCGAATCGCAACCCCCGGTCCCACAACAACCGCGACCCGAGCCGCCGCCTCAGCAACCACCGCAACCCCAGAGGCCACTTGAGCAGCCACCACTTCAACAGCAACAGGAAAAACCACAGCTTTAGTTAATGGCGTGCAGTCCGCGCACCTACGAGGATTGAAAGCAGCGGAGTGGAATCCCCGAAGGTTTGCTGAAGATCTTTTCGTTCCCGTGAAAACGCGCTTAGGGAAGTGGTTCGAACACCACTAGTGGCTGGTACGTTCGCGGCACCACGGCTTCCGCAATGGCAATCAGTTTGTCCTGCTGGTTGAAGACGCGCAGCCGGGGAGCTTTCGGTGGTCCACCATCGAGTTCGGTCGTCGCGCCAGGAGGAAACTCGACACGTCCAGCCTGCAATTGGGAAAGCGAAATATTGAATTTCGAGCCGTGGCGTACACGCCTCTCGATCACCGGCAGAACATTGACGCGGGGAAAGTTGGGGAGCAGATTTTCAAGCTTGATCAGGCAACTCGCAAAACGGCCGGCCCGTGTTGCTTCCGCTAGCTCTTCTAGTGAGACCGCTTGCTCAAGTGAGAATTCTCCTACTGCCGTGCGCGTAATTTCTGCCAGATGCGCCCCACAACCCAGCTTCTGTCCCATTTCGTGCGCCAGAGAGCGAATATATGTACCTGAGGAGCATTCGATGACAAAATGCGCAATGCTTCCCTCGATCCCTGCCAGCTTGTATTCGTAGATTTCTACCTGAACGGGTTTCAGCGCCACTTCTTGTTTTTTTCGCGCTAGCTCGTAGGCGGGGCGGCCTCCCACTTTTTTCGCGGAGAAGGCGGGCGGCATCTGTTCGAATGGCCCGACACGCTCTGCCGCAAGCTTTTCGAGAACGGCGGCATCGAGCGACGGCGCCGTATCCGGACCTTGCGCTTCGCCGTCGGAATCGTAGGTATCCGTTGCAAACCCGAAACGGAACCCAGCCGTGTAACGCTTCCGTCTGCCAGAGTAGAACTGCACCAGCCGCGTCGCGCGGCCAAGCAGCAACACCAAGACTCCTGTACCGAGCGGATCCAGTGTTCCCAAATGCCCGATCTGCCGGAAGCCTGCCAAGTGGCGCACTGCATCCACAACGTCATGCGACGTTTTTCCTTTGGGCTTGTTAATGACGAGTGCGCCGTCAAAAGGCGCCGCTTGTGGCTGGCGTGGCATGAAATCAGTTATCAGTCTTAAGTTCTAAGTTGTAAGTGAAAAATACATATCTCACGAAGAGCTTGAGCGAAGATGGTCCCTGCGAAAAAGTGGCTTCGTCCTCGTTTTTGCTTTTTTCCAGCTGAATTCCGATTTGAAAGATAAATTTTGTCTCAGACGCTTACTTAGAACCTAAAACCGAATGCTGACTACTTCCTCTTCGCGGACGGCTTGCCTTTCTTCACTTCTTTCAAGAGCTGCTCGATCCGCTCCACGCGCTCCTCCGAAAGATCCAGCGCAAAGTGCAATTCGGGCAGGCGCCGGAGCTGCAAACGCTCCATGAGTTCGTGCCGGATGAATCCCGCTGCGTGTTCGAGCGCTTTGATCGCGTCGGCCTGCTCTTCGCTCGTTCCTTTCACACTGACAAACACCCGCGCGTGCTTCATGTCCGGCTGTACACGCACTTCGCTGGCGATAACGCTGCCTTCCAGCCGCGGGTCTTTCAATTCTCCCGCAAGCATGGCGTTGATTTCGTGGGCGATTTCTTCGCCCACGCGTTCGTGACGATGGTTGGTCGAACTCATCTGCGTTTCTTACCGTGCCGCTAAATAATTTCCACGGCTTGATGAATCAATATCGAGCCGAGAATACCGTCCGCCTCGTCCAAGACTTTCTGCAGCACCTCGTTGACGTGCTTCTCTTCATTCGAAATCGTTACCACACCCACTACCGACCGCTGCCACGTGTCGTGATGATCTAATTCCGCCACCGCCACGTTGAAGTCCCGTCTCAGGCGGTCTTTCAGGCTGCGCAACACTTGCCGCTTGTCCTTCAGCGATTGCGCGTCCGGAATGTGGAGCTCGAGGGTGAGCAAACCGACTGGCATGTGCGGCTCCGGGGAAAACCTCGGCAGTTTACTTCTTGCCGGAAGGCAGGCCAGCCTGGCCGGCAGCTTCTGCGGCGCTCATCTTTGTGACGCTGAAGCATTCCAGAATGTCGCCTACCTTGATGTCATTGAAGTTGGCCACGCCCGCGCCGCATTCAAAACCGGTGCGCACTTCATTCACGTCGTCCTTAAAACGCTTTAGTGAGCTCAACTTCGACGTGTAAATCACCGCGCCGTCGCGCACAACACGCACTTGCGCGTCGCGCTTCAGAATGCCGTCGACCACGTAACAGCCCGCCACAGTGCCCGCACCCTTCACGCGGAACGTGTCTCGCACTTCAGCGCGGCCCAAATAAGTCTCCGTGATGACCGGCTCGAGCAGGCCTTCCATGGCTTTCTTAATTTCGTCCGAAACTTCGTAAATGATATTGTGCGTGCGAATGTCAACGTGTTCCTGTTGCGCCAGGTCCGCAGCTTTGCGGTCGGGGCGCACGCCGAACGCGATGATAATTGCGCCCGAGGCTGAGGCGAGCAGCACGTCATTTTCTGTTACCGCGCCCACACCCGACCCGATAATTTTCAGCTTCACTTGCTCCGTGGAAAGTTTCGGCAGCATTTCGCTGAGCACTTCCACGGAACCCTGCACGTCCGCCTTGATAACAATCGGCAGTTCCTTGACTTCGCCGGCCTTGAGCTGCTCGTGAAGTTGATCCAGCGTGATGCGTCCGCCGCTAGTGCGTGCCATCGCTGCATCGCGCTGCTTGCTCTGGCGGTATTCCACAATGTGGCGTGCCTTGGCTTCGTCGGCTACCTGGAAGTGGTCGCCCGCTTCCGGCACTCCCTGCAAGCCCAGCACTTCGACAGGCGTGGAAGGCGGAGCGCTCTTCGCCGCGCGACCGCGATCATCGAACATCGCGCGCACTTTGCCAAACACCGAGCCGCAGATGAAGAAATCACTCGGGTTAAGCGTGCCGTTCTGCACCAGAACCGTGGCCACCGGTCCCCGGCCTTTGTCCACGCGCGATTCGAGCACCGTGCCGCTTGCAGGCGCATCCGGATTCGCTTTGAGATTGCGAAGTTCCGCAATGACCAGGATTGTTTCCAACAGTTTGTCGATGCCCATCTTTTTCTTGGCGGAAACTTCAACAAATTCCGTATTCCCGCCCCACTCCGCAGGCATTAAGTCCAAGTCCGCCAATTGGCGCTTCACGCGCTCCGGCTGTGCTTCCGGTTTGTCAATTTTGTTGATCGCCACGACGATGGGCACATTGGCAGCTCTTGCGTGGTCGATAGCTTCTTTGGTCTGCGGCATCACGCCGTCATCTGCGGCTACCACTAGGACAACGATATCTGTCACTTTCGCGCCACGCGAGCGCATACGCGTGAACGCTTCGTGGCCTGGCGTATCCACAAAAACCAAGCTACTGTCGTTCACCACAACCTTGTACGCGCCAATGTGCTGCGTGATTCCGCCGGCTTCACCTGCGGCCACATCCGCTTCGCGAATGGCGTCCAGCAAGCTGGTTTTCCCGTGGTCCACATGCCCCATGACGGTCACGACCGGAGGCCTCGGCTTCAGGCTTTCCTTCGTTTCTTCCTTTGCAACCTCCAGCACCATCTCTTCTTCAAGCGACACCACGTTTACGATGCCGTTGAAGGCTTCCGCCAGCGTCGTTGCCGTGGGGACATCCAGCGCCTGGTTGATGCTGGCGAAAACGCCGCGGTCGAGCAGGATCTTCAGCAGATCCTTTGCGCGCACGTCAAGCTTTTCCGCGAGTTCGCGAATGGTTATGCCTTCGGTGATAGTCACTTCGCGCGGCGGACGCGGTTCGGGAGGCGCAATTACCGCCGCGGCAGCTCCACCGCGGCCTGCTCCCTGACGCAAGCGCGTCGGGTGCAGCTTGCGCTCACCTTCGATTTCCCGCTTGTCAATTACCGGCCGTTGCCGGGGAGGAGTCTTGCGTGCGTATAGCGGTTTTCCCGGTTCCGCCTTCGGCGGCATTTTGTCCGGCAGTGGCGGCAGCATTCCCGGGCGACCAGGCGTGCGCGGTCCCGGGCGCGTTCCAGTTGGCATGGGCCCACGCCGGTGCTCGAAGGGACGCGCTGGCTCTGCGCCTCCCGCGCCGTGTCGCAGCGGTCTACCTTGGCCCGGCTGCTGCGGACGAATCGGTTGTCCTGGCCGTGGGCCACTTGGACGTTCCCGCGAAATATCTGGGAGTGGCCCGCGATTTCCTGTTGGTAGCGGACCTCGATTTCCAGTGGGCCGTAGGGGCGCTGCTGGTCGAGCAGGCGCTCCGGGGCGCGCAGGCGCGGCACCCGGTGCGGCGGCTGCCGGCCGCGCTACAGAGGGTTGTTTCCCCGCTGGAGCCGCTGGTCGAATTGGGGCAGCTCCAGGCTGCGCGGCTGGAGCCGCAGGACGAATAGGTGTGGGAGCAGGGGCCGGCACCGCCGGCTTAGCGACTGGGGGCGCCGCTGCTGGCGCAGGGGCCGGTACCTTGGGAACAACTTTCGGAGCCGCAGGCGCGACGGCCGGAGCGGGGACCACATGAGTTGCTGGAGCAGCTGGCTTCGCTGCGGGCGCGGCAGCCGCGCCAGGAGCCGGCTTTACGACGGCAGGAACTCCCGGGCGAGCTTGCGGAGGAGCCGCGGGCGCAGCAGGCCTCATTCGCGCAGCCTTCGCCGCTGCTTCTTTCGCTTCCTTCTCCGCCTTAGCAGCTGCTTCCGCCTGAGCTTCAGCTTCCGCAACTCCTTGAATTTTCTTTCGGACTTTCTCGGCGACGTCCGCGGGAATCGAGCTCGAGTGCGTCTTCTTCTCCGTGACCCCGAAACCGGGCAGAAGATCAATGATCGCTTTGGCCTTGACCTCTAGCTCGCGGGCCAATTCGTTAATTCGGACTTGATTCGTGTCGCTCATGCGCTCCGTTTGTTACTCGTATCTCTGTTCCTTGTTACTCCGGCTTTGCCTCTTCGCTCTGCTGTGCGCTGCCATCTTTCTCGACGGGAGCGGCTTCTGCCTGGGCTTCATCAGCAGCGGTCGCCGTTTCTTCTCCGGGACCTGTTTCTTGTTCCGTCGATGTTTCCGCGGACTCCTCGACTGCTTGCGCCGTCTCGACCGAGCCTTCTTCAGCCGCCTCCACCGCCGCGGACTCTTCGCCCCCCTCGGTGGCGGTTTGCGCAGTTTCTGCACTGGCTGCGCCCTCACCTGCGGGGGCCCCCTCCGCTCCACTTTCGTAGAAGCGGTTCACGGCCTGATAGATTTTGTCCACCATCTTTTCGCCGATTCCCGGAATCTCCATCAATTGCTCCGGAGTCATCGACGCGAGTTTCTCCACTGAATTGATCCCCGCCGCTTCCATCTTCTCGATGGTCTTCGCGCCTACACCCGCCAGCGAGGTCAGCGGAGTGGCCGGAGCCGTGAGTGCGGTCATTTCCGCTTCAATTTCCTGGCGCTTCTCTTCTTCGCTCTTGATGTCGATGTCCCAACCGATGAGCTTGCTCGCCAGGCGCACGTTCTGGCCCTTTTTCCCAATCGCCAGCGAAAGCTGAGAATCCTCGACGATCACCTCCAGCTTCTTGGCTTCGGGATCGACGATCTGCACGCGAGTCACTTTTGCCGGGCTCAACGCTTTTTGCGCAAATGCTACCGTCTCTTCGTTATACGGAATGATGTCGATTTTTTCGCCGCGCAATTCGCGGATGATCGACTGCACACGCATCCCTTTCATGCCCACGCAAGCGCCTACGGGATCCACGTCTTTGTCCCGGCTCATCACTGCCACTTTGGTGCGCTCGCCGGCTTCTCGCGCTGCATGTCGAATCTGCACCGTGCCGTCGTAAATCTCCGGCACTTCCATTTCGAACAGCCGCTGCACGAGGCTCGCGTCCGCCCGGGACACGATCACCTGCGGCCCTTTCGCAGCGCGATCGACGGCCTTAATTACCACGCGCAGCCGTTCGCCGATGTTGTACGTCTCCAGCTTGGATTGCTCGCGCTTCGGCAGACGCGCTTCCGTCCGCCCCATGTCGACGATCAGATCGGGACCTTCGGCGCGCTTCACAATTACTGTCACCAGTTCGCCCACGCGTCCGTTGTACTCGTTGAAAATCGTGTCGCGCTCGGCTTCACGCACTTTCTGCAGGATGACTTGTTTCGCAGTTTGCGCTGCGATTCGCCCTAGAACATCCGTTGGCTTCGGGGTCAGGATTTCCGTGCCGACTTCCGCGGAAGGATTCTTCTTCTTCGCTTCCGTCAGTGTGATCTCTTTCTTGGGGTCGGTAACTTCTTCGACTACCGTTTGGACGGAATACACGTCCACCTGACCTGTTTCCGGATTGAACTTGCCACGCAAATCTTCTTCCGTCTTGTAAAATTTCCGAGCGGCCACCACCATCGCATCTTCGATCGCCGACACCACCACCTCCGGCTCGATGTGCTTCTCGCGGCTCAGCATTTCGATTTGTTGGTAAAGCAGACTCGCCATATTGCGTCCTAAGTCCCCAGAATGCCCCTCACTAAGCCTTTAGAACTCCACCACCAGATTCGCCTTCCGAATCGACTCCAGCGGAAGCTCCACGGTGCGCGCTTCCTTCCCTTTCAGCTCCATTCGCACTTTCCCATTCGCAAATCCCGCCAGACGCCCTTCAAAAAACTTTGCATCCCCCACAGGCTCCGTGGTCGTAATCTTGGCCAGCCGACCCCGGAACCGCTCAAAATCTGTTGCCTTCTTCAGCGCCCGGTCCATCCCAGGCGAACTGACCTCCAGAATATATCCTGGTCCGGGCACCAACTCTTCCACGTCCAAAATCACGCTCAGTTGCTGGCTCACACGCTCGCAATCCGCGTGGCTGATCTTCGGAAAGGGGTCATGGACCACCTCGCTCTGCCCCAAAGGCCCTGCGGCATCGCTAATCACCGCCGCTGGCTTTGCCACCCGGTCGATATACACACGCAGGAATCGTTGCTTGCCGATTTTCCATTCGACATCAACGACTTCCAGCCCTTCCGAACGCGCAACTCGCTCGGCGGCAGCACGGATTCTCTCCAAATCCACTGCAGAGACTCCTCGACCATAGCCGGTCCGCACCACACTCCGCCCGGCCCTAACAAAAAAGTGGGCTCGCGCCCACTTAGCCGTTCGACCCGTTTAGAGCGAAACTTAAGTATATTCCCGCCGTGCGGCAAAAGCAAGGCACCGATCCCTCGGGATACCGTATCCGCAAAAACCCCTAACTCTTCGTGTATTCCGGGATTGAAATGCCGTGTGGCCCCCGCGGCCCGTGATAGTACCTGCAAGAGTGGAGACGCTTGGAAACAAAGGAGTTAAAAGCCTCCTCACTCCAGCACATATATGTTTTTCTGCGCGCACATCTCCTTTAGAACTTTCGGCCACACGCTTACTGTTACCTCACCGAGGTGCGCCTTCCTCAACAGCAGCATCAGCGTACGCGATTGACCGATTCCGCCGCCGATACTGAGCGGTATCTCATTCTTCAAGATCGCCTGGTGATAGGGGTATTTTAGGAAATCCGACTGTCCTGCCATCGTCAGTTGCTTCCGTAGCGTGTCTGGATTCACGCGAATGCCCATCGAGCTCAATTCGTGCCTTCTCTTGGTCACATAATTCCATACCAGGATGTCACCATTCAGCCCGTGGTACGCGTGACGGCCATCCTTCTTCGTTTCCGTCACCCAATCGTCGTAGTCCGCGGCGCGCATCTCGTGTGGATAGCCATCCGCCAGCGGATATCCGATTCCTATGATAAATAGCGCCGGGCATTCTTGCAGAATGGCGGTCTCCCTCGCTTTCCGGGGCATATCCGGATACATTTTTAACAATTCCTCGGCATGCAAAAAGGTCAGTTTATGGGGAAGATTCGGCACCTTCTTCGTTTTGAGTTCCGGGAACAATTCCTGCGCATAAAGTTCCGCCTCCACCAGGACTCTCCAGATTTTCCCCACGATCTCCTTTAGAAATTCCAGATTTCTTTGTTCCGGAGAAATTACCCGTTCCCAATCCCACTGATCTACGTAAACGCTGTGGTCGTGGTCGAGGAAGTAATCCTTGCGAACGGCGCGCATGTCCGTGCACAACCCCTCGCCCATCTTCATCCCAAATTCTTTCAACGCCATCCTCTTCCACTTCGTTGCTGCTTGCACAATTTGCGCATCAACGGGATGCTCGTCGTGGTCGTTCGAAATATGAAACTGAATCGGCGTCCGCGAACCATCGCGGTCCAACATGTCATTTACGCCGCTCTCCACGTCAACGATCAACGGCACGGTCACCATGACCAGGTTCAATTCTTTGCACAAGTTGTCCTCAATGAAGCGCTTCAGTGCAAAGATCGCTCTTTGCGTCTCTCTTCTTGTCAGAGCACTCCTGTAATCGTTCGGCAGGATTTTTTCCAATTCCTGGTAATTGCCAATGCCCGGGCCCGCCAGGTCCGCTGCTTTGCTGCCCATGATCAACCTCCGCTCTCGCACACATTCCCACCGCAGCGCTGCGCAAGCCAGAACACACGTCACAGGCACGCGTGCTCGCCGTCACAATCTTTGGACAACAAAAACGCACAATTGGCACTGGAATCGAGTTTTTGTTTTCTCAAACTTGCTTGCGAGATCGAAATTAATGAAAGAAAAGCAAAAAAATGAGGAACTAGAGCGACTGGCAAAGTTGCGTGCCGTGCAGGAATGGCCTGCCGCCCAGGCGGTTCGTATCGCTCCCTGGAAACCCGGCCGAGCCTTTTCCCGGCGCGTTGTCGTCCATATCGGCACGCAAGAGTTTTCGCAGCCGCACCCGCGCTTTGTGCAACTGGGACTTCGCATTCCCCACGGAACATCCCAGCAGCTTGGCAATTTCGCTGTGGGCATAGCCTTGAATGTCGTACAGCACAAACATTAATTTGCACCGTGGCGGCAGTTGCTTGATCGCGTTCTCGATAGCCGCGCGATCAATGTAGCCCTCCAAATGCAAGTCCGGCGCTCCGAACTCGCGCCGCGGGATCCCGTTTTCTTCATTCCCTTCCGTATTTTCCACCAGCGCCGCTTTCGCCTGCTTGGACCCGCGAATCCGCATCAGCACCGTGTTCACCGCCACGCGGTGCAACCACGTGGAAAACGCCGAGGCACCTCGAAACCCCTGAATCTTGCGGAACACGTGCAGAAAAACTTCCTGCGTCGAATCTTCGGCTTCGTCGGCGTTCCTCAGCATGCGCATGCACAAGGCATAGACACGCGCGCTATGTAAGCGGTAAAGGCGCTCGAACGCTCCTTCGTCTCCTCGTTGCGCCATCCGTATGACCTTGGCTTCGGGCAACTCACAAAGTTCAGTCACTCTCTGACGATGCACCACATACCTCCTCATCCTCAGGCGCACATCCCTGCGCACTTTTTCGGAGATTAGAATTTGTAGGCAGCTAGCCCCGCCAGCTAACGCCCAGGAGCTTGAACGAAATCAACACCTGTTTTCTGTTGTGGCAATCGCGCTGCCAATGCCGAATTTATTTGTAAATAGGTGGTATATTGCGACTTACTTCTCTTCTGTGAGCGAATTTCGCTATTTTCTAAAAGTACTAGTCCTTGCAATCCTTCCCGGACTCGGTTCCTTTCTTCACAGAGTATTTACCTCACATTTTCACGGCGGTATTCACCTTACGTTCTTCGACTCAACTTTTTCTTTCGTTCTTTTTTGCACAGCGGTGCGGTATGGCACATTCGTGCTTCGAGCCGAAGCACGAACATTATGGCCAACACTCTTCTTGAATCGCTTCCTAGAGGGGCTGAAAAGTAATCAGGCGTGGTCGATCAAACGGTGATGAATCGCGTACAGCGCAAGTTCGAGGCGGTCGGAGACGCCGAGCTTGTCAAAAATGTTGTGCAAATGGTTTTTGACGGTTTGCTCGGAGATGAAAAGCTTCTCGCCGATTTCTTTGTTGCGGAAACCCTGCGCCACCAGTTGCACAATTTCTTTCTCGCGGTCGCTGAGCAAAGGCTTCTCGCGCCGCGGCCCGGCTTCGGAAGATTTCGAGAACGCTTTCATGACTTCCGCCGTCATCCGGTTGTCCAGCCAGATTTCTCCCGCGTGCACGCGATGAATGCTCTTGACCAAAAGGTCCGTCGCGGATTGCTTCAGTACCACGCCGCGAGCGCCCAACCGCATCGCGCGAACGACGTCGCGATCATCTTCCGCCGCCGTAAGCACCACCACGCGCGTCGGTAGCGTGTCGAAATTCACTTCTTCGAGCACCGCGAGCCCGTCTTTGTCGGGCATACGCAAATCGAGCAGCAGAATGTCCGGCTTCAGCTTGGTGAGGAGCTTGATGCACTCCACGCCGTTCTGGGCTTCGCCGACAATGGTGATTTCTTCGTCGGAGTCGAGGAGCTTCCGCAGACCATCGCGGAAGATGGCGTGGTCATCGGCTAGTAGTACCCGTATTTGCTGTTTCGTTGTTTTTGCCATATTACCCAAGCGGCACTTCGATGGTTAACCGCGCCCCATGGCCCGGATTGGACTCAACCGTCAAAACTCCACCCACCGTTCGCGAGCGTTCCTTTATGGAAATGGGTCCTAACCTCAGGCGATCCAATTCATCAGCCGTAAATCTGCCGGCAAAGCTGAAACCTTCGCCGTTGTCGTCTACTACAAGTACTAGACGGCTGTCATCCTGCGACAGTTTTACCACGACATGGGAAGCCTTGGCATGCTTTTTTATGTTGTTGAGTGCTTCTCGGTAAATCTGGAAAATCTCGCGGCACACGCGGTCCGGGGCCCGCAATTGTGTCGAATCGATTAGCAGGTCCAGAGCAATCGTCGATTCGTTCCGGTACCGCTCCGCAAAACCGCGCATCAGGTCCACCAGGTCGGCGCTCTGCACCCGCAACGGACGCAGGTCCGTAACCGTCTGGCGCAGCTCCCCAGCCTCGTTCTTCACGGTCTGCTGAAGGTTGGCCAAAGCGTTGACAGCTTGGTCCAGCCCAAAGGTGGGCGTGCGCCGGCGCAGCACGTCCAACTGGATTTCAATGCTGAGCAGCGTCTGCAGAATCCCATCGTGCAAGTCCCGGGCGATCCGGCTCCGCTCTGCCTCGATCGCCCGCGCGCGCAGGTGCCTCAAAAGAAAAATGTTTTCGAGCGCCGGCCCAATGTGCTGCGCGATGCTCTCGAGCCACACCAAATCTTGTTTCTGGAAGGGCTTCCGCCCGTTGAGAAGAAAGACCCGGCCCGTTGGCTGGCCGCTCTGATCGAAGGACACGGTCAAGAGCGAGCGAATCTTGAATTCCTGCAGCACCGGCCCCGGAAGCCGGGGCAAGTTCTTAATCGTTCGCCCGTCGCGGCGGTCCCAGCCAAAGCCCGAGCCCGCGCCATTTACGGAATTCCAGCAAAGCGTCGCATCCATATCATCCAACAGGAAGCCGTCCGTGCGCGAAAGCGGCAGGCTTTCCGGGATTAAGCGGTCATTTTCTCCCGCCTTCATCTGCCAAAGGAAAATGCGCTCCAAATCCGCGTCTCGATACAGCAAAAGAGCTTCTTCCGCATCGAACGTCGTGCCCAGTTCCTGAAGAAAAAGCCGCAGCGACTCCGCCAGCCCCTGATCCACCTGCATCGTGGCGTTGATGCGCGAAAAGAAGTCGATTTGCGAAGCAAAACGCTTGTTGCGATCTCCCAGAAACGCCAGGCCCGCGCCGCCCGCAAATGTGCCCGCGGTCAGCCCGAGCCAGGCGACTACCCGCATCCAGTGAATTTCGCCTTTCACGGCCGTGAGCAGCACCAACGTCAGGGAAAGCCCGCCGGCCAGCGGCAACGTCAGGTCAAAGCCCCAGCGAATCCCCGCGGCGTAGCAGATAAACATGTACGGAAACCACACCGGAACGGTCGAAGGGCTGATAAACACGAAATATCCGAGCGCCAGAAGGTCGCAAGCCAGCGGCAGGTGCCACGATCGGCTGCGCAGCAACCGTTCCACCTGCGTGATCACCAGCGCCACAATGAGATACGCAATCAGAAACGAAACCGAGCGCCGTTCTTGCCGGGAAGCAGGTTCTTCCAAAGCGGCCAGCAGCGCCAGCAAAACAAAAATCGGGCGCGCAAACAGGATTTGCCGCTCGAAATGGCCCCTGTCGGCCTGACGATCGGCCCGAGAGGCAGGGATGTGATGAGCGCTCATGCGCGGGGACACACGTCCTGTGCAATTTCCAGTGCAACTACTGAAGCCCGCTTATCATGTGGAGTGCGGCAGCCCTGCTGCCGCTTTTCTTCGCCACTCCCAAGACTCTCTATTTCGCGAGGCTCAATAGTCAGTGCAACTAGTGTAGTGCAACTCGCGCTGCAAGTTGCAGCACCTTGGCGAGCCCCGTGCACAAGCCTGCAACGGCTC
>JAWOLO010000028.1:0-7217 GCA_033853375.1 Terriglobia bacterium
GACCGGCAATTTTCTTTTCGCTGGTGATTATCGTGGTGTCGTTCTTGCCGGTGTTTTTGCTGGAAGCGCAGGAAGGCCGGATGTTCCGCCCGCTGGCGTGGACGAAAACGCTGGCAGTGGGATTTTCGTCAATTCTCGCGATTACGCTGGTGCCGGCGCTGATGCCGCTCTTCATTCGCGGGCGCTTGCGGCCGGAGTCCAGAAACCCAATGGCGATTCTGTCGCAGGCGATATATCTGCGAATCCTGCGCGTGTGTTTGCGCTGGCGGAAGACGACGCTGCTTGTGAATCTCGCCTTTCTCGCTGTGACTTTTCCCCTGGCCTGGAGACTCGGCAGCCAGTTCATGCCGGCGTTGTACGAAGGCTCGGCGCTGTATATGCCCACGTCGCTGCCAGGGATTTCCATCACGCAGGCAACGCAACTACTGCAAGTGCAAGATCGGATCATTCGTTCATTTCCGGAAGTGGAAACGGTTTTTGGAACGGTAGGGAGGTCCGACAGCGCCACGGACAACGCGGATCTCACGATGTACGACACGACCATCATGCTGAAACCGGCGGCGCAATGGCGGCGGGGCATGACATACGAAAAGCTAATCGCCGAGATGAACGAAAGACTGCAATTTCCGGGGTTATCGAACACGTGGACGATGCCGGTAGAAAACCGGCTGGACATGGAACTAACAGGAATCAAAACGCCGGTGGGCATGAAAATTCAGGGGCCGAGTTTTGACGGAATCCAGCAGATCGGCGCGCAGATTGAACAGATTCTCTCGATCATGCCGGAGGTGCGTTCGGTTTTCTCGGAACGCGTGAGCCAGGGCTTTTATATCAACGTGGAAGTGAACCGGCCGGAAGCGGCACGCTACGGGCTCAGCGTTGCTGAGGTACAACGGAGCGTTGCGTCGGGAATCGGCGGCGCGAACATCGCGGAGAACGTCGAGGGCCGCGAGCGCTATCCGATCAACGTGCGATACAGCCGCGATTTTCGAGACAACGTGGAAGATTTGCAGCGGATTCTGGTGGCGACGCCAACCGGCGCGCAAATTCCCATTGGCGAAATTGCGAAGATTTCTTTTTCGCGCGGGCCTGCGTTTATTCGCGACGAAGACGCCACGCTGACCGGCTACGTCTATCTCGACTTGAAAACGCACGATTATGGCGGATACGTTCAGCGCGCGGATAATTTGTTGCGCGAAAAGCTCAAGCTACCTCCAGGCTACGCGTACAAATGGGCCGGGCAATATGAGTTCGAACTGCGTGCAAAAGAAAGGCTCGAATTCATTCTGCCGATCGTGTTTTTCGTGATCTTTCTTTTGCTTTACATGGTGTTCCATTCTGTCGCGGAAGCCGCGGTGCTGATCTTCCCGACGTTTTATGCGCTGACCGGAGGACTCATTCTGCAGTGGTGGCTGGGGTACAACTTCAGCGTTGCAGTTTGGGTGGGCTACATCGCGCTGTTTGGAATCGCAGTAGAAACGGGTGTGGTCATGGTCGTTTATTTGCATGAAGCGCTGGACAAGCAGCTAGATTCGGGCGCGGCCTTGACCGAAAAGAACATTGAAGAAGCAGTGGTCGAAGGAGCTGTGCAACGGCTGCGACCGAAAATGATGACGGTCATCGCCGTTCTGGCGAGCTTGATCCCGATTCTCTGGAGCGCGGGCATCGGGTCGGACGTGATGAAGCCGATTGCGGCGCCCATCGTGGGTGGAATGGTCACGTCAAGCATTCACGTGCTGATTCTGGTGCCGGTGTTTTTCGCGTTCATGAAAGAGCGCGCGCTGCGACAAGGGAAACTACGGTCCTCGAAATTCTCGGCGAGCGAGTAAGTGTGCAGGCTTTCGCGATTACCTTGTCAATGGCAGATGGAACAGAACGCGGAAACGGCGGACGTCCGGTTCGTTGACATCAGGGAGAATGTCGAACAGAACCTCTTCGAGACCATGAGCCGTGAAGGCGGAGATTTCCGCGCGTGTGAGTGGCCAGGGCATTTCACCTATGGGGTCGGAAGGCTCGCGGTGGCGGGCGACCACAAGCAAGTGTCCGCCAGGGCGGAGAAAGCCAGCGATATTTTTCGTAGCTTGCGGACGAAGCGCGGCGGGCAAAACCTGCAGCGTGTTTGCTTCGAAGACGAAATCAAACTGGCCGCGCCAGCGCGCCGGGGGATCCAGCAGATCTGTGGCGTGATACTCCACTTTCGAACTAGGGAATCGCTTGCGCGTATTGCGAATCGCGGTTTCGGAAATGTCGAATGCGGTAGTGCGAAAACCCCACCTAGCGAGTTGCTCGGCATCATCGCCTAACCCACAACCGGTGACGAGCGCGGATTTTCCTTCCGTTCGCAGCGGATGCTGCATCCAGAAACCGACAAGATGCGGCGTCGGGTGGTAGTCCACCCAAGGGACTGTACCCTTCCCTTCCTCGGCTTCGCGGTAGAGAACTTCGAACCAGCCGGTGGGGTCGCCCTTTTGATTGAACTCGGCGGCAAGTTCACGCGCACGCTTGCGATCTTTCATGACGCGAAATTATAGCGCGGGCATCAGAAGAGTGGGGGGCGCAGTGGCGCAGGTGCCTTGGCCGGCGAGTTTGGAGCGAAGAGCGGACTATTGCTGCTTGAGGAACGTATGACTAGGACAATGTTCGAAGCGCGGGGCAAATCGGCGTACTCTTGAGAAAAGGGGATGTGCGCCCAAACAGCGTTGTTCAGCGGAGGCAAAGTATGGCGTACCAAGAAAGACGCCGTGGGCCCAGGTACCCGTTCATCGCGAGCGCGGAACTGATCGAGCAAAAGGCCGACGTGCGCATCGCCTCGCGCGTGAGCGAGCTCAGCATGCATGGCTGCTATCTGGACATGATGAATCCGTTCCCGACAGGCACCTTGGTGCTAGTGAAAATTTCAGCGGGCGAGGACTTTTTTCAAGCCAAGGGAAAGATCGTCTATTCGCAAATGAACATGGGCGCGGGCGTCGGTTTCCTGGAGATCGACAAACCTTCGCAAACGGTGCTGGAACGCTGGATGGACGAAGCGAAAAACGAAGCGCTGAAGAAAGCGTAGTTCATTGCACTCCGATTTGATGACGCCCACTTTGCCGTCAACCTCACACTTATTTTGATAGAAAAATCCCTCAAAAATTCCAAAACCTGCGAATTCGTTTGGTGCAAGTGTCCATGCTAGCAGTCTGTGTCTCTGTGTGGATGCCGCCTGATTTTTTCTCTCTTCAGATCGCGTTGCGTTTGAACTCCGACATCAGATAATCGCAGGAACGGACGCAAAGCGCCATGATGGTGAGCGTGGGATTCTGGCAAGGATTCGAGGGAAAGCCGGAAGCGTCCATGACAAAAAGGTTCTTGATGTCTTGGGTTTGTTGAAACTGATTGAGCACGGATTTTTTCGGGTCAGAGCCCATGCGCGCGATGCCGGCTTCGTGAAGCGCCCAACGCGGCGCGGATGGATGCGCGTACGTGCGAATGTTCTTTGCGCCGGCGGCTTCGAGCATCTCCCCTGCCGAGTCGCCCATGTCCTGAATCATGGCGCGCTCGTTTTCGCCGTCGGACATATGGATCTTTAAAACAGGAATTCCGTAAACGTCTTTCACCTGCGGATCGAGTTCGACGAAATTGTCCCAGCGCGGCAAGACTTCGCCGAACCCGGTGACGGAAAGCGTTGTGCGCGGCTCAAGTAGCGCCCTCTTGTAGGCCTCGCCAAAGCCGGGAGCGCCCCAGTTAAAGCCGGTGTTAGATTCGCCTTCATAGCCGTAACCACGGAGAAATTTCTTATACGGCGGCGCATTGGGTATGTTGCGGAAGCGCGCGATGTATACGCCCATCGGTTTGTGCGGACCGCCGCCTTCCAGGGAGGGTTTCGAGCCAAAGGAAGGAAATTCGCCGCTGCCGCCGCCGCTGCGAACGTGCGCCGTAAGGTAATGGCCAAGGATGCCGCTCGAATTGGCAAGACCGTTCGGGTACTCGCGAGTCGCCGAGTTCAGCAGAATGCGGACTGATTCCTGGGATTGCGCGCAGAGGATGACCGCGCGGGAACGGACTTCCCTGGTCTGGCGTGTTTTTCGATCAATGTAGAGAACGCCTTGCGCGCGATTATGGGCCGCGTCCACCAGAACTTTATAGGCCATGGCGTTCGAAAGGAGCGTGCAATTTCCGGACGCCAGCGCATCGGCAACGGTGGTGAACGCCGAATTGAAATACGAATGCGTCATGCAGCCGCGCTCGCAAGGACCGCAAAAATGGCACGGGCCACGGCCGTTCAGAGGCCGCGTAAGGTTCGCAACCCGGGCGGGCATGGCCCCGCGGCCGAGTTTTTTACGGACGCGCTCGCAAAAGAGCGTCTCCTGACACGTGAGCGGAACCGGCGGCTGAAAAAAACTGTCGGGCAGATATTCGAGGTCCTCCTCGCTGCCGCTGATGCCGACATATCTTTCCACGAGATCGTAGTACGGCTGGAGGTCCTTGTAGCTGAGCGGCCAATCTTCGCCGTAGCCATCGTGGGAAGCGGCCTTGAGATCCCAATCGCTGTAGCGCAGGCAGACACGTCCCCAAACATTCGTGCGACCGCCAGTGATGCGCAGCCGGCCCATCCAGTTGAAGGGCTTGTCGGGCGGAGTCGTGTAAGGTTCCTCGAGATCGTTCACGAACCAATCGGCGTTGTATTCGTCGCAGGCAAATTTGGATTGGATGGGCCGCGTCTTGCGAAGGATCTCGGGAGCCATGTTGCGGTACTTGAGTTCGAAGGGCGGCTTATGCTCAGTGAAATTTTCGTCGGACTGCGGCTTGCCTGCTTCGAGGAGAGCAATTTTCAACCCCGCTTCCGCCAGGCGTTTGCACGCCCATCCGCCGGAAGCGCCCGAACCCACAACAATGACGTCGTAAAGGTGGTGTTGTCTCTGCGGCATGCGGTTAACGGCGAACCGGATGCTAACAAGCGGTCCGCAGCCGGTCAATTGCGAAAGAGCAAATGGACTCCGGACTCCGAACCGGTCACCAAAATTGGACAACTGGCGTCGCCGGCTATGGTCCGCGCTTCAACAATTCCGTCGGATGTGCCTTGGTCCATTCGACCGCTTCGCGCCGGCAAGCCGTAAATTCGTCCGGCGAAAGATTTTTCTCGATCTTCTTGATTCTTCCCGGCAGTTTTTGCTCAACCAAGTTGGCATCCTCGGGTCGATCGCGGTCCCACTGATGGCGCTGTTGCAGCTCTTGCGCGATGAAGAGCCACCGACAGGCCTGCTTGTAGTCTCGCCCTGATTCGCTCAAAAAACCGCTCATCAGCCAGCTTGCGTAGATCTCGCCCAGATTCATGGCGGCCAAGGGATATCCTTGCTCGGCTGCCTTTTGAAAGATATCCATCGCCATTCTGTGCGCATCAAGATCGTGACCTAACTCCCCTTTGAGAAGCATCGTTCCTAGGTAGTACGTTGCGTAAGCAGCGCCAAGGTCGCTTGCTCTCTGGAACCACTTGGCGGCTTCTTGCTTGTCTTTGCCTACGCCCTCCCCTTCTTTGTACGCTACCCCTAGGTCAACGATCGCTGGTACGTAATTCTGTTCGGCTGCCTTACGGTACCATCCCGCAGCTTCGGCATGGTCCTTCCGCACGCCCACTCCTAGGTCATACATCTTTGCGAGGTTGTATTGAGCCTGCACATGACCCGCTTCGGCCGCCTTGCGATACCAACTCAGCGCCTGGGAATTGTCCTGCGGCACTCCTTGCCCTTGCCGATAGGCTACACCCAGCCCATTCATTGCAGCGGGAACCTCCTCGTCCGCCGCCCGCCGGAACAGGTCCACGGCTCTGACGGGATCCCGCTCGACACCATCTCCCGTGTAGTACATCCATCCCAGGTCGCTCATGGCTCCAGGGTTACCCTGCTCGGCTGATCTGCGCATCCATTCTGAAGCCAGCTTCATGTCCTTAGTAACGCCACGGCCATGAATGTAAGCAGAGGCCAGCGCCCACTGTCCCCCTGCATCGCCGCGCTCGGCCGATTTGCGGTACCAATTCACAGCCTCGGTTTCATCCTTTGCCACTCCAGCGCCAGTTTCGTAGGCGTAGCCAATTCTGCCGTCGGCCGATGCACTGCCGTCTGCGGCCGCCTTGCGCAACCACCTGAGCCCCAGCTCAGGGTTTTTGTCCGTGCCGTTGCCGTGCAGGTACGCCCATCCCAGATTGCTTTCGCCTTGGGAGTACCCTTGTAGGGCGGATTTCTGGAACCACTTGAACGCCTCCACTGGATCACGTTGCATGCCCCTACCATCCAAATACATGAGCCCTAAGGAATTCTGGCCCATGGGATGTCCAGAAGCTGCAGCACTCTGGAAAAAGGCTAAGGCTTTCCCATAATCCTTTTGGACAGCCTTACCATCCCGGAACGCCATCCCCAGCACGATCTGCGCTTCCACATCGCCGGACCGCGCTCTCGATTCAAGTGCGGGCACTTCCTCCGGTTTCAATTGCTTTGCGGAATTGATTAGCTCTTGGCGACGCGTCTCTGTGATTGTCGTCTGGTTTACTTGCTGTGTTGGTTCCTGTCCAGGGGCGTAGGTTGTAATCGAAAGGAATATCATTGTTGCGATTGCGGAAATTCTTCGAAAAACCATCTCAGCCTCCCTCTAAATTATAGGTTTCCCTTCACCGCGCCCGCCGAGCCTCTGGCGTTTGTCCGGTCATCAGAACCGGGCGACAATGCCAATGCAGTTGCGGAAGTCGTTTTCCCAGTTCCCGTTCACTCGTGTGGGGATATAGTCCGCTCCAATTCGCAAAGCCAGGTCGGGCCTGAGCTTGATATCCAGGCCACCGCCCGCGCCAAGGGCGAAATGTGTACGGCCAGCGAGGTCAGCAGTCGTGTTCGTAAACTGCAAAACGAGCTCGGTGTGGTTTATTCCGGCGAGCGTGCGGCCGAACACGTCGACTCTGCTGCCGTGGAAGGTGAATTCCGGCCCAAACAACGCCTGAAAAGCTTGCAGCCGCGTGTTTGTGTTGTATTGGGAACCTAGAGGAGAGGGGACTTTGGTTCCGCCCCACTGGAAGCCGCCATCGAAGAGCATGACGCCAATATTTTTGTGCAGATTGAGCTTGAGTCCCGTTTGAACTCCGTAGAAATTGCGGCTGGTCGGGGCGAAAAGGGCTGCTTCAGAGTCGAGTCTTATGTGCGCGTAGGAAAAACCGACATACGCCTCCAAGGCGTGTTGTTGCTCCTCCTGAGCGT
>JAWOLO010000029.1:0-5412 GCA_033853375.1 Terriglobia bacterium
GTGAATGGGACTCATTCGCTGGAAGATTGCATGAAAATCCCCGAAGAGTTCCGTGAAGCCGCAAATGATTACGAGCGAAGGGCGGCAACGGCCTTGGTGCTCAGGAAGAAGTTCACAATGAAGACGCCCTACGATCTTGCCGGGGAAACTCGTATCGTTGGAACAAAAGCCAAGCGTGCTTCACCAGGCAGCACCGATACTGCAGTGAGAATGTCGAGCGGAGTTTTTTATCTCTCGCCGGTAGGGTTCGACGCCAATCATACGCACGCCATCGCTTACGAGAACTATATCTGCGGCAACCTATGCGGTTGGGGCGGCTTTCACCTCCTCGTGAAGAACGCCGGCCGGTGGGAAGAGGCGAAAGACGTTAGCACCTGCACCTGGCACTATTGATTGCCTGAAGCTGCGTGAAAATTTTCATTATAGGTTGATCTTGAAGAGGAGAATCCACGAACGGTTTAGAGCCTTGCGAGAGGCAGGCGAACTCGGCCTCGTCGCATACATTACCGCGGGCGACCCTTCGCTCGACGCCACGCTGAAGTTCGTTCTGTCGCTTGCCGAAGCCGGTGCGGACGTCATTGAACTTGGGGTCCCTTTTAGCGACCCGCTTGCCGATGGGCCGACGATTCAACGCGCCTCCGAGCGCGCCTTGAAATCCGGAACGACGCTCGCCGGTGTTCTCGATCTCGTGCGCCGAATTCGCGAGTCCTCACAAGTCCCGCTCGTGCTGTTCAGCTACTACAACCCCATCTTGCAAATGGGCCTCGAGAAATTCGCTACAGCTGCGGAGGCCGCCGGCGCGGACGGCGTTTTGGCGACGGACCTTACACCGGAGGAATCGGAGGACTATCGCCGCATTCTCGCGGCGCACCATCTGGATACAATTTTTCTTGGCGCTCCCACGTCTACGGACGAACGCCTGGCAAAAATCGCCGCATGTTCCTCGGGTTTCTTGTACCTCATCTCGCGCACAAGCGTCACGGGCGCAAAGGATTCGCTTCCTGACGATCTTCCCGTGTTGCTGCGTCGCGCCCGCGCGGCCACGCAACTCCCTCTGGCTGTGGGCTTCGGGATTTCGCTTCCCGTGCACGTTTCTGTTCTCGGCGGGCTTGCCGATGCTGCTGTCGTTGGCTCCGCCCTCGTTTCTGAAATTGAGAAGGCCACCGAAGAGGGAGCTTCCGCGAATGCTATGGATGCTGCTGCTTCGGCCCTCAGCGAAAAAGTGCGCACTTTGAAGCACGCTGCCCGCCACGGTCTTTCACGCCGCGAGGTGGCTCCGTGATGTGGCGATGGCCAACAATATTTAATCTCCTCGAGGCAAGGCCATGAGTATGGCCGACTGGCGGCGCCGCATCGACGAAATCGACAAGAAACTGGTCGAATTGCTCAACGAACGTTCGCGCTGCGCGCTGGAAATCGGCAAACTCAAGCAGGCGGCAAACATTCCTTTGTATCAACCGGAACGCGAAATTGAAGTACTGGCGAATGCGGAGAATAACAATTCCGGTCCGCTGACCGACGCGGCCATTCGCCGGCTGTTCGAACGCATCATCGACGAAGCGCGCGCCGCCGAACGCGACGCCATGCATCCCGACGGTGCGGCCGGTGACAAAGGCAATGAATGAGCGGTTTTTCAGAGTCTGGAATGGTAAAGCTATTGTGGGGAGCCGGGTTCGCCTGCGTAGACCTAGCCCGGGAATTTCGGAGGCAGTGAAAAGTAGCGTAGATCGAACCTTATCGCGGAAGGAACAGAAAACCTTATGGTCATTGTGATGCAAGAAGGGGCCACGGAGGCCCAAATCCAGCACGTCATCGACCGCCTCATTGCCCACGGCTTCAACGTGCACCGGTCGACGGGCGAGTCGCACACGGTGCTCGGCGCCGTTGGCGTGCACCGCGATTTCGATCACCGCGATTTCGAACTGCTCGAGGGCGTGCGCGAAGTCATGCGCATCACGCAGCCGTTCAAGCTCGCCAGCCGGCAGTTCCGACCCGAAGGAACCATCGTTGATTTAGGACGCGGTGTCAAAATCGGCGGGCCGGAAGTGGTGGTCGCGGCCGGTCCGTGCTCGGTGGAGTCCCGCGAGCAAATTTTCTGCGTTGCGGAGAGCGTCGCGAAAGCTGGCGCA
Organism: Terriglobia bacterium; assembly: GCA_033853375.1. Taxonomy (GTDB): domain Bacteria; phylum Acidobacteriota; class Terriglobia; order Acidiferrales; family UBA7541; genus Acidiferrum. The sequence continues at coordinate 2,130 of JAWOLO010000029.1, forward strand.
AAAATTCTTCGTGCTGGCGCGTTCAAGCCCCGCACGTCTCCCTATGCCTTTCAAGGCCTCGGTGAGCCCGGCCTGCAGCTTATGCGAGAAGCCGCCGACAAATTCCGGCTTTGCACGGTCAGCGAAGTGATGGACCCGTCACAAATCCAAATGATGCTTCCCTACGTGGACATGTTTCAGGTGGGAGCGCGCAACATGCAAAATTATTACCTGCTGCGCGCTCTCGGCGAAATCCGCAAACCTGTGCTGCTCAAGCGCGGCCTTTCCGCCACGATGGAAGAGCTGCTACTCAGCGCCGAGTACATTCTTTCAGGCGGCAATTACAACGTGGTACTTTGCGAGCGCGGCATCCGCACATTCGAAACGTACACGCGCAACACCTTCGATCTCGCAGCCATCCCCGTCATCAAAAAGCTTTCGCACTTGCCCATCATTGGTGACCCGTCGCACGCCACAGGCCGCCGCGACAAAGTTCCGCCGATGGCCCGTGCTGCGGTTGCTGCGGGAGCCGACGGCTTAATCATCGAAGTGCATAACGATCCCGACCACGCGCTCTCCGACGGCGCGCAGTCACTGGAACCGTCTGCGTTTGCCCAATTGATGGCGGAGCTGCGCATCATCGCTCCGGCGATCGGCCGCCGCGTCGCATGACACATGGCGTCAGACCACCTCATCTCGCGGGCCACGATTCTTGGCACCGGCCTCATCGGCGGCTCGTTTGGCCTGGCTCTTCACAAATACACTACGGACATTTGCATTTCCGGTTGGGATCGCCCCGAAATAGTTCGCGAAGCGCAATCCCGCGCCGCAATTGACAAATTCTTTTCTGGAGACATTGCTCCTGCGCTGCAAGATGCGGACTTGATTTACATCGCCCTGCCCATCGCTGCGACCATCGATCTTCTTCCTGAAATTGCGCGGCACGCTGCCGCGCACGCGCTCATCACCGACGCGTGCAGCACGAAAGTGCGCATCACGCAGGCGGCCGAAGAGCATTTTTCGAATGAAAATGGCCCGCTCTTCCTGGGTGGGCATCCCATGGCGGGCAAGGAACTCTCCGGTATTGCCCATGCGGACGCGGATCTGTTCCGCGGCAACACTTATGCGCTCATCGGGGAATCGCACGTTACAGAAAATCCGCGCGTCTCCGCCTTCGTGAAAATCGTCGAAAAAATCGGCGCGCGTCCACTCTGGCTCGGCGCGCCGCAGCATGACTACGCGGTTGGACTTGCCTCGCATCTTCCTCAGCTTGCCGCCGTCGCCCTTGCGGGATTTCTGTACGACCGCCTTGACGAAAATGGCCTGCCAATTACGCTCGCCGGTCCCGGCCTGCGCGATTCGCTCCGCTTGGCCGGAAGCTCGTATACCACTTGGCGGGACATTGTACTTACCAATCAGGAAGTCCTCTCCGCTGCGCTAGACCTTTTCGCTCGCCGCCTCGACGATCTCCGCGAGCGCCTGGGCTCCCGCGAACTCGAATCCGATTTCGACGCCGCAAACGAACTGTATAAACTCCTCCGCGGCCTTTGACGCCTCATCCACCCTGATCATGTAGCTGTAGCCCGGCTCATTGACGTTGGCGCTGCGGCGTCGTAGCATCCGCTGCATTCCATCCATGCCTTGCAAAGGACCGCTATGAACGAAGGAACTTCGCGCCGCGAATTTTTGGGCGCACTCGCAGCGTTTTCGCTCTTCCCCCTGGAACAGGAAAAGCCGGATCTCATTCTCTACAACGGAAACATCTTGACTGTGAACGACCGGGAGCCGCGGGCTCAGGCTGTGGCCATCGCGCGGGGACGATTTCTTGCCGTCGGCAGCGATTCCGATGTGTTGAATCTCGCCTCCGCCACGTCCAAAAAGATCGATCTCGGCGGAAAAGTCGTCACTCCAGGTTTCATCGACGCGCACTCGCATCCTGCGGAAGCCGGACTGATGCATCTCCGCATGATCGATTGCGACCTCCGTTCGATCGCCGCGATTCAGGCGGCGCTTCGCGAGCGCGCGGCGAAAACACCTCCAGGAGAATGGGTCCTTGGCTTCAAGTACGACGACACGAAAACGGAAGAAGGCCGCCCGCTGACGGTTGCGGACCTGGACGCCGCCGTCCCCGACCATCCCGTGCACATCGAACATCGCGGCGGGCACACCACGTATTCGAATTCGCTCGCATTTCGAAGGGCCGGCATTGATGAGAAGACTCCGGATCCGCCGGGAGGGAAGATCGATCACGATTCGGCAACAGGGAAACTCTCTGGGCGCGTCGCGGAAAGCGCCAACGAACTTTTCGAGAAAGTGATTCCTCACACGTTCACGCGCGACGACCACCGCGAGGGCGTGAAACTCATTTCCAAGATGCTCGCGCGCACCGGGATCACTTCGGCTACCGAGGCGCAGGGCAGCCCCACGGACCTTCTCGCGTATCAGGACGCGCAGGAATCGGGCGATCTGCTTTACCGCGCCTACTGCTTCATCAATTTTCATTTTCTCGACGCCATGATCGCTGCGGGCAACCGCACGGGTCTTGGCGATGAATGGGTCCGCGTCGGTGCGGTCAAGTTAGTTTGCGATGGTTCGATCTCCGAGCGGACTGCCCGCCTCTCCACGCCGTATGAAGGCCGGCCGAATGACTATGGCATCTTGGTGATGACCGAGGATGAACTCTACACGCACGGCTTCAAGGCCCATTTGGCGGGCTGGCAGATCGGCACACACGCCAATGGAGACGTGGCTATTGACACGACGTTGCGCGTTTACGAACGCCTGCAAAAAGAAGCCCCGCGGCGCGATCCACGGTTCCGGCTCGAGCATTGCACGGTGGTGAACGATTCTTTGATAGCTCGTATTAAGGCGCTTGGCGCAATCCCCACGCCATTTTCGACGTACGTTTACTACCACGGCGAAAAGATGCGCTACTACGGGGCCGAGCGGCTGAATCACATGTTTGCGCTACGGAGTTTTCTCGACGCGGGCATTCGCCCAACGCAAGCCTCGGACTATCCGCCGGGAGAGTTCATTCCCATGATGGCGCTGCAATCGGAAGTCACGCGGACGGACATCAAAGGCAACGTGTGGGGACCCAAACAGCGCATCTCTGTCGAAGAGGCCATTCGCGTGGGCACGCTGAACGGCGCGTATGCCTCGTACGAAGAAAACCTCAAAGGCTCGATCGAAGTGGGCAAGCTCGCGGACCTGGTCGTTCTCGGCCGCGACCCCTTGAAGGAAAATCCTTCAACGCTCATCACTATTCCTGTGGAGCGCACCATGGCCGGCGGCCGCTGGACGT
>JAWOLO010000030.1:0-4903 GCA_033853375.1 Terriglobia bacterium
TTGGTTGGCCTGAGTCATAGTAGGCGCGCTCATCGCACTGCAACGTTGGCGGATCCGTCGGATTCGATTTCGGCGAGGGCTTCGCTGCAGCGCTCGCAGACGGTTGGGTAGCGCTTGTTTTCGCCGACGTGGGTAGAGTAGTTCCAGCAGCGGTCGCATTTCCTACCTTCGGCGCGCTCGATTTTCACGGCCAAGCCCGGCAAAGTATCGCTCGGCTGCAGTCCATCGCCTTCTGTGGCATCCACAACAACTTGCGACACAATGAAGAGCGCGGGAAGGAGCGAGCCTTTTTCCTTGAGTAGCTCTTGCAGGCCTGGCGCCTTGGAATTGGCGTGCAGGCGAACCTTGGCTTCCAATGCACCACCGATGGTTTTCTCTGCGCGGGCCTGTTCGAGCGCTAAAAGAACCGCGCTGCGAACTTGCGCGAGGCGCTCCCACTTCTCCGCCTCTTTTGCTGGAATGCCGCAAGCCAGCGACGCGGCTTCCGGGAAGACTGCCATGTGCACACTTTCCGGCACTCCCGCAATTTTTGGCAGATATTTCCAGATTTCTTCTGCAGTGAAAACAAGCACGGGCGCGGCGAGCCGCACCAGCGCATCGGCGATTTTCCAGACCACGGTTTGCGCCGAGCGGCGCGATTTATTGTTCGGCGCTTTGGTGTAGAGGCGATCTTTCAACACATCAAAATAAAACGCGCTGAGATCCACCACGCAATAATCGTGGATCGCGTGGTAGACGCGGTGGAATTCGTAATTTGCGTACCATTCGCGGCATTTCTTCACCAAGTCCGCGGTGCGGTCCAGCATCCAAGCATCAATTTCCTCCAGCTGGTTATTCGCCAGCGCGTCGCGCGACGGATTAAAATCGCCAAGATTGCTTAGCGCGAAGCGGAACGTGTTACGAATCTTGCGATAGGCCTCGCTGAGTTGCGTCATCACGCGCTCGCTCATTTTCACATCGGCCTGGTATTCGACCGAAGCTACCCAAAGACGAAGCAGGTCCGCGCCCCACTTCTCACAAATCTGAGCCGGGGTAATCACATTACCGAGCGACTTGGACATGGGCCGGCCTTGTTCGTCGAGAGTCCAGCCATGTGTCACGACGCTTTTGTACGGCGCAGCATCGCGCGTGCCGGTGGCTACAAGCAGCGAGCTGTGGAACCAGCCGCGATATTGATCCGGCCCTTCCAGGTAGACATCGGCGGGCCATTCCGGGCCTTTCAACACCGACAAATGGGACGAGCCCGAATCGAACCACACGTCGAGAATGTCGTTCTCTTTGCGCCATTTTGCAGCGCCGCAAACACACTTCGTACCTGCGGGAAGAAGTTGTTCAGGCGAATGTTTGTACCATGCGTCCGCGCCTTCCTTTTCGAACCACTTCACCACGTTGCGAAGCGCCGCGTAGTCTTCGAGCCGCGTCCCGCAAGCGTCGCAATAAAAAACGATGATGGGCACACCCCAAAAGCGCTGACGGGAAACGCACCAGTCCGGGCGTTTTTCGATCATTTCGTACATGCGGTCTTCGCCCCAGGCGGGAAACCACTTCACCTTATGGATTTCTTCGAGCGCTTCCTGGCGCAGCGTTTTCTGCCGGCCCTTTCCGGCCTGATCCATCTTGATGAACCACTGCTCGGTAGCGCGAAAAATCACGGGATTGTGACAGCGCCAGCAGTGCGGATAGCTGTGCTTGTACTCATGATTGGCAAGCAATGCGTCGCGGCTGGCGAGCAACTTGATGATGACGGGATTCGCCGAAAAAACATCCCTGCCTTTGTATTCAGGCAAACCCTCGACAAAGACGCCCTTGTCATCGATCGGGGCGTAGGTTTCCAGGCCGTATTTTTGCCCCGTCATAAAGTCGTCGGCGCCATGGCCCGGAGCGGTGTGGACTATTCCTGTGCCTTGGTCAAGCTCCACGTAATCCGCCAGCACGGCCGGTTCGATTCTGCCGAGAAATGGATGATGAAAAGACAGTCGGGCATCCTCCACAAGATAACGCCCGGAGTAAGTCTTCAACGTATTTCCCGGCTTCTGGCGGCCTATCGTCTCCCAAACGCTGTCTTGAAGCTGGTGAGCGACGATTTCCACGTCGCCGGTTTCGGTTTCGACAGCGGCATATTCGAAATTAGGATTAAATGCCAGCGCCATGCTGGCGGGAATCGTCCACGGCGTTGTGGTCCACGCAAGCGCGTAGACATTTTTGCCTTTGAGTTCGGGCGGGATTTTGTCCGCGTTCGCCCCGTCCTGCACCAGCTTGAATCGCACGAAAATCGACGCGCTGGTGTGATCCTCGTATTCGACTTCGGCTTCGGCTAGCGCGGTCGAATCGTAAATGCACCAGTACACCGGCTTGCGTCCTCGATAGACGTAGCCTTTTTCCATGAAATCGAGAAACGCTCCCGCGATGGTGGCTTCGTAGCCGAAACTCATCGTCAAGTACGGGTCGTTCCACTGGCCGAAAATTCCGAGGCGTTTGAAATCGCGCTTGTGCTGTTCGACGTAGCGCGTGGCAAATTCGCGGCACAGTTTACGGAATTCCGCGGGCGGCACTTTTCCTTTTCCACCTAGCTCTTTTTCGACCTGCGTCTCAATCGGCAGCCCGTGGCAATCCCATCCGGGCACATAGGGCGCGTAGTAACCCGCCATGCTTTTGGTCTTTACGATCAGGTCCTTCAGGATTTTGTTCAGCCCGGTGCCCAAATGAATCTCGCCCGTCGGGTACGGCGGGCCATCGTGCAACACGAAGAGGGGCTTGCCTTTGCGCGCTTCCAGAATACGCTCGTAGATGTTTCCCGCGTACCAGGCTTCGAGCTGTTTCGGCTCGTTCTGGGGCAGACTGGCCTTCATGGGGAAGTTGGTCTTGGGCAGATTCAGCGTCTTTTTGAGTTCAAGTGGTTCGGCCATGGCTGCGAGCGCCGGATATCCCTTCTTTCCTTGTGTTTGTGCTTTGCGGTGCCGTCCGTTGGTCCAGGTGCACGGGGAGAAACATCGGAAGGCAGTCGAACTACGTATGTTACAATGAATGCCAGATGAGTGTCAGCCGCAGGGGACGCACAACCTTTCCGGGCCCGCGCGAATCCTATCGCTGGGGGATACCGAAGGCAGGGTGAGTGCGTCTATACTGAGAGGTATTACGGTGCCGGGCAAGATCAACAAATTTATACCACCTCCTCAAAGGCCAAACGTGTCTGCAGCGGGCCCGCAACCGCCCGCGCCAGCGCGGCCTGCTTACGTTCCTCGGTTTGGCAGACCGCCAATGCTTGTCCCCGATGATTTTTGGTCGAACCTCAAACAGTTCCTGACCGAGCGCCCCATCAAAGTTCGCGAGCGCAAAGATGCGCCATTTACACGCACAACGTTCGGCACCGGGCTCCTTGGCAATTTGGCAGAGTTTTTCCGCCCGGACCCGCTGAAGAATCGCCGCGTCAACAGCCGCTTGGCGGTTTCCTGGGGAGCAGGTTTCGGCAGTTTTCGCACGCGCATCAAGGAATTCTTTTCGCCGCCGAAACAGCCACCCCTGCCGCCAGGCATTACGCCGGTTAAGGTCAAAGATATCTGGTCCAAAGACGAAAACTTCAGCACGAGCCAAGTGCTCGCGATGACGGTGCACGCGGCTGTCATTGCGTTGCTCCTGCTTCCGATCGGTTTTCGTGTGGTTCAGGTGACCCAGGCAAAGAACACGATTGACGTGACACCTTTGGATATTTCCCCATACATCGCAAAACTTCCTGCGGGCGCGAACAAAGCCGGGGGCGGAGGGGGAGGCGGAGCGCACGAGCAATTGCCTCCAACCAAGGGCAGAGCGCCGAAGTTTCAGTACACGCAATTTACTCCGCCCGCGCCGGTAATTCGGAATCCGAATCCGAAGCTGGCGATGGATCCTTCGCTTCTGGGCCCACCGGATTTGAAGGTCAGCAACCCGGCGCTGAGCAACATGGGTGATCCCTTGGCCGCGTCAGTGAACTACTCCGCTGGACCTGGCGGTGGCGGAGGGATTGGCACGGGTGACGGCGGAGGGATTGGCAGTGGTTCGGGCGGCGGTCTTGGCCCGGGTGAAGGCGGTGGCACGGGCGGCGGCATGTTCCGCGCGGGTGTGAATGGCGTCGGTCAGCCCGCATGCATCTACTGCCCGAATCCCGATTATTCGGACGAAGCGCGCAAAGCCAAGTATCAGGGCAGCGTGTTGCTTGACGTGATCGTGACTGCCGATGGGCGCGTGATTGATCCGCGCGTTTTGAAAGGGCCGGGACTCGGCCTCGAGGAAAAGGCCATCTCCGCGGTGAAGAATTGGAGAATGCGTCCCGCGACGGGCCCGAACGGGAAACCCGTGGCTTGCCGCGTCAACATCGAAGTTGTTTTCCGCCTGCTGTAGTTTTTCGAGCATTCGACCTTCTAAAGTTCTTTGCGCTCGGTTTTTGCGAGCCTTCTGCGGACCTCGCGTTAAGTGCTTTTCGTTTCTGCTTCTTTGTCCTTTCAGCTCCCAATTCCTGTCCTCTTGTTTGGTTTTCAGTTACAACCTATAACTTGGGACTGAAGACTTGCTCTCTGGAGGGTGCCATGCGCGAAAGCCGCCGAAACTTTTTCGTGAGCGCCGCCTTGCTGTCTGGCTCTCTCGCGTTGCCTGTAGGAATCTGCGGCGCGCAAAATCCGCCTACGCCTCCTCCCAAACCCCAGCCCGGCTACACACCCAACCCCGCCGAAGTTCAAGCGCAGGCTCCGGACTCTGCCGCAGCGAAACGGGCGCGGTTGCTGGAAAACGAAAAGGAGTTTCGCCAGGGTGTCGAACGCCTCTATCAACTCACTTCCGATTTGCGCGACGAAGTCCAAAAAACTCCGACTGCCGATGTCTTCTCTCTCCGCATTGTCAAAGAAACAGAACAGATTGAGAAGCTCGCCAAACT
>JAWOLO010000031.1:0-30741 GCA_033853375.1 Terriglobia bacterium
ACATCGGCGTCATCACCATCAACAATCCGCCGGTAAACGCTCTGAGTCCCGGCGTGCCCGAAGGCATTTCCGAAGCCATCGACCAACTGCTGGCGGACGGCGCGTTGAAAGCCGCCGTGCTGATTGGGGGCGGCAACACATTCATCGCAGGCGCGGACATCAAGGAACTCGAAAAAATGGCTGCGGGCAAACCGCGCGGAGCCGGGCTGCTTCCACTGCTTTTGAAAATCGAGGATTGCCGCAAGCCCGTTGTCGCTGGGATTCACGGAACGGCATTGGGTGGCGGAATGGAAACTGCGATGGCCTGCCATTACCGCGTTGCGGTTCGAAGCGCAAAGGTGGGTCAGCCCGAGGTCAAGCTCGGCATTATTCCCGGCGCAGCGGGAACGCAGCGCTTGCCGCGTCTCGCGGGCGTAGCCAAAGCCGTCGAGATGTGCTGCGAAGGCAATCCCATCGCCGCGCAAGAAGCATTCGAATTAGGCATCATCGACAAGCTCACCGATGGCGATCTGCTGAGCGGCGCGATCGCTTTCGCTCAAGAGGTTGCCGCTAAACCTGCTCCAAAAACACGTGAGCGCAACAATAAGCTCGGCACGCCCGGGCAGAATTCTCCGATTTTTGCCGCTGCTCGCGAAAACGCTCGAAAGAAGCAGCGCGGCTTGATGGCCTCACTTGCCGCCATCGATGCCGTGGAGGCCGCGACGAAGTTGCCATTCGACGAAGGTTGTCAGGTCGAGCAGAAGCTTTTCACGGAGTGCCTCGTCTCATCGCAAGCAAAAGCACTTATGCACGTTTTCTTTGCCGAGCGTGAAGTTGCCAAGATACCCGACATCCCCAAAGACACGCCGCTGATTCCGATCAAGACTGCCGGTGTGGTCGGCGCTGGCACAATGGGCGGCGGGATTTCCATGGTGCTTGCCAACGCCGGAATTCCCGTGCTGGTAAAGGAAGCAGACCATGACGCGCTCGATCGCGGCATGGCCAATATCCAGAAGAATTACGCAAACTCTGTGAAACGCGGCCGCTTCACGCAGCAATTTGTGGACGAGCGGCTGAAGCTGATTCAGCCGACGCTTAGTTTGGATGGCTTTTCTTCAGTAGACCTTGTGATCGAAGCGGTTTTCGAAGGCATGGCGCTGAAAAAAGAAGTCTTCGCGCAACTCGACAAAGTTTGCAAGCCCGGAGCCATTCTCGCCAGTAACACGTCTACTCTGAACATCGACGAGATTGCTTCCGCCACGCATCGGCCGCAATCTGTCATTGGGACACATTTTTTCAGCCCCGCCAACGTCATGCGCTTGCTGGAAATCGTCCGTGGCAAAGCGACCAGCAAAGAAGTCATCGCAACCTGCATGCAACTTTCGAAGAAGCTGGGCAAAGTCGGCGTGCTGGTCGGCAACTGCCGCGGCTTTGTGGGCAACCGCATGTTCCATCCCTATGTCCGCGAGTCGGTTTTCCTTCTCGAAGAAGGAGCGACTGTCCAGGACGTCGACAGCGCGCTCTACGATTTCGGCATGGCCATGGGCCCTCTTGCTGTGGGGGATCTTGCTGGCCTGGACGTCGGCTGGCGCATCCGCAAAGAATATCGTCATCTCGAAAAACCCGGCATCCGCCAGCCCTTTGCCGGCGACCGCCTTTGCGAAATGGGGCGATTCGGCCAAAAAACCGGCGCAGGCTGGTACAAATACGACGAAAACCGGCGCGCGATCGCTGACCCCGAAGTAACCTCTCTCGTAAAGAAATGGGCGGAGGAAGCGAAAATCCCGCAGCGCCAGATTTCGTGCGAGGAAATTGTGGACCGTTGCCTCTATGCTTTGGTGAACGAAGGCGCGCGCATCCTCGAAGAAGGCTACGCGCTCCGCGCCGGAGACATCGACATCATCTACATCAATGGCTACGGTTTCCCGGCCCATCGCGGCGGGCCGATGTGGTATGCCGATACGGTTGGCTTGAAAAATGTTTACAACCGTGTTCTCGAATTTCACAAACAGCACGGCGAGCTCTGGGAGCCTGCGCCGTTGCTAAAGCAACTGGCCGCACAAGGAAAGACGTTTGCAGATTACAGCAAAGAACAACGAGCAACTGCCTGAGAACGTGGCGCACTGGAACTTGCAGAGCCTGCGCTCCACGAAATTGGGGCTATGTTTCTTGCCTCAGGCACATTTCTCCTTCGAGTGAGAAATGGGGCGTCTATTTCTCGTGCGTCATGCGCAGGCTTCCTTTCTTTCCCAGAACTACGACCAACTTTCCGCATTAGGCGAAACGCAGGCTCGTTTGCTCGGAGAATACTGGGCTCAGCGCAAAGTTGTTTTTGACCGCGTCTGCACGGGACCCGCTCTCCGCCATCGGCAGACCGCGCAACTCGTCGCCAAGGCGTACCGAAAAGCGGCATGCTCTTTTACTTCTCCCACTGTCGTCGAAGAGTTCGACGAATTTCAGGGAGAAGCAATTCTTTCGCAGAGTCTTCCCAAACTGCTCGCAAACAACGCTAGAGTCCGCGAATTGCACGACGCCGTGCAATGCTCCAGCAACGACGCTACAAAACGCGCAACTTTCCAACGGCTCTTTGAAACTGTAATGTCAATGTGGGTCGGGGGAGAAATTACGCCGCCGAATGTGGAGTCCTGGGAGGAGTTCTGCGCGCGTGTAAACCATGGCCTATCGGTGTTTTTGGGGAAATCCCGCAAAGGGGAAGTCTCCGCCATCTTCACTTCGGGCGGCCCAATCAGCGTAGCGGTGCAGCATGCGTTACATCTTTCCGCGCCAGACACGCTACGCGTCGCATGGATGCCCCGTAATTGTTCTTTCAGCGAGTTCTTATTTTCCGGGAATCGCTTTACGCTCAGCTCTTTTAACGCATTCCCCCATCTGGACGATGAATCACTGCTGACGTATAGGTAGCCAGGAAACCGCGAACGAATATGACCGACTTCCGCGACAAACCCACTTCCATTCGTCCAGGGGAGGAGCTTGACTGCGGCAAACTCGAGCCTTTTCTACGTTCGCATTTTCCGGACGAGGCAGAACATTTTAGAGTCTCGCAATTTCCCAGCGGCCATTCGAATCTCACCTATTGCGTGGAGCTAGGTCATCGAAAAATGGTTTTGCGCCGGCCTCCTTTCGGCAGCAAAGTCAAGTCGGCCCATGACATGGGACGCGAGTTCCACGTCCTTTCGAAACTTCACGACGCATATTCACCTGCACCCAAGGTTCTCCTGTATTGCGACGATTCTTCCATCCTCGGCGCTCCTTTTTATCTGATGGAACCGATCAGCGGAATCATTCTTCGCAAAGATCCTCCTCCGGGTCTTCTGTTTACTCCTGAGACCGCTCGCGCACTTTGCGAGTCTTTTATCGACAATCTCGCTCGCCTCCACAGCATTGATTACGCAGCGATCGGCCTGGCCGATCTCGGCAAGCCGCAGGGCTATCTCGAACGTCAGGTTCGTGGCTGGATCGAACGCTATCATGGCTCGAAGACCCACGATCTTCCCGAAGTCGAGCAAATCTCGTTTTGGATGCGAGAGAACTTGCCCCTCTCTAATTACGCATCTCTCATCCACAACGACTACAAGTTCGACAATGTCATTCTTGATCCCGCCGACCTCACGAAGATTATTGGCGTCTTGGATTGGGAAATGTGCACGCTCGGCGACCCGCTCAGTGATTTGGGAACCGCGCTCGCCTATTGGGTGGAGGCAGGCGATTCGGACGATTTGCAAAAATTGCGCTGGGGACCGACCAACTATCCCGGCAGCATGACGCGCAACGAGCTTGTGCAGCGCTACGCTCAAACTTCGAGCCGCGACGTTTCGAATATGGTTTTCTATGTGGTCTTTGCGCGTTTCAAGGTCGCGGTCATCGTGCAGCAGATTTACTACCGCTACCACGTTGGGTTGACGAAGGACCCGCGCTTTGCCGCCATGCCGCAAGTTGTGCGCACTCTCTTGCGCCATTCCTTGCACAGCGCACAAACGGGGCAGATCTAGGGGTCAAATTTTGCTTCTTTCTCCCACACATGCACAAAACTCAAACCGACCGCCGGCATCCCTCACTTGTAGTACCGCACAATCCACTCCGCTACACAGCAAGGCTTGCTGCTGCCTTCGCATTCCACCGAGCAAGCAAAAACCGCTTCTTGCGCTTCACCAAGATCCTTGAAACTCAGCAAAGTAAAGCGACCTCGAATCTTTGAGCCTTCACGCACAGGCGAAGGAAAGCGCACACGATTCAATCCGTAATTGATGGCCAGCCGCGTGCCGCCGCTAATTCGAACAACGTCCTTGATGAGGTAGCTGATAAGCGAAAGGGTCAGGAATCCGTGAACAATCGTTTCTCTAAAAGGCGACTCTCGCTTGGCGCGCTCGCGATCTACGTGAATCCATTGCCGGTCTTCGGTGGCCTCCGCAAATTGATTGATTCGCTCTTGCGTCACAAGCAGCCAATCGCTCACGCCGATTTCTTTTCCAACGTACTCCTTCAGCCCATCCGGCGTTTCAACTGTGAGCGCTGGCATCGGGTCTCTCATTCGAAAGTTCATTCGTAGGTGAAGCTTGCCGGTGACTACCGCGTGGTGGATTGCGCTTTTGGTTTGCTCCACTTCCCAAGCTCCCATTTCGCGATCGACTCCGTGTGCACTTCATCGGGTCCATCGGCAAGACGCAGCGTGCGTACGTTCGCCCACGCGCTCGCAAGAAACGTATCGTCCGAAACACCCGCTCCACCGTGCGCCTGGATCGCCCTATCCAGCACACGCAGCGTAACGTTGGGTGCAACCACCTTGATCATGGCTATTTCTGTGCGCGCGGCTTTGTTTCCCACGGTATCCATCATGCGCGCGGCGTTCAACGTCAGCAGCCGCGCCTGGTCGATCTCCATGCGCGACTTCGCAATGTCTGCGCGAATCGTTCCCTGTTCCGCGAGTGTCTTGCCAAACGCCACGCGCGATTGCACGCGCTTGCACATCAACTCCAGCGCGCGCTCCGCTACGCCGATGCACCGCATGCAGTGATGAATCCGCCCAGGCCCGAGCCGGCCCTGCGCGATTTCAAATCCGCGTCCTTCGCCGAGCAAGAGATTCGATGCAGGCACGCGCACATTTTCAAATGCAATTTCTGCATGTCCGTGCGGAGCATGGTCGTACCCGAACACCGTCAGCATGCGAATAATCTTCACGCCGGGCGCATCCATAGGCACGAGGATCATCGATTGCTGCTTGTGCACGGGGGCGCTCGGATCGGTCTTTCCCATGAAAATGGCGATCTTGCACCGCGGGTCTCCCCCACCGGAAGCCCACCACTTCCGGCCGTTGATCACATATTCGTTTCCTTCGCGAACGATTCTCGCGCTGATATTCGTCGCATCGGAAGAGGCCACGCTAGGCTCCGTCATTGCAAAACAGGAGCGAATCTCTCCCCCCAGCAGCGGCTTCAGCCACCGTTCTTTCTGCTCCGGCGTGCCGTAACGTGCCAGCACTTCCATGTTGCCCGTATCCGGCGCCGAACAATTGAAAACTTCCGGCGCCATCGGGCTGCGGCCCATGATTTCACACAGCGGCGCGTACTCCAGATTCGTGAGCCCTGCCCCATTTTCGTTGTCTGGCAAAAAAAGATTCCACAAGCCCGCCGCGCGCGCCTTCGGTTTCAACTCTTCGATAATCCGCGTCGGTTGCCACCGGTTGTGGTCTATCTCTTCGTAATAGCGCTGTTCGTTCGGATAGATGTGCTCGTCCATGAACGCGAGCAATTTGGCTTGCAATTCCTTTGTCTTCTCACTGAAATCGAAGTTCATTGCGTGTGCTTTCGGTCGCCAAGCTCAGGTTCTTTTTGGTCCTTATCTCTTGGGCCGTCTGGAATTCTGACTTTGCTTTAACGCCTTATTTTCGGGCGATTATATACAATGCGTAGTCGCGAGTCACTGTCATCTGTAAGTGACTATCACTATATTGGCTTGAATCTCCGACGTTCCTTTCCAAAAAATGAGCGAATGGCTAATCCGGTGTTTTAGCTGTGTGATGAATCCGGTTAGGCCGCAGTTTTTTCGCGTCCAACCACAGGTACCATCCGCCCTTTTCGAATTGTGTATTCGACAGAGCCCCATCGGATGCGATTTGAACCGAAGCTGGCGAGCCAAATTATAAAGTAAATGGCATCGCGAACCGGCACGAGCAAGAGATTTCGGCGCAGGACTTCATCTCCTACGCCCCACACTCCAACGGCCCAACCCATGGCCAATCGCAACACCACGTAGGCGGCAAAATACGCGCTGGCGATCCAAGCAGCCGGAGCAAGCAGAACCCCCAATACCGTCCAAGGCAACCCTTGGGTAAAGAGCAGTCCCAGGTAGGAAAGCGGCCTGCACGACCGCACCGTGCGGGCCCAGCGCAACTGATGCTCCCAGAATCCGCGCACTGGTTGCGCGGGATACATAGTCCAAACAGGCTCCCGCGAAAGAACAATTTCTCCGCCTGCATTAGCGATTCCCAAACCCAACTCGTAATCATCGGCCAGGGTATCAACCAGAGCCTCGAAGCCCCCCATTTTCCCGACCCACTCTTTCGTCGTGGCAATCGAGGCGCCTAGCGCGAAGCGGATACCTTCCATCCACCGCGCCATGAGCACACCCGCAAAGAAGTCGCTGGCGGCGCCCACTGCTTCCAGCTTGGCGCCAAAGTTATCTTGAGCGACCGCGCGATAGAATGACGTCACCGCGCCGATTTTCCTTTCGCGCAACGGCGCGACCACTTCTCGAAGATAGTTTGGCCCGACCCGCACATCCCCGTCCGTGAGCACGAGCACGTCATACCGCGCCTCGCGGGCTAAGATTACCAATCTGTTTACCTTACGATTCGCGCCCAGCTCTTCCGCGCTGGTGAACAATCGAATTTGCCGCTGAGGAAATTCCGCCATGATTTGCCGGATCACTGGCAAGGCGGGATCTTTTTCGTCGTTCACCGCGAACAGAATTTCGTACTCTGGATAGTCTTGTTTACAGAAGCTCGCAAAATTTTCGTAGGAGCCAAAATCCACGCCGCGCACGGGCTTCAGGAGGCTAACTGGAGGGTTGTAGTCTGGCTGTGTTTGTTCCTGCCGCTCGAAAAACCGTAAGGCCGCAAAAATCGTCAGAAGGTAGTAAACGAACGGAATCACCGCCACGAACAACACAACTTCACGCAACAGGCCTAGGTGCGAGATCATGAAAGGCGGTCCGTCATAAGGGAAAGTTTCTCGGGGTTTCGTTCAACCTGCCGCAACCAGCGCAACGCCCACGCAAACAAGGATCACTCCGGCCCACCTCGCGGTACTTACGTCTTCCCCAAGAATGAATTTTGCGCCGAGGGTTCCCGCGACGTAGCTGAGCGCTGATGCTGGAATCACCAGGCTGATCGGTTCCCAGGATAGCAAGAGAAGCAGCGCGTAGAACGACAGCGCCATCAGCGGCACACCGGTCCAAAACCAGCCATTGCGCACGGCGCGCCCCAAAAACTGCAGTACTGCTCTCGGTCGTAAGCGCGCCGGCTCTCCAACCGACTTCATCCCATGTGTAATGGCGATTTCACCGCAGGTGCTGCCTAGGATCAAGAGCGCAAGACCGACGGTAACGCGAATCATGCCGTCACCTCGGTAGGCACTTCGGTCGTTCGCGGTTTCGTCTGACCCACCAGGAGGACGCCTACGCAAATCAGAACCACACCGACCCAGCGCCGTGGCGAAACAGATTCATGCAGGAAGATGACGGCCAGAAAGGTGAGCACCGCGTATCCCGCCGCCCCTGCGGGCATAACGTAACTGTAATCCGCCCAGCTCAGCACGGTCATGTAGCTGACCATAAACCCAATGAGAAAGAAGATGGCCAGCCAAATGGTCGGACTCCTGACGGATTGCCAGAAAGCCTGCGAGAGACCGTGCGGCGTTAACTCCACAGCGCCGATTTGTGTCATACCGTATTTCAGCAGCAAATCTCCTGCATTCGCGCACACGACCATTGCAAAGACCATAACCAGCGTCTTGATTCGAAGCCTTTTTTCGCTTGCCATTTTTGGGGGGTTAATCGTTTCCGGAAGCCGAACTAGCTCCGGGGACGGAAACCATGGGCTTGTTGTATTCTTCGCCGCCCTTGCGCGCCCACTTCAGGCGCTCGGCACGCAGTTTCAAAAACTCTGTCGCTTCGGCATACAAACGCTTGCGCTCGTGGCTGTCCCACAAAGCATCCTTCACGATGCGCCAAACGACGCGGGGACGAAAGTAGTACTCATCATAGAAGCGGTTGACGCCTGCCATCATCTCGGCCTTCGATAGGTGTGGGTATTCAATGTGCGGAAGCTGATGTCCGCTGGAATCTGCCAGGGCTTCAACCTTCAGGAATCCCTGTGCCGCCATGGAGTCATGAAGCTCCGTTCCCGGCATGGCATGCGCTAGCGAAACCTGGATTGTTTCGCAATCCAATTCTTTGGCAAAGTCGATCGTCTTCTGAATGGTTTCCTTCGTCTCGCCGGGCAAGCCAATGATGAAGTCACCGTGAACCTTGATGCCGTACTTGTGGCAATGCTTGCGGAAGTTGCGCGCCATCTCGAGCGTCGCGCCCTTCTTGATATTCTTCAGGATTTGCGCGTCCCCGGACTCGAAACCCACGATAAACAACCGCGCGCCGGATTCGGCCATGGCTCGGACGGTTTCTTCATCGCTATGAACGCGCGCTGTAGACGACCATTGAAACTTCAAAGGCTTGAATTTGGCGCAGAGCTCCAACACGCGATCCTTGCGAATGTTGAACGTATCGTCGTCAAAGAAAATTTCTTTCATCTGCGGGAAATAGCCTAGTGCTTGTTTCACTTCCCGCGCCACGTTATCAGTGGAACGCGTCCGCCATGCGTGGCCGGAAATTGTTTGCGGCCACATGCAGAAGGTGCAAAGCGCCGGGCAGCCGCGGGTTGTGTAGAACGAAATGAAGGGATGCAACAGGAAAGGCACGTTGTAGCGCTCAATTTCCAGATCGCGCTTGTAAATATCCGAGGCGAACGGCAACGCGTCCAACTCTTCCGTGTGCAATTGCGGCCGCTCCGGATTGTGCACAATCCTGCCGTCTTTGCGGTAGCTCACGCCAAGAATGTCGCTGAGCGGCTTCCCATGCGCATACTCCGTCACCGAGTAATCGAATTCCCCGCGCGTCACGAAATCGATGTCTTCGCTGGCGTTCAATGTTTCGTCCGGTTTGATATGCCCGTGTGGGCCCACAAATGCGATCTTCATGCTGGGGTTGGCTTCTTTGATCTTGCGAATGAGCTTGATATCGCTCTGCAGCCCCACCGTCGACGTGAACAGAACCAGGAACTCGTAGTCCTTGCAGATTTCTACTGTTTGCCGCCAGTTCACTTTATGAGGAGAAGCATCCAGCAACCGGCTGCCGGGAATCATCCCGGCGGGGTAGGTCAGCCAAACCGGATACCAGTAGGATTCAATCTCGCGCGTTGCAGGCCAGCGCGAACTGGCTCCCCCGTCAAAGTTCTCGAAACTTGGGGGGTTGAGCAACAAGGTTTTCATCACTTCCGGCATTCAGCACCCTCAGTGTTCCCCGAAAATCAGGTTTGTTTGTGCAGATCTACTGGGCTGAGCATCCGGGCAGCAGCCCATCCGGGCTTCGATGCCACACGACCCTAATACCCGATGCTTAGATACCAGTCTACCCGACTTTGTTGCATGGCCTCAAATCTTTCTCCGAATGGGTGTTATCGGGGCGTGAACCGCAAAATCCTGCATTAAATGGGCGTTTTATACCTGTTTCCGCCTGTCAGCGTAGGCTCCCCATGGGCAGGGTCACGCCGGTTTTCCTTGTTCACATTTCGATTTTTCGCCGTTCCATTCGCATCGCGAGGACTTCTGTGGTGACCGCCGAAAGCAATTCCCAGATGCGCTCCACCCAATCGAAATGCTCCTGTTTCATCAGTACGGAACGCAAGCAGGTAATCTTGTCGCGATCGCGTTTCATTTCGTCGAGGTTTTTCTCCCAGAAATGGACCGGCAGCTCAGCCACCGCTAGATGAAGTTCGCGTTTGGCTGCGGCTTCGAAGACTTTCCGGCTCAGCGCGGAGGATTCGCTCACGCTGCCCCCGCGCGGAGCAAAAACAAGAATGTCCAATTCAGGGGCGAACGCTGTCACAAACCGTGAATCCGTATTCAGCTTCTCGAAGAGCGCCAGTGCCGCCGTCCTGCCTTGCTCCAGCCCGCGGGCAAATTTTCCGCGTCGCGTCAATGGCAGCAACTTCTGCGTCGCCCAAAGGGCCGCGGCTGACGCCCCGGGCCGAGAGCACTCCAAGCTGATCTCTCCCAAATGCAATTCTGCCGAGCTGAAATATGTATACGGCGAATCATGTTTGTACAGCCTTCCCACGCCTGGGTCGCGAAACAGAACGCATCCGCACCCATATGGTTGCAAGCCATGTTTGTGCGGATCGATCACGATGGAATCTGCTTCCCCTATTTGTTCGAAAGCGAGCGCCGTTTCTCTCTCTAGATTCTCTGCCAAAACGAAATATCCACCGTAAGCTGCATCGACATGAACCCTGAACCCGTGTTTCCCGCGGAGTTCCAGAATTTCGGGTAGTGGGTCAACAGATCCCGTCGCCGTCGTGCCCATTGTCGTTACGACTGTTCCCACGTCTCTACGCTCCAGCCGTTTTGCCAGCGCGTCTGTGTTCATACGACCAAGGCTGTCCGTCGCTACCGATTCGAACGGCAATTGCAGCACGCCGCTGATTCTGCTGTGCGTGTAATGCGCCTGTTCGCTTGCCAAGATTTTCTTCCCGGGACGGAGTTGTCCCGCAACCCAGAGAGCTTCCAGGTTCGCCATCGTTCCGCCGCCGCACAAATGCCCCAGAGAATTCGTCCAACCGAGCATGCCGGCGATCTCGGCGACGGCTTCCTTTTCCATCGCCGAAGTGGCTCGCCCGCCGTCCAGCGCATGATTGTTGGGATTGATCCACATGGCCAGCGCATAAGCCAGCCGCGCGATGGGGTGCGGCGGTTTCAGCATCTGGCCCGCATACAGCGGATGAAAATAGGGGTAGTTGTCCTTGAGGCGTTCCGCAGTCGCGTTCAGTACTTCTTCAAGCCGCTCTATTCCAGGAGCTTTACCAAGATCAATTTCTGGCAGCCCGGCAAAGCCGCACTTCAGCCGTTTCGCGGCCTCCAAAAGCGCGGCAAACTCCCTCTGGTCGAGCATTCTCCATCACCAGCCTGCCCCGAGGTTCGAGGGGGCAAGATACACCAATCACGAGTCACTGCTCATTGCCATACTTTGTCCAACTGGCCGGCCGCTTTGAGCAAGTCCAACTGCGCCTGCTGCTTCTGGAAATTGGCGTCCAGGTAGGCCATCCACTTGTCATTTTCTTCCAATCTTGCTTTTTCCATATCGCGCAGGTTCAACTTGCCCTCGCCGAACTGCGCCTGCAGCACAGCGACGTTTTGCTGCGCGAGTTGCAACTCCAGCCGGGCAACTTCTTTCGCCGCATCCATCTCGCGCACGCGCCGAGTTTTCTGCCTCACGTCCGCAGTCAATTCCGTGCGCTTGCTGGCCAGGGTTGCCTTTGCCGCGTCCAGATTCACCTGCGCCAGTC
This sequence comes from Terriglobia bacterium, assembly GCA_033853375.1. Lineage (GTDB taxonomy): Bacteria > Acidobacteriota > Terriglobia > Acidiferrales > UBA7541 > Acidiferrum. The sequence goes on from JAWOLO010000031.1 coordinate 11,612, forward strand.
CAATATTCGCTCTCAATTGCGCGCTGAAAATCGGCACTTGCACATTGATGCCCGCGTTGTAGTTGTTTCTCTGGAATTTGTTGAAAAATTCCGCGTAGTTGTTGAACCGCGCCAGCAGGCTGTATACGCTCACCAGTTCCAAGGTAGGAAAGTATCCTCGCCGCTCGCCTTTGAGCCGGAATTCTTTCGCTCGCACGTCGGATTCCGCAAGCTGCAGGCCGGTGTTGTTCGTCAGCGCCGCAGCAATCAGATTGTCGCCCGCTTGTTCCGCTGCTCCCGGCAAATCCTCCGGGGTGACTTCGATCGCCTGTGTCTCCGCCAGTCCTAGTTGGTACCTCAGAAAAACTTCCAGTTCATCTTCCCGTTCTTCCAGTTGCAGAATGCGTTGCACTACCCGTGCCTTGGTCAATTGCGCCTTGGTCACTTCCACGGGCAATTCGAATCCCTGGCTTTCCCGGTCCTGCGTCACCTGAAGAATCTTCTCCGTGCTTTCCTGTTCGGCCCGCAACAATTCCAGGGAATGCCGCACCTTGGCGAGTTCCAGGTAAGCCATGGCGGTCCGGCTAATGACGTCACTCTTCGCTTCCTCCAGCGCAATTTTCTGCGCCTTGGCTTGCTCTTGTTGCTCTTTCGCCTGGCCGCGCAGCGGTTCGTTGTAGACCTGCTCGGTATAGGTCACGTTGAACACCGAGGGTGCGCGTCCGCCGGGTGTCTCCGGTATGCCGTAGGTATAGCCGGCGCCCGACCCGGCATAGAGGTTGGGCATGAATTGCGCTTTGGTGATTTGCGCGGCATGGTCCGCCACGCTCGCCTGAATCTTAGCCACTTGAATTTCCTTGCTATTCGTCAGCGCCAGCCCAATCGCGCTTTTCAATGTCAACGCGACCGGCGCAGAAGTTTGCGCCGATGGCTCCGCAGCCTTTGGCGGTTGCGCCTCCTGCGCTTCCAATGCTCCTCCGCAAAGCAACAGCAATCCGGCGAGTCCTGCAACACCCCGAAGCAATGGCATGTTCACGCTCCTTCGTCGCACTTCAATTGGTTCCAATCCCTAACTTCCCAATTTCAAATCCCTTTTCCTCTCACTCATACCGCAAGGATTCCACAGGCTGCAGACTCGCTGCCTGGTTCGCCGGCAAATATCCAAAGAGCAACCCTGTCGAGCAGGACACCACAAAGGCAAGCACGACACTCAAGGGCGATACCGGCACGCGCAGATTGCCCGGTAAAAAGTACTGCGCCACTACCGGTACTGCGATGCCGAGCAATATCCCAATTACCGCTCCGCCCCCACTGATAAAAAAAGATTCCACCAGAAACTGGTACAAGATCTCTCGCCGCGCTGCTCCAATCGCCTTGCGGATTCCGATCTCACGCGTTCGCTCCGTCACCGTTACCAGCATGATGTTCATAATGCCGATCCCGCTGACCAGCAGCGCGATGGCCGCAATAATGATCAGTACGATTGTCAACGCAAGTGAAATCATCCGCGCGACTCCCAGGATCGCCGTCAGCGTTTGAACGTTGTACTCCGCTTCCGCCGGATGCCGGCTTTGCAGCAGCCGCGCCACCTGCCTTTCGACGGACGCCACGTTTTCGGGCTTGTCTGCTTGGACGTCCAGTAAGCCCAGGTATTCCGTGCCGATGTAATACTTCATCAGCGTAAACGGAATGAGCACCGAGTTTTTTTGTATGTCGGATAGGCCGAAGGTTTCCACGCGCTCCCGAAAAACGCCAATCACGGTGAAGGTCAGTTCGCCCATACGGATCGGCCTTCCAATGGGGTTTTCCTGTCCGAAGATCCTTTCCTCGAGCTGGGTTGTGATCAGACAAACCTTGCTGCGCATTTGCATGTCGACAGCATCGAAGTACCGGCCGCGCACGATCAACAGGCGCCGGATGGTCTGGTAACCTTCGGTCACGCCGACGAGGTTAACTGCGCGGTCCACGCCATCCTCGGTCATGGTCATGGGATGTTCATGCGTGCCTGCCACGGCAATAACGTGGGGTATGGACTTTGCCGCTTCCATGTCTTCCAGCGTCAATTCATAGCTAAGCGGGGACGCTTTATCGGGCCTTTGGACCAGCTCCACCCAAACGAGGTTGGATCCCACGGCTTCGATTTGCGAGAGCACGAATTTCCGGCTGGTCAGCGCCACGGTAACCACCAGGACGATGGAGGCGCTTCCGATGATTACTCCGAGCGACGTAAGACTCGCGCGCAGCTTGTTCGCGCGCAGCGCGTCGACGGCCACCGATACGATCTCTCGAATATGCATCGTCTTCTTTTGCTGCGAGAACATCGGAAACCCGGCCGGGCGCAGTTCGGAGGAGACGCTTAGTTCTTCTTCAGTTTCTTTAACTCTTCCTGCGCCATCTTGTTTTTCGGATCCAACTGCAGCGCACTCTCAAATTCCTTTTTCGCCTCTGCAATATCGCTCTTGTTTTCATACAGGCGCCCTAGCCAGGCGTGCACCCAGGCTGGCGAAGGATAACCATTCCTCTTGGGAGCTCTCCCCGCATACTCTCGTAACAGCCGCTCCGCTTCCTCCGGTTTTTCCATTTCTAAAACCAGTCCCACTCCGCGGTAAAACCTTCCCCGTGGATCGTTTGGTGCCACATGCTCCCCGGCTTCTGCCACGGCGAACAACCGCTCCAGCTGCCCGCGCTTCATCGCGTAGTCGCCAATGTCGTATATCAGTTCTGCAGATTTCGGATGGCTCTCCAGCGATTTCGTGAACTCCTCGTCCGCGGCGGCGAAGTCCTTCTTTTGCCGTCGGCAGTTCCCGGCCGCGTAGTGGCCTTCCGCCGCATCCAATTCCATCAATTTCTGGATGTGTGGCCGCGCTTTGTCTTCGCCTCCGCCCACGATCCCCGGCGCGCTGCAATCAAATTCGATCAGCGCCTGGCGCGCTGAAAAATTCCGCTCGTCCAAGTCCACTGCCAATTGAAATTCCTTGCGCGTTTTCTTCGCCAATGACATCGCGGAAAACCATCCGGCGTGGTCCGCTTTATCCCCGTAAGCTCTTCCCAGCCACTCGTGATAAACCGAATTCTGCGGATCGAGCGCCACGGCCTTCTCGGCGCTGCGGATGGCTGCATCGTGCTGCTGCAACTCGAAGTAGCTTTTCGCCAACAGCAACTGGATATCGCCGTTTTGGGGCTCCTTGGGTGCGGCTTCCTGCAGCACCTGGATGGCCTTTGTGTAATCACTGGCTTCGTAAGCCCGCCGCGCCTCTGTCAGGTTCTCGTCCTGCCGGACAGTCGCCTGTGCCGCTGCCAGTGCCGTGCCCGCCAGGAGCATCACTGCAAAGCCTAGTTTGCTCCTGGAAGCCATCCGCTTTTCTAATAATTCGAAGCCGAAGTATTGACTACGATTACGTTCATCCCGTCTTTCAAATCCACGTCGCCAGGCAAAGCTACCAATTCACCTTCTTGCAGCCCGCTCACCACTTCGTAGTTCGTGGCGTCCGCAATGCCCACGTGGATTTCCCGCTTTTCCAGCGTCGACTTGCCTACCCCCAGCTGGTTTGACTTCACCACATACACATAGCGCCTTCCGCCTTCGACTTCCACGGCACCGCGCGGTACGGACAGCACGCCCAGGCGCTCTCTCGCATTGATACGCACGTTCACGTTGGTGTTCGGCAGCAAATCCAGGTTGTCGTTGTTTACCGAACAAAGCACATCACCCACGCTTCGCGTATTTCGTTGTACCACCTGTTTCGGAAGGGTTTCGGTTCTCCCAGACCAGGTTTTGTTCGGCAACGCATCCCAGGTGATTTTCACCGGCTCGTTCACTTCCAGCCCGCCCAGGTCCGGCTCGTCAATGAACGCCCGCACGCGCACCTTGTGCAAATCCGCCATTTCTGCCAGCAAATCGCCCACTTTCACGTAATCCCCGGCCTTCAACGGTTCCGCGCCTTCACTTCGGCCCAGCGAATAAACGGTCCCGTCCGCCGGCGCTATAATTCGGCCTTGCCGCACTTTATCCTCTAATGCCGCGACTTGGTTTTTCAGTTGATCGACCTGCAATGCCGCACGGTCGGCGGCTAGCTTTACGCTGCGGTCGAATTCCTGCTTCACAGCGGTGAGTCGCGTCACTTCCGCTTGGGCTTCAGTCAAGGACAAATCGTTGGCCGCCAATTCCTCCCGCGTCGCCGCTTGTTGCGCGATCAGATGCATCAGCGCGTCATGATTTTTCTGCAGTTGGTCGCGCTTAGCCTGCGTTTTCGCCAGGTCACCCAGGACCTTCGCTGCTTCATCGGCTTTCCCGCCTGCCCTGGCGGTCCGCAAATCCTCCTGTGCCTCAAGCAATTTTGCGCGCGTTGCAGCGAGCTGTGCCGCTGCATCCTTCACGTCCAATTCCATCAGCAACTGGCCTTTCTTCACCTGCTGTCCTTCCCTGACGTAAACCTTGTCAACGAACGTATCCAGTTCTGCCCGCATGACGTAAGGCGAGATCGGCTCGACTTTTCCATTGCTGCTGATGGAGGAAACCAGGTTCTCCCGCATCGGGGTCACCGCAGAAATCTTCGGCGCCGGCTTGCGCCCACTCAACTCGATCAGAACGTACGCCAGCACTCCTGCCAGGAACAGGTAGAGCAAGATCCGATTTCGTAGCTTTCGATCCATGACTTCTTATTCCGCGCGTTTTCCCCTTTGGCGCTCCTGGTGCGTACAAGCCCTTTTCCCTGGCGCAATTCCCGCCAACTTGTCCGTGGCTAGTCCTGCTTTTGCCTGGAAGGCTCCAAGATACTTCATTCTAGCAAGGCCCGCGCGGCTTTCTGTATGCTCCATGCCCTACGTAAACACAGCCGAAAACCGCGTTCCAAAATGACGAACGGCGAAAATGGTCTGTCTCGGTCTTCGCAGTAAGTGGCATTTTCATGAAGAATTGTGTCTCATCCCTCATAAGAGAGAGATGCCCCGGCCCAGTCTTGGGATGCCGCTGCCTTGGTTAGCTGCGCTCCACGTGCTAGTATCCATCCATGGCCGCCGAAACCACTAGCGCCCAAACAGGTTCCCCAACGGTTAAGCGCTCGCCCAAGCTCGCCCCCGTGTCCAGTACCGTACTTCACCGCGTGTGCATCCAGTGCAATAACATGTTTCGTGTTAGCCCAGATAAGTTTGATGCGAAACAGTGCCCTGCCTGTCACAAGGGCTGACCTGCGCATTCTGCCCTTTATGCTCACATCCCGTAACATTCCCGCGTCTCTTACGTAGTACACTCTGAAGGTTCTGTGTCCCGCACCAAAAACTTCCATACGGGGATTCTCGGATGATTGAAGCTCGTGGCCTGTCTAAGCGGTTCCAGGACAAGAAGCGCGGCGAAATCCACGCCGTTGAGAACGTCAGTTTCACATGCCAGCCCGGGAAGATCTACGGCCTGCTCGGGGCCAACGGCGCCGGCAAAACCACTACGCTGCGCATGCTCGCGACGATTCTCGAACCGACCGACGGCACTGCCATCATCTGCGGCCACGACGTCGTAGAACAGCCCGAAAAAGTCCGCGCGAATGTCGGTTTTCTTTCTACCGCTACCGCTCTCTATCCGCGCCTCACCGCTCAAGAACTTGTTGAATATTTTGGCCGCCTGAATGGCCTCGACGAGCCCACGCTCAAAAAACGCGTCGATGACATTTTCAACCGTCTGGACATGAATGGTTTCCGCGACCGCCGCTGCGACAAGCTTTCCACCGGCATGAAGCAGAAGACCTCCATCGCTCGCACGCTCGTCCACGATCCGCCTGTGATGATTTTCGACGAGCCCACCACCGGCCTGGACGTCATGACCGCCCGCACGATTATCACTTTCATCAGCGACTGCCGCGATCGTGGCAAGGCCATCATCTTTTCCACTCACATCATGAGCGAAGTGGAGCGGCTCTGCGACCACATTGGCATCATTCATGACGGCAAACTCCTCGCCGAAGGAACCGTCCCCGACCTCCGCGCAAAATATTCGGAACACAACCTTGAGGAAATCATCGTCAAAGTCGTCGGCCCGCTTCTCAAGAATTCGGAGGCCTAAGTCATGAACTTCCGCAACGTCGGGATTGTTTATCGCAAGGAATTGACCGAGTGGCTACGCGACCGCCGCACGCTCATTTCCACGGTTCTCGTGCCTCTCCTGGCTTTCCCTATTCTCATGGTTGGCATGACCTCCCTCATGACTGTGATGATTGGCAAGGCCCAGAAGGAAACCGCGAAGGTCATGATTATCGGCGGCCAAGATTCGCCCCGCGTCGTTGAGAAGCTCCAACAAGTGAAAGACCTGGAAATCGTCCCGTACGCAGACGACTGGAAGAAACGCATCTCCGAAAAGGAGATCCGCGCCGCCGTGGACATTCCCAAGGACTTTGACTCCGATCTGGCGCAGGGCAAAGAATTAACCGTCAAGATCTATTTTTACCAGGGAGAGATCAAATCTTCCTTCGGCGCAAATCATGTCGAGAAATTCTTTGACGATTACCGCGATTCAGTCGTTTCCAGCCGCCTTTCCGCCCGCAACCTTCCTACGGACATCATTAAGCCTTTTGAGGTCAAGCAGGAAAATGTTGCCCCGCCGGAAAAAGTCAGCGGCGCTGCTCTCGGTGGTCTCCTTGGCTATATGGTCATTCTTCTTTCCATGACCGGCGCCATCTACCCCGCCATCGACCTCACCGCAGGCGAAAAAGAGCGCGGAACCATGGAAACCATCCTCTCTAGCCCGCTTTCTCGCGTCGATCTCGTTCTCGGAAAATTTCTACTTGTTCTCTCCGCCTCGCTCTCTACGGCTGTCCTCGCCATCATTTCTATGGGCACTTCGTTCTATCTGGTGGGCAACTCCGGCGCGATGAATCAAAAGGATGCCGCCGCATTCCAGTTGCATATCGGTTTCCCTGCGATTTTGTCCGTCTTCCTCATGGCTCTTCCGCTGGCTGTGCTTTTCGCTTCGGTCTTGCTGACCATCGCCCTATTCGCCAAAAGTTACAAGGAAGCGCAGAGCTATTTAACGCCAATGACTTTCATCGTGGTCATCCCGGCTGTCGCTTCTCTTCTTCCGGGTTTCGACCTGAACCCCAAGCTCGCACTTGTTCCCATCCTTAGCACGAGCCTGGTTTGCAAGGAAATTGTGGCTGGCACATTCCACTGGAACTATATTCTGCTCATCTTGTTATCGAGCAGCGTCTATGCGGCTGCGGGACTCTTCATCGCGGTGAAAATGTTCCAGCGCGAATCTGTCCTTTTTCGCTCCTAGGTTATTAGCGCGATTTTGAGAGCAATCTTCTGGCCTCCACGCGCGCCTTCGTGCGTGCTGCTGCTTCAGTACAAGAGAACTACGATTCGGAACCGCGTGAATCCGGACGTTTCTTTCGGCGCGCACGCGCCTACGGCCGCGGATCTGTAGCGGCGGGATTCAATCTGTTTTTCCACGAGTTCTGGGAGTTGATCGACGTTAGGCGTTTCGTAGTGCGCGACGTACTTTGCCTTGCTGCTCCGCGCAAAACCGCGATCGAGTTCACAACTCCTGCGCGCGTCGCTTCCGATGTCGATCAAATTCAACCTGCGCGCCACGAGAAGCTGCCCAACTCGTTTCTCCTGTTCTTCGAGCGAGAGTACCGCCACGGCTTGAGCAAAATCCTCCACCGCGTACAAATCCACTTCGTCTTCGACCACTGCAATCCCGATGGAATCCACTGCACCATCGAGAATATTCGCGCGGTGCCCCGGTGAACGCATCCAGCCGTCGTGGAACTTATCAGCGGACTCTCCCATGGCAATATTCTCCGTAATATGGCTGAACCGCGCGCCTGCTTCGTGTGCGCGCGTCGCCAGATCGGCTTCTCCGGGCACTTGGTGCACAAGCAAATCCTGTTCCGCCATCCGTTCGGCATGCTTACGCGCTGCGCGCGCCAGACCATCATCCCACTTCAAAGGCGGCAACTTTCTTTCCGCTCGTTCGTGATTCACGGAATCGAAAAGGCGTTTTTCCGCGTCCGGGATCTTCTCCTGCGCCGCACAAGCATGTGCAAGAAGGAATGTCGCTGCAAATATCTTTGTCGCCCTCTGCATCAACCGATTCCTTCTCAAATGCGAACTCCTCACTCCTGGCAAAGGCGCACCACCCTAACCGTAGCCTGCTGCTCGTTCCGAAGCCTTATCCTGACACCAATGGCCTATTGCAAACAGGCAGTTTCATCCTCGCTCCGCCAGCATTTGGCGAGCCACAACCACCCATGGCTTTCCCTCCATGCCAGGAATTTTGTTTGCCTCTGCACAGTCTTCGAGACTCGGATACAATGCTTTCCCTCGGAGGGCTCATGCCAGATTCGCGCAGGCGGTTTCTTGCAAAAACATCGCTTGGTCTTCTTGGTGCTGCGGTTTCCCTGAACGCCGAAGCGCAAGAACCGACAGCGCCCACTCCCGGCGCACCTCCCGCGTTTGGCACCGGTCCTGCCGTCGGTCCTGAAGTTTCGCCGAACACTTTCGCCGAGGCCGAAAAGCTCGCCCGCGTGGAGCTCACTCCGGCCGAGCGCGCCCAGGCCGCCGCTTCCTGGCGCGTCAACATGGCTCCGCTCATGGAGCGTCGCACTGGCCCGCGCAACGTCGCGCTCGATCCTGCGCTCGCTCCCTTTTCGCGTTATGAATCGGTTCTCCCCGGACAGCATCCTGCTGCTCAGCGTGACCGCTTCATCCGCTCGAATTCCGATCCCGGCCCGCTCCCTTCGAACGACGCAGAGATTGCCTTCGCTCCGGTCACCAAACTTTCCCGCTGGATCGAGCAGCGCAAGCTCACGTCGGAGCGTCTCACCCACATTTATCTCAACCGCATCGAGCAATTCGACCCCGAACTTCGCTGCGTCATCACCCTCACGCGGGACCTCGCGCTAGCGCAGGCCAAGAAAGCCGACGCCGAAATCGCCGCCGGAAAATACCGCGGCCCGCTTCACGGTATTCCCTGGGGCGGCAAAGATCTTCTCGATACTGCCGGAATCCCCACCACCTACGGCGCAGAGCCCTTCCGCAACCGCGTTCCCGCGCAAGACGGCGCGGTTGTCCAGCGTCTGCACAACGCAGGCGCCGTGCTCATCGCCAAACTTAGCCTCGGTGCGCTTGCCCTCAACGACATTTGGTTCGGCGGCCAAACCATGAACCCGTGGCTGCTGGAAGAAGGCGCATCCGGCTCCAGCGCGGGTCCTGGCGCCGCTACCGCCGCCGGACTCGTCGGTTTTTCCATCGGCAGCGAGACCGGTGGCAGCATTGTCAGCCCCAGCATGCGCTGCGGCGTCACTGGACTGCGCCCTACGTATGGCCGGGTTGCGCGCACCGGCGCTATGACGCTCTGCTGGTCGCTCGACAAACTCGGCCCCATGACGCGCTACGTTGAAGACGCCATTCTCGTGCTGCAAGCCATTAGCGGTCCCGACCCTGGCGACGTTTCCAGTGTCCCCAGCCACCTCGACTTCGATTCCGCCGCGCCCATCAAAGGGCTTCGCGTCGGCTACTTTCCCAATTGGATGAAGGAGCCGCCCGCCACCGATGTCGACCGCTCGGCCCTCGACACTATCCGCCAACTTGGCATGCATCCCGTCGAAGTCTTTCTTCCCGATTGGCCCTACGGCTCGCTTAACATCAACCTGTTTGCCGAAGGCGCCGCCTCTTTCGAGGAACTCACCGTCTCGCACGGCGTCGATCAGCTCAAAATGCAGACCAACGACTCCTGGCCCAACCTCTTCCGCCAGGCGCGCTTTCTGTCCGCAGTTGATTTCGTGCAAAATGACCGCTTTCGCCGCAAGGTCTGCCAGGAAATGGCCCGAATTTTCTCCGATGTAGATCTGCTTCTGGTTCCTTCACTCCGCGACGAGATGCTCACCATCAGCAACAACACCGGCCATCCTTCGCTCACGCTTCGGGCTGGCTTCGTCGAAGTTTCCCAGGCGCGCTCGGATTGGGCGCCAGACCCGCAGCATCCTTTGCCCAAATTTTCTCCGCCGCGCCGCGTCCCCCACGGCATCACTTTGATTGGCCGCCTCTTCGACGAAGGCACGCTTTGCCGCGCTGGCATGGCGCTCGAACGCGCCTTTGCCGTCGCCTCCTACCGTCCGCCCGGCTTTTGATTGATACACGTAAAGTGTCGTTTCGAGCCCGCCTGCGGCGACGTGGCGCCTTTGGCGTCGTCCTCAATCTTCTTATCCTCGATTTTCTTATTTGAATTTCGAAGGCGGTGGCTCTAGCGCTGTCATGCACGCATGATTCATGCCGATAGAGTGCCCAAGCCCCTGTCGAAGGCGAGGAGAGTTATTACGAGTTCCGACCTGTTAGATGGCTAATTCCCGTCTGGGTAGAAAGGCTTCTCCTTTCGCCGCTCGCTACTCGTTTGCCAAGCTTGCCCCGAGGGGAAACCTGCCTTATGACGGATTTGCAGCTTCGTGGTACACCCACGCGCCACAAACCGACGCTAGGATCACTCCGACCAGCATGATGAGCGTGACGGTAGCAGTGAGGTGCCCAGGTTCCAGATTGGCCATGATCCCATTCGCAGCCGGAATGGCGTACGCGAAGAACCAGAAAGCAATTCCGGTGAGGACCGCGGTCTTCGGTCCCGGACCAAGACGAGGCCGTGCTGCGGCGTACAGCCACACCACACCGATGCCCATGAGAAAGGTCGCAACAATGAAAAAAGGAATCGCGCTAGGACGCATGTGGCGATTGAGCATCTTCTCGAAGTCGTTCCACTGAGAGGCAAAAACGACGCCGTTCAAAGCATATTCAAAAATGTTGAGAATGAGGCCGGCCAGCAAGCCACCAAGAATCACACGAACCACGTTGGTTTTTCCCATCGGAATCCTCCGCGAGTAATCGTCAGAATGTTGCAACTCGAAAGGGGCCGAAGGAACTGCTGCAGGCAGCCTACGAGCGCTGGCGGCGCCAGTCAAGAGGAAAAGCGGTCGTCGCAGGAGGGGGCGAAGCGGATCAAGGCACTCGAGGGGGAGAGGCGCGGTAGAATGCGAGTAAGGAACAGTAGCATCAGGGGAGTCCGCTATGATCATCGCGTCGCAACTCAAACCCAGGATGGCCATCCGCCTGGAAGGGCAAATCTACAAAGTGCTGGAAGCCGAATTCAAAGCTGGAGCGGGCCAGTTAGGCGGCGTAGTCAAGACGAAGCTGCGGAACGTAAGAACGGGCCACATTTCCGAACCGCACATTCGCCCGGCAGATCGCGTGGAGGACTTGGAACTGAAGCGCCAGACGATGGAGTTTCTCTACCGCGACGCGGAGAACTGTACGTTCATGGATCCGCAAACGTTCGAGCAAGTGGAAATTCCGCGCGCGATTTTGGGTCCGGCGGAAAAGTTTCTCCGGGAGGGTATGAACATCCCGGTGGAATTTTTCGAAGGCCAGGCGGTCACCATGGATTTTCCGCCCGTGGTAGAGGCGCGCGTGGCGGACACCGCACCCGCCGTGCACTCGCAGCAGGACAATACCTGGAAGGAAGCTACACTGGATACCGGCGCGCGAATTCAGGTCCCGCTGTTCGTGGATCGCGGGGAGATTGTGCGCGTGGAAGTGGAGACGGGACGGTATCTGGAGCGAGTGCGCTTGGAGCACAAGCGCGGCGCGTGAGACCGCCGAAACTCACGACGGGCCGCGAGAACGTCAAGTCAACAGGCCGCCTCCTGCCTTGATCGCGAGTGGCAGAAATTTTCCGAGTACAAAAATGGTTAAGAGTGGCGGTGTAGGTTTTTTGCGAGATGAAACTGGCGGCAGGGAAAATTCGGCTAGCGGCGACGGACCTGGGAAATCACCTGGCATGCCGTCATCTCACGACGCTGGACCTGCAAGTAGCGCAGGGGAAGCGCGACGAACCGGAGTGGGCGGCGCCGGACCTTGCCGTGATTCGAGAGCGCGGCGAGCGGCACGAGCGCGAGTACCTGGAACGTTTGCGCGCGCAGGGATTAACTGTCGAGAACCTGAGCCACATCCCCCACAGAGAAGAAGAGCGGCTGCTTGAGGAAACACTAGGGCTGATGGAACGCGGCGCGGACGTGATTGCGCAAGGCGCGCTCAGCGATGAAGAGTGGTTTGGGCGGCCGGACGTGCTGCGCCGTGTTGTGACGCCAAGCAAGCGCTGGCCGTGGTCGTACGAAGTTGCGGATACGAAGCTCGCCAAAGAGACGAAAGCCACGACGATTCTGCAACTCTCCTTGTATTCGGAGCTGCTGGGGAAAATTCAGCGGACGATACCCGAGTTTTTGTGGGTCGTCCCGCCGGGGGAAGGGTTTGCGGGCGAGAAATACCGCGTGTCCGAATATGCGGCGTACTACCGGTATGTCAAGGCCAGATTGATTGAAGCCGTCGGATGGGCTTGCGGAGAGGATAGCAAAGTAGCGATTAGCGACGTGGGCCGCAGCGGCATGCCTCAGAGTGCGGTCCCTTTAAAAGAGGGGCAGTATGCATTGACGTTTGAGCCGGAAATGGAGACGGTCGAGGCAACCTATCCCGAGCCAGTGGAACACTGCAATATCTGCAAATGGTTTCGCGAGTGCGATGCGCGGAGGCGCGCAGATGATCATTTGTCGCTGGTGGCGGGCATCCGGCGGCAGCAATGAAATCAATTTGAAGCGTGGGATGCGGGGACTGTGGCGAAACTGGCAGCACTGCCGATTCCGCTAAAAGAGAGGCCGAGACACGGGTCGAAGGAAACCTATGAAAGCAAGCGCGAGCAGGCGCGCGTGCAGGTGGAAGGGCGCAAGGAGAAGCGGTTGAAACATGAGCTGTTGCCGGTGGCAGAAGGAATGGGATTGTGCCGGCTGCCGGAGCCTTCGGCGGGTGATGTGTTCATGGATTTCGAAGGCGATCCGTTTGTAGGCGACCAAGGATTGCAATATTTGTTTGGGTTCGCGGCGCGAGATGAGGCGCTCGAATTGGTATATGAGAAGCGATGGGCGTTGAACCGCGAGGAGGAGAAGAAGGGCTTCGAATGGCTGGTGGATGAGATCATGCGCCGACGCGAAGCCGACCCGAAGATGCACGTGTATCACTTCGGCAGTTACGAGCCCGGAACGCTGAAGCGCTTGATGGGCATGCACGCGACGCGCGAAGACAAAATCGACCGCATGCTGCGCGCGGGCGTGCTCGTGGATTTGCATCAGGCGTTCAAGCAGGGCGTGCGTGCGAGCGTCGAAGAGTATTCGCTCAAGAGGATTGAGGCGTTTTACGGATTCGAGCGCGAAACTCCCCTGGAGAAATCGCGAGCGGCGATGCGTTACGTGGAACACCGGCTGGAGTTGGGCTGGGGAGATGAGGTGTTGCCGGAAGAAATTCGCGAAGTAATGGAGGGATACAACCGCGAGGATTGTGTTTCGACGGCACAGTTGCGCGATTGGCTGGAAGCAGAGCGGCGGAAGTTGGTGGACGGCCGAGCGGAAGTGCCACGATTTGTTGACCGGGAAGAGGGCCCATCCGAAGAACTGGACGAAAGGCAGAAGCGCGTTGCAGCGCTGGTAGAAAAGCTTGCGAACAAAATACCGCCGGAGTTGGAGGCGCGCACGAACGAGCAGCAAGCACAGTGGCTGCTGGCGCAATTGCAGGACTGGCACCGGCGGGAAGACAAGGCAACGTATTGGGAAGGCTACCGGCTCGCGGACCTGGACGACGCAGACCTGCTGGAAGAAAGAGCGGGATTGGCCGGGCTGAAGTTTTCGAAGCGCCTGCTGGTGGAACGAAAAATACCTGTCGACCGCTACATATTTGAGAAGCAGGAGACGGAAGCGCGCGCCGAAAAGGACCTGTATTGCAAGGGTGAAAAGTTTGGGACCGTGCTCGAAATCGATCCAGTCCGTCGTACGATCGACATCAAAAAGACGAAAAAGACCGCAGACCTCCATCCGACGGCTGTATACGTGTGGGACAGGCCACTAAGCGTGAAAGAGCATGCGGAAGCGCTTTTCCGGATCGGTGAGTGGGTGGCCGCAAATGGCATGGACGCTTCGGGAAGATATCGCGCGGGACGCGATTTGCTGTTACGGAAGCAGCCGCGGCTCGCGAGAGGGGAAACGCTGGAACCGCGAGCGGGGGAAAGCCCGAAGGGGACAGCGTGCCGGATCGTATCGGCACTGAAAGATTCTGTGTTTGCGATACAGGGGCCGCCAGGGGCGGGGAAGACGTTCACGGGCGCGCGGATGATCTGCGAGCTCGTGAAACAGGGCAAGAAGATTGGGGTGACGGCACTCAGCCACAAAGTGATTCGCAAGTTGCTCGAGGAAGTAGTAGATGCCGCGAAAGAAGAGGACCAAGAAGGCGTGAGGTGCATGCAGCGGTCCGACGACGAAGAATGGACCGAAGATATCGCGATTGCCAAGAAAAACGAAGAAGCGTGGAAAGCGCTGGAGTCGCGGAGGGCAAACGTTGTAGGCGGGACGTCGTGGCTTTGGACCCCGGAGGCGGCTTTTGAAGCGGCGGATGTGCTCTTCATTGACGAAGCGGGACAGATGGGGTTGGCTGACGTGCTGGCCGTGTCGCAGGCCGCGAAGAGTCTGGTGCTCATCGGCGATCCGCAGCAGTTAGAGAGGCCGCTGAAAGGCAGTCATCCCGATGGCGCGGATAAGTCGGCGCTGGAGCACTTGCTGGGTGAACACAAAACGATTCCGCCAGATATGGGATTTCTGCTCCCGAGAACTTGGAGGCTACATCCGAAGATCTGCGATTTCACATCCGAACTTTTTTACGAAGGACGATTGCAGTCCGAGGTTTTGACGCACAGCCGCGTGCTGGAAGGACCCGCGTGTCTGAAAGGGGCGGGTTTGTGGTTCGTTCCAGTGAAACACGAAGGAAACCGGAACTCGTGCGCGGAAGAAGTGGAAGCGGTGGCGCGGATTGTAAAGGCGTTGCTCAAGCCGGAAGTGAAATGGTTTTACGGGGCGGGCAATCGACGGCGGCTGAAGGACGAGGACATTCTAATTGTTGCGCCATATAACGCGCAGGTGGCCGATTTGTCAGCGCGGCTGCCCAAGATGCAGATTGGAACTGTGGACAAGTTTCAGGGACAGCAGGCCGCGGTGGTGATTTATTCGATGACGACGTCGACGCCGGAAGATGCGCCGCGGGGGATGGAATTTTTGTACAGCTTGAATCGACTCAACGTGGCGACGTCGCGGGCCATGACGGCCGTCATTATCGTGGGGAATCCGCGGCTGTTTGAGCCGGAGTGCCGGAGCCCCCGGCAGATGCAGCTCGCCAATGCGCTGTGCCGTTACAGAGAAATGGCGATTGTAATCGGTCCGGCTCAGATTTAGGCGCGAGACGGAGTCGCAAGAATGGTGCAGGGGGTTTAGATCGACCGGCGCATCAGAGCGGCGTATCGATTCAAACGCGGCTTGCAACGCAGCGGATGCGACGCCCCGCTTGCTATCCGGCCACGTCTTCTTGGAGCTCTTTGGTCCTGTAGACAGGAAGCTGTCGCGGTGGCATGTGCGCGAATGCTCCGCGTATGGTATCGCAACTGGAAGGGACGGCGAAGAAGGGCTCAAGTGGCGGGTATCAGCTTCAGGACCGAAAGGGCTATAGGGATTTCATGCATCCAACACCGGAGGTGGCAATATCGCCGACAGAAGTGCAATGGACCCAACAAGGCTACCGCTATTGGATCTAAAATCCTTATTTTCTTTAACTTATGGACCATCACAGGGCATGGAGCACTTCTCGGGGCCTGTACCATGGTACGGTCCATGGCCTAGGCCCAGGGGACGGCGCGCGCCGCAAAACGGTCGTCTAAGCTTGGAGGATGCGAAAGCTAGTCCTTTTCGCACTGCTGTGTTGTACGGCCCTTTGCCTGGGGCTGGACCCGGAGGCATTTGCGTGGCAGACGCAGGCCGCAGCCCCCCAAAAAACTGGGCAGCAGAGTCCGCCAACTGCGCAGAAAGCGCAGTCAGCGGCGCAACAAGGGCAAACTGCCCGCCAGGCCACGGGGAAACAGGCGCAAGGGACTCCGCCACCACCGTCCATTCCAGCGGGGATGCGCCCGCTCAGCCTGAAAGAGGGGCGGGGGATCATCCAGGGGATGGCTTGGGCGGATGACGAAGAAGGGCTCGCCCCGGATTGCTCGCACTTGGTGCACACTCTGTATCAACGGGCCGGGTATTCCTACCCCTACATGAACTCACTTGATCTTTACCGTGGAACGGGGCAGTTTTTGCGCATACGGTACCCGCAGCCAGGCGACCTGATTGTATGGCGAGGACATGTCGGGATTGTGGTGAATCCTAGGGAGCACTCGTTCTTTAGTTCGGTCACCTCGGGCACGAAGATTGAGGATTACCGTTCGCCATACTGGCGAGCGAGAGGCTACCCGCGCTTCTATCGTTATTTGACCAAGGGCCCTCTGCAAGGCGGGGAGACCACCGAAGCGGCGAGGCGGCCATCCGGGTCGCAACCCAAAGAGCAATCGGTCATTAACAGCACGGAAAATCGGCCAAGCTTCCAGGCGGTGAAGGCTTCACCTCCTCCCTCGACACTTAAGGCGAGGGGTGATGGTGCGCCCACCATGCCGCACAGTGAAGCTGGGTCGGCGAGGGTGACACACCCGAGTAACCCGCAAGCACCGATTCTCCAAATTCCGCTGCGCACCAAAGGAAAGCAGCCCAGCGCCGCGGAGGTAACGTTGGCATTAGAAACGTCGAATCTCGAGGCTGGAGAAATTCTGCGCGCAGGGAACTTGGAGAAACTGGAGAGGCCGGTGGTGGTTTACCGGCAGTTGCAAGTGAGCGGAGTAGAGCTGAAGGGAAAACGCGGCACGGCGCATATCCAAATCGAGACCGTGGCGGCGCTTACCGCGGAGCGCATTGAGCCACAACTCGGCTGGGAAGACCATGAATTGGAATTAGAACGCACGAAGAAGGGCTGGGCAATGGTGCAAGGAAACGAGATTGCGTATGTGCTGCGAGACGTGGCGATGCGTGTCCTGGCGGAAAGACTCGCGGCGCTGACGCAAACCACGGAGCGGAGTACGCAGAGAGACCGCGAGCAGGCGGACATCGTTCGATTTATGAATTTGTTGGTCCAGTAGGACAGGGATTTTTCACCCGCCTCGAACGATTTCCCCAAAAATAGGCAGCCGAGACTCAGCAGGCGCCGAGCCAGTGCCTTGGAAAAGCACGGGGCTGCAGACCCGCCGCTACACCCGCCAAATGAGGACGACCAACGCTAGGGCGCGGAGAATTGCGCGCGGCAGACGGGGTCCGACTGACAACCGCCGCCGAGCGCGTCAAAGGGGCGAAGGAACTGGCTCGGCGTGAAGTCAAAGTAAGAAGGCGGCGAGATGTTGAAGAGCGGTCCGAGAGCGGAAGCCGTGGCGTTCATGGAGTTGGCATCGAGCGGCCCCCAAATCCCGTTGTTCAGACGGAAGAGCAGCGACTCCACCGCGGCAATTGTTTCGGCAGGTGTGAAAGCGCAGTGGCCGGCGCGATGCACGAAAGTCTGACGCAGAAAAGGAGAATCCCCTGCTTCGGTAACGACGTTGTTGTAGGCCGATTCGTTTTGCACTAGGACGAGGCCGTCCCCCTTGGTGTGCATGGTGAGCACGGGGATGCTGACCTGGCCGTCGAAGATGATGTTGGATTCCAGGTAGTGAAGGGCCTCGGGGTCAGCGCTGATCCGAACGGTGCTCTGCAGCGTCTTAAGATCAGTGTTGAGATCCAAGCCAGCCTGCTGGTAGAGCGCAACGACTTCGTCGCGATCAATGGAACGCGCCAGCAGGGAACGGTAATTGACGCCCTCATTCGAGGAAGGATTGCCTTGGGCGCGGAATTCCAGCTCCGCGCGAAAAGCAAAGAAAAACGGAAAGTCCACGTTCTGGGCCCACCTAAGCTGGTTGAACTCCCGCGTGGCAAAATCGGTGGCTGCAGGCTCAGGAGAGAGAGGATCGAACCAACCAGGTCCGTCGGCGACAGCAGCGGCCAGGGCCAACCTCGCGCGGCCCTGCGGAGTGGTTTGTGCTGCGGCAAGCATTTCTTCCGCAAGTGTGAGATTGGCTACCGGGTCAGCGATATTGACAAGCTGTAAGCCACTACCAGAAGCGAGCAGCGTTTTGAACACAAAGGCAAAGTCGAGCGCAGTGTTCCAAGTGCCGACGCCTCCAGAGAGAACGCCGCACATGGGAAGGGCGGCATCAAAGCGGTCGGGATGACGCTGGATCAGGCCCGCCGTAATGATGCCGCCAAGAGAATGGCCCCAGGCGATAGTGCGAGAGGGGGTGCCCACCAATTGTTTGAAAGTATCGAGCACGGCAATTTGATCCGGGATAGCTTCGTGGAGCGCCCACCCAGTAGTGGCATAAGACGACCCTGCGAGCGCGAAACCGCCCGAAAGCATGAACAAGCCCGTGGCTAGATCACCCACATCCCGTGCGGGATTGGGGCTCCCGGGAGGCACGTAGCCGTGACTATAGAGGAATAACGTACCGTTCCAATTCGCCGGAACTTGAATGACGTAGGTGGCGCCGTCGGGCAAACTGCCCGTGTGGGTGGTTACTCCTAGTTGTGCATAAGCGGCGGGCGAGAACGATACAAAAAGAATTGCCAGAACAACCAACAGGAAAACGTCTTTGATCGCGGGCGGCTTGATCATGGATGACATGATGAATTCTCCCTTCGCTCTTCCAGATGGGAGGGCAATGGCATGGAATTTCGCCGGGGACAGGGGCTTACTCTATGCCAGATCGTCGCGTTGCACAAGGGGGTTTGGCAGTCACGATGCCCGCAAGATCGGTCGCGCATCGCACCGCTACACAGAAGGCGCGACGCGGTACATGGTGATGCCGCTGAGAAGCTTGGGATAAAAATCCGTGGATTTCTGCGGCAGAACTTCGCCGGCAGTGGCGATTTTCATGACTTGTTCGACGCCGCATGGATTCAGGAGGAAGGAGATTTGCGCGCGGCCCGAATCGACGGCGTCCAGAGCAGCGGCGGCTTCGCGTTCGTAGGTGAGATGAGCCTCAGCGGTGACAGCTTGCGGGGTAATACCGAGAGCGGGCTCGAGGATTCCTTCGTGGAGGAGGACGACGTCGAGTTCGCGCTGTAGCGGCGAGACGCTAGGGAGTAATTGAGCGAGATTGACGCCTTCGCGGAGGGTGAGTACGTAGAAGGCGCGCC
>JAWOLO010000032.1:0-5596 GCA_033853375.1 Terriglobia bacterium
TGATCGAAATGAAGGCCGGGGACGTGTTCTACATCTCGCCGGGGCACGACAGTTGGGTGGTGGGAAACAAGCCCTATGTTTCGCTGCATTTTCTGGGCGCCGAAGCCTACGCCAACGCAAAGAAGAAATGACCTGGCGCCGACCAGGTAAAGCGGCACCTTCCCGCCAGCTCCAGGCCTCCGTGTTTATTTATATCGCATCACGATATAAATGACGGCGCAACCCTTGGAACTTATATCGCATCACGATATATTAGGCGTGCATGCGCGCCCAGGCGGGGCCGGAAAAGAGGTCCGTTGCGGGTGCGGCAGGGCCGCCGAGTCCCTGCTCTCCGACCCTGCTAATCGCGTTTGTCGTGTGGTTGGCTCTCCAGGCGATACCGAGGGAAGGAGAATCCAAGAAATGCGAATGAGGCTGGTCCTTGCTGTGGCAATGTTTTCCCCTGCCGCCCTGCTGTTTGGGACGGCGCCTGTTTTCGCTCAGTCCTCGACGAATAATGGGAAATTGCATATCCACGTCAGTCCCAAGCAAGCCTACGTGTTTGTGGATGGCAAAGCCATCCGAGACGGCAGTCAAACCATCACGCTGCCTGCCGGGTCGCACAAAATCGGCGTGTACAACTACGGCTACATCGATAAGGTGGAAGATGTTCAAATCGAGAGCGGAAAGAAAACGGATTTGGATGTGGCCTTGCAGCCTAACGGAGATAAAGTTTCGGGGCCTTTTGCAGACATCGAGTTCAAGGGACATCCCCGCGCCGCCGTACTACTCAACGGGACCACGCCCGATTATTTCGTCGGGCACGTCGATGAATTCGACTGGAACTGGATCTGGCACCAGCGGTTGCTGGTGAAGCCGGGAACCTACCAAGTCACCGTGACGCGGGAAGGAAATACCATCTGGTCCGGGCCGGTGACGGCCAAGGCCGGCCGGCAAGTGACCGTGCATCTGGACCGCAACGGAGCCATTACGACCAAAGATTGGAAGCAAGGCTTGAACATGGGACCGCAGCCGCGCTTCCATGCGGGAGTGGCAAGCGCTACCATTCCGATTGCGCCTGCGACGGCGCAGCTTTCGGCACAGAACAAAAGCCTCGCTTGCGGGCAGTCTACGGACTTGAACTGGAAAACGGCGGACGCCGCGAGCATCTCGATCACCAATCTCGGTGAAGTACCCGCCCAAGGCAACCGTTTCGTCAGTCCGACAAAAACCACAACGTATGAATTAACCGCTTTGGGACCAGGAGGCAAAGCCACCCAGGATGTGACTGTAGATGTGAACACACAGCCCAAAGCCACAATTTCGCTGAGTCAGCCGGAAGTGCACTATCACCAGGTTGGAGATAAGGTGGAAGATGGTGGTACCGACACTTTGAGCTGGTCTACCTCCGACGCGAATTCCGTAGAGGTCGAACCCATTAACAGCCACTCCATGAGCGGGAGCCAGACGGTGGACGTCAAGCCGAAGCAAACGACCGTCGGGCCCGTCAACGAAAACATTACTTATACATTGACGGCATCCAACGATTGTGGAGGAACCACGACGCAAACCGCAACGCTGCACGTGACCGGCTCTATCGATCCTCCTCCGCCGATTACGATTGCCAGCGTTTTCTATCCGACAAACTACCCGCGGCCGAGGCACCCGAAAGTCGGCCTGGTTGGCAGCGAAGAGCATGTGCTGACCGACCTTGCCAGGAACTTCGAGAACTACACGCAGTATGAGAAAAATGCCAAGCTGACCTTGGTGGCGCACGCCGATGTTCGCGGCTCGAAGAGATACAACAAAGCGCTGAGCGAGCGGCGCGCCGAGGCGGTGAAGGATTATTTGGAGGCCCACGGCCTTTCCGCCGATTTGATGAGCACGCAGGCGAAGGGCAAGGAGCAGCAACTGCCCATGAAAAAGGTCGAGGCGCTCCTGGCCAAAGATCCGCAAAAGCCGGCAAAGTGGATGAAGCGCGACAAGCGAGCCACCTGGTTGGCCTATAACCGCCGCGTGGACATCGTGCTCGAGCCGCAGGGACAGCAGTCCGCTGAAACTTATCCTGACGACGCGCCGGATGCGCGAATTCTCTGGGCCGCCAAGGAGCCCAGCCTGAGGCGCGTCGAAGAGGCATCAAAAACGTCCGTCAGCGTCGCGCAAGTCCATACCAACCCTGTGGGCAAGTGAGAGCTACGGAAGGAGAGAACGCAGTTCGGACTGAAAGCTAGGGAGTCCGAGAGAAGGCGAGGGGCGAAGGCAGTTGTGGGGTTGCTGTCGCCCCTTCCTTTTGCTGAATCGACAATTCCCATCCATTTTCCTTGCCCGCGTTATCTCGCAAACACCCCTCAAAGGCCACGGCGGAGCGAAACAATTGACGCAGTGTGCGCGTAGAATGAAGAAGGAGAAAGTGTGCCCGAATGAAACGGGGCGTGTTGAAGCGCGGAGTGCTGTTTCGCGAGCCGGTTGGCGTGGCGCTGGAAACCTTGCGCCAGCACAAGATGCGCTCCTTCCTGATGTTGCTGGGCATCATCCTGTCGGTTTCCACACTGATCGTTGTGATTTCCCTGATTTCCGGCGTCAACAAGTACATCGCTGACCGCGTGGCCAATCTCGGCTCCAACGTGTTCCTGCTAACGCGTTTCCCGCTCATCACCGACGTGGAAGAATATGTAAAAGCCAACCGCCGCAACAAAAAGGTGACCTGGGACGACTACGAGGCGCTGCGCGCGGACCTGAAGTTGCCGTTGCGCGTGGGTGTGGAATTGCGCACGGGCGGAAAGGTGCGGCGGGGCTCGGAAAGCATCACCGACGTGAACATTCGCGGCGTAACCGCCAACATGGGAGACATCGATCCGGTGACGCCGCGCGACGGGCGATACATTTCCGAAGGCGACGATCAGAGCCGCGCGCAAGTGACGATGATCGGCAACGATTTGGCCACCAAACTTTTTCCGAACGTGGATCCCATCGGCCGCGAAATCCTGATCGACGGGCGGCCATTCCAGGTGGTAGGCATTGCCAGAATCATTGGGACTGCGTTCGGGCAATCGCAAGACAACTTCGCCTACATTCCCATCCAAACGTATTTCAAGATGTACGGAACGCAAGACACGATCTGGCTGAATATCCAGGCGCGCGGGCCGGAGTGGATGGAGCGCACTCAGGATGAAGCGCGCGCGATGATGCGGGCGCGGAGACATTTGCCTCCGAACGAGCCGGACAATTTCGGAATTTTCGATCAGGCGTCGCTGATGGAACTGTGGAAGAACTTGACCGGTGTGATTGCTACGGCGATGGTCGGAATCGTGTCTGTGTTTCTCGTGATCGGCGGCGTGGTGATCATGAACGTGATGCTGGCCACGGTGACGGAGCGGACGCGAGAGATTGGCATTCGCAAAGCGCTGGGAGCGCAGCGGGGCGACATCCTAATGCAGTTTTTGATCGAGTCGGCTGTGATGGCCGCGATTGGCGGAGCCATCGGTGTGATGCTGGCGTACGGGATCGCGGGATTGACGAAGGCAGCCACGTCCGTGCCAATGAACGTGCCGTTCGTGGCGGTGCTGATCGCGGAAGTGATTTCTGCGGCGGTGGGGATTTTCTTTGGCGTGTATCCGGCGAAGAAGGCCGCGGGCCTGCAGCCCATCGAAGCGTTGCGGCAAGAGGTTTAGAAAAACGTGAAGATCTCGGCGCGCATACAGTTAGGAGAGAACGCGCAGATGGCGCTGACCACGCTGCGCGAGAATAAAATGCGCTCCTTTCTCACTGTGCTGGGCGTGGTCATCGGAATCACTGCGCTGCTTTCCGTGGTGTCCATCCTGATGGGCGTGTATGCGGACGTGAATGCGTATCTCTCGGACTACGGAACGGACACGCTGTTTATTTTTCGCTTCGATCCTGGCATCCACGCGGGGCGGCTGAGCCCTGAAGAACGCGCGCGCAAGCCGCTGACGCTGGAGGATGCGGAAGCGATCACGGAGTACTGTCCCGCGGTGCGCGCTGTGACGGCCAGCGTGTACCCGCGATTTGAAGAAGAAGGACCTCGGCGCGGACCGGTGACGGCGCGGTACTTGAGCAAGGAAGTTTCGGGAATCGATTACAACGGAACGCTGCCGGCAACGGAAGAAGTGTTTAATTCGCGGCCAGAGCGCGGACGATTTTTCAGCGAAGCGGAAAACCAACACCGCGCCGACGTAGCGGTGATCGGGCCGGACATTGTGAAGACGCTTTATCCCGATATGGACCCTTTGGGGAAACCCATCCTGATTGATGGCGTCTCGTATGAAGTGATTGGCGTGCTCGAAAAGCGCAAAGGCCAGTTGGTGAAGGACCAGTCCGCGGACAAAGCGGTGCTGGTGCCGTACCGCACTTATAAAAAGCATCTGCCTATGGATGACGAGAACCTGATCGGAGCCGTGGCGTACCCGGGACGCATGCCCGAAGCGGAAGACCAGATCCGCGCCGTGCTGCGACGGCGGAGAAACGTGCCCTTCAGCAAACCGGACAACTTCGGCATGTCCACCGCGCAGCAAATCGCGGATCAGTTCAAGCAGATCACTTCGTCGGTGGCGTTGCTGATATCGGTGATCAGCTCGATTGGTCTTTTGGTTGGCGGCGTGGGCGTGATGAACATCATGCTGATGTCCGTGACGCAGCGGACGCGCGAGATTGGTGTGCGCAAAGCGATTGGAGCGCGCCGCAGCGATGTGATCTGGCAGTTCCTGACGGAAGCAGTCGTGCTGACGGGGTCGGGAGGCGTCATTGGCGTGCTGCTGGGCGGCGGCATTAGCCTGCTCATCAATCTGACGATTCCGTCGCTGCCATCCTATGTTCCGCTGTGGGCCATCGTCATGGCCGTGGCTGTCTCCATGAGCGTGGGCCTGTTTTTTGGGATGTATCCGGCGATCAAAGCCGCGCGGCTCGACCCCGTCGAAGCCCTGCGGTATGAGTGAGCGCGAAAAGGACACATGACTCGACAGGTCAGTCGAGCCGTCTTCTGGGGAGGATTCGTCCTCTATATCGTTAGTCTTGGGTTGCCGACTTTCCGGGGCAAGGTGTATTTACGTCAAGGTCGCCTTCAGTTGCTGAATGGGCGCTGGGCGCGTTTCTTTCTCCACTGATTTACCTCCACCAGAGCAGCGGGGAGCACTTTCTGGAAGACTTGAATATTGCCAAGATGTCCTTCTTCCTCAACGGCTGGATCAATCCGCTCTTTCTCCTTACCATGGTTTTCATAGTCCTCTCCAAAACTCCGAAATTGGTTAAAGTCTTACGATATTTAACCCTTTTTATGGTTCCCATATGCTGGCTTGCACTTGCATACCAGCACGTTTACCCGCACGAAGGCTATATTCTTTGGACTCTTGGCATTGTGTTGGTGCTCTTTTCAAAAGGCTTGGATAACTGGCCCTACGTGGTACCCGGGCCTCGCGGTGAAACTCCAACGCCAAAAACGCAATAGAAGTGCTTCGACACAGAGACGGCGCGGCGGGCTCACCGGTTGCGCGGAGACGCGGCATTGCGTATGTTTCTTCCCATGAAAACGACCAAAATTCCGTTGATTGTTCTTGCGAGTCTTGCATCTCTCTGCTTGGCAGTTGCGGCCGCAACCCAGCAG
>JAWOLO010000033.1:0-3118 GCA_033853375.1 Terriglobia bacterium
ACGATGGCAGCGAACACACGCTGGAAGAAGTCGGGCAATCCTTTGCGGTTACTCGCGAACGCATTCGCCAAATCGAAGCCAAAGCGCTGCGCAAGTTACGCCATCCTTCCCGGTCGCGCAAACTCCGCGCCTTCCTCGAAGGCCCCTCGCGCGACTACCTGTAGAAAGAGTTGAAATCTAGCGCAAACGTTCGATTAGCTTCTCTTTGGGGATGTTATTCCACAAACTGACTCGCGTCAGAATGTCATTTAGTGTTCCCTTCGCCATCGTGTCGTGATTCGGAACAGTGATGTTGTGCTCGCCGAGGTCGCTCACCTTGCGCAAACGAATGTGACTTCCCCTTTGACGGATCACTTGATAGCCAAGTGAGAGCAGCAATTTGAAAGGTCGGGGCCGCTAACTTGTGGCAGCGGGGGCATGGGCGAGCTTCAATTCAGAAACAATGAGCACGTTAATTTCAGAAGGTGACGGCTCGTCCTCGAAATGAAGGGCAACGGCCTCCTGGATGTTTCGATACAACTCGTCGACAGTCCGGCCCTGAGTGAAGATATCGTCGCCAATCCCCCGGGCACACCATACCTCGCCGTCGTTGTACACTTCGACTTTAACCAGCATGCTCATATCTTACCGCCGTGAAATGCAGTTAATCCAACGATTTCATTTTGCTGGGGTGCAAGGAAGGGGCCGGTGAAAAAAAAGAGAAGGATGCCGCTATCATCCTAGCGCGAGATTGTGTCGGGCGGGCGCAGGAATTTTGCCAGCATTCGAATCGTCCACACGAGCGTGAACACAAGGAAGCCCGAGAGGATGTACCAAAAGCGCGCCGGGTCTGGTGGATTCTCGGGATGTAGATTGATTTGGATAGCGTAGTCGAACGTTACAATAATCAGCAGAAAAAGGGCGCAGCCGAACCATGCAAAATAGGCGTTCAAAAACGCGATCGTCTCCGCGCGATGCTCCGGCGCAAGCCAATAGCGCTTATTCGGCAAGTTGATGAGTTGCATTGGCAACGCCGTGATGATGCGGGGGATGCCAAAGCTGGTCAGCGAAATCAGCAAGCTTACGATGAAAAACACGGAGAGAAAGGCTGACTTTGTTTGCCAACCGTTCGGGGTTCCTCGAGCGTCAAAATGGGAAGCCACAACTTCCGGCAACTTAGGATATATGGACGCAAAATGGACTGCTGCGTAAAGCACCAGCAGCACGAAAATCAGCTTGGGCAATCGCGAATCCAAGAGAACCTCTGTTCAAGAGTAGCGTATCGTGCAGGCACATGAAGGAATAATCCAGACCGCGAAGCGAGGCGATTAAGGTCCCCATGGTTCGTTGTAGATAGTCCCTCACCTGGTTAAAATGAGGAAGCTAACACCAAGATAATGAGGCCAATCCAAAAGATCTTCGCGACTACCGTCGTGCTGCTCCTGGGCGCGACGGTGTATGGTCTGATTCGCACGGCTGAGCCGCCAAAGGTCCCTGCTTCTAGCAGCAAGGAAATGCAGGCTGTTCCGCCGCAAGCGTCCCTCGTCGACCAATCACCTCTGAAGACCGCCCAACAACTCGCCCAACTGGCCACCACTCAGGAAGAACAGCCGCTGGCCAAAGAAGCCTTGCGCCTTGGGGATTACGAAGTGGACCGCAACTTCGAGGCCGCCTTGCGGGACGCGACGGAGAATCCGCCGAAGCTGACTGCGGACGCGAAAGAAATTGCCGCTCGCCTGCAAAAAGCACAGAAGTTGTTCCAGAAAGACCAGGCGCTGGTGGCTCAGCTCACTCAAGAGGAGGCCAAGGCAGCCGGCGAGCGAAAGGAAGCTTTGAGCGACCAGCTGAGCCTGGCCAAGGCCGAACTTGAGTTGGATCAGGATGAAGTGGATGACGCTCAACAGGATTTGATCCGCGCGGGCGGCGATCCGCAAGACCGTATCCAGGAAATGGAAAAGGAGCACGACGAAGCCACGCATGGCCCTGGTTCGGCACTTCCGAACGTGGCGACACCTCCCGAGGAATTTGGCCTGCTGCGTATCTCTCAGCAGTGGATGGCGCTGCATCAGAAGCAGCTTCAATTGTGGAGCGCAAAGCAAGATGCCGAGTCTAAAGCCGTTGCGCTTACGGGACAACATAACGTTCTTGAAGCGCGAATCGATGCAGCGAAAAGTGAATCCCCGGAACTCGCGCACCGCTCCAGGCGCTCCAAGCAAGCCGAGGCACCGTCATCCGGAGCAGTCCCGGTCGACAGAGCCCCGGAAGACACTGCCGCGCTTGTCGCCATCACCCAACAAATCGCTTCCGACCAGAAGGCGCTCGCTTCGTTCGATAAGCGCATCGAGACGGAAAAAGAGCTTGCCGACGTTTACGGAAAATGGATTGATGTGGTGGCTGCGCGGCAGCGAACACTCGTCAATCGCGGCCTTCGCGGAGTCTTGATGATTCTCGCGATCGCCATCGTAGCTATTTATTTTGGCACGGTGCTCGACAAGATTCTGAATCGCCTCACCATGGATCGCCGGCAGTTGCAGAGCCTCCACACGGTGGCTCACGTGGCGGTGCGCGTAGCGGCGCTGCTCTTGATTCTGCTGGTGATTATCGGCCCGCCGGGACAGCTTGGAACTTTCCTCGGCCTTGCCGGTGCCGGCCTGACCGTTGCGCTCAAGGATTTTATCGTCGGTTTCTTTGGCTGGTTCGTGCTGATGGGGAAGAACGGCATTCGCCTGGGCGATTGGGTGGAAATCAATGGTGTTACCGGCGAGGTCGTTGAGATCGGCCCATTCCACACGGTCTTGCTCGAAACCGGCAACTGGACCGACTCCGGGCATCCTACAGGGCGGCGCGTCACGTTTACCAATAGTTTTGCCATCGAGGGCCACTACTTTAACTTTTCAACATCAGGGCAATGGCTTTGGGACGAATTGCAGTTGGTGCTTCCCGCGGGGCAGGATCCATATCCGATCGTGCAGGAAATTCGAAAAAGAGTTTCCGAAGCCACAAAGGAAGGCGCCAAGCAAGCCGAGCAAGAGTGGCGGCACGCTACGCGCTCGCGCGAAATGAGTTCGTTTTCGGTGGAGCCCGCCATCAGTGTTAAACCGGTGGTCGGCGGCGTCGAAGTGGCGGTGCGCTACATTAC
>JAWOLO010000034.1:0-37276 GCA_033853375.1 Terriglobia bacterium
AGCATACTAGCCGACAATTTTGCTTAGGTCATTTTCCAAACACGGATCTCGGGAAATTAGTGGCTCAGCAGCAACTGCTTGAAATCGTCGTAATTGGTAGACATGGGAAGCGACAGCTTTTCGCGTTGCAAACATCCCGCAAGCCGGTCCGGCAATGGCGGCGCGCTTCCAACGGCTTTCCTCACCACGTCCGCGAATTTTGCGGGATGCGCGGTCGCCAAGACCAAGCCCTGCGCGGGTTCCGCGTGTTCCAGCTTGTAAGCTTCCCAGCAAAAAACTCCGACCGCTGTATGCGGATCGGCAAGATACCCGAATCGTTCGTGAATCTTCTTCATCTCGCACAACGTTTCTTCGTCGGTTGCCGAGCAGCCCCAGATTTCTTTTTTCACGTATTCGAGCCGCCCCCGGCACAAATCCAGCAGCCGCGGAAAATTATTCGGATTCCCCACGTCCATGGCATTCGAATACGTGGCTTTCGCGGGCCGTGGGCAAAACTGCCCGCTTCGCAAATATTGCGGCACTACGTCGTTGATGTTCGTGCTGGCAATAAACTTCGCCACCGGCAAGCCGATGCGTTTGGCAAAAATTCCCGCCGTCAGGTTGCCGAAATTCCCGCTCGGCACCGAAACAATCAGCGGCACGGACGCCACCGGCAACTGCCGGTACGCCGCCACGTGATAGAACATCTGCGGCAGCAGCCTTCCGATGTTGATGGAATTGGCCGAGGTGAGAAACGCAGTTTTGTTCAGCTCCAAGTCCGAAAACGCCTGCTTCACCAGCCGCTGGCAATCATCAAACGCGCCGGCCACTTCGAGCGCAGTGATGTTTTCGCCCAGTGTCGTGAACTGCTTTTCTTGCGCTTCGCTGATGCGCTTCGAAGGATAAAGAATCACCACGCGAATCCCCGGCACACCCAGAAATCCATGCGCCACGGCGCTCCCGGTGTCTCCCGAAGTCGCCACTAGCACGGTGAGCGGCCGCGATTCTCCGCGCACAAAATAGCCCATCAGGCGCGCCATGAACCGCGCGCCAAAATCCTTGAACGCCAGTGTCGGCCCGTGAAACAACTCGAGGATGTGCAGCGCGGGTGAAAGCGAAACCAGTTTCACCGGAAAATTGATGGCTTCGCTCACGATCTGCCACAGCACTTCCTCCGGCACATCCGGCGTGGCGAACGGTTTCACCACGCGAAAACAAACTTCCGTAAACGGCAGCTTGCGGAACTCTTCGAGCTCTTCCGGCGAATGCCGCGCAATTTCCGCGGGCATGTACAAGCCGCCGTCAGGCGCGAGCCCGCGCAGCACCGCCCCTCGCAAGGAGGTGAGCGGCGCTTTTCGCAATGTGCTGCGGTATCTCATGGGGAGTGAACAGAGAACAGAGATTAGAGATCAGAAGCACAAATCAACAACGGAAGACTCAGTCTAAGTCTTCTGATTTCGGATCTCCGTTCTCTGATCTCTGCTCTCATTTCAACTGCTTATGTATCCGCTCCAAAAACTGTTCTGCATCGACAGCTGTTCGCAAATCGCCAATCTGAAGCTTGCAATGCGCCAGCGCTTCGTAGCTGCGCCGCCGCGCCTCGATCAACGCCGGGTAACATCGCGCCACCGTTTCCCGCGGCGATTCCCCGCTTTTCGGTTGAAATGCCCCGCGCCACAAGACCGGCTTCGGATCGTTCAAATATCTTTCAATCAGCAGTTGTTGTTGTTCCGCAGTGGCCGCCAGGTACACAATCTTCACCTGCCGCCGCAAGCGCATCAGCAAATGATTCCCCGCATAAATCACGCTGCCCGTGGTATCCAAAACAACGGAAGCGTCCGGCTTCCCCTCGAGGTCCTGCAAGACTTCGTCTAGCGTGTGTATCTCTTCGGCCAAATATTCCGCCTCGCGTTCCGCGTACGTGGCGCTGTCCGGCCAGCCCATCCACGCCGCCACACCGTTAATTCCCGAATACCCGCCCGGCACCAGGCGTGGCGCGAGCCTTTGCTCGATTCGCTCATCGCAGAAAACGGCGGGCGCTCCCTTTTCGGCTAACTTCTTTGCCCAGAATGTCTTTCCGGCGCCGGACATGCCAATCAAGGCCAAGCGCATCGGTTTCTCACTGTTGGTTTCGCGGCGCATAAGAGAATTTTCTACAATAGCGTGTACCTGCCATCGGAGCAACCCGCCTTCCGGCGCTTTTCGCAGAAAGCCCGTGTGCAAATCTGGAACCTGTCCTCGCGGACGGCTTGCGGGCTCTCTCCGCAAGTGGTACGTTTTAAAATGACTTTGCTGCTTTGTGCAGCAGTCCGGCGGTTTTGCGGGAGCTCCCGAAGATTTTTTCGTTGCCCAGACGCTGCCTCTCGCAGGCGGATTCGAGGAAATTTTCGACGGACAATTTGAGAATGACTCCAGTTTTACGGGGCCAACTCGAAACCCACGCTGAAGATTTTTCGTGACGCGAGTTACGTCCGGCCTAGTCGGACGAAAATAAGAGGTCCTGAGGGACTCCTCGCGCGCGGGGTTTTGCGTGTCTTACTGGTTTGGGAACGACAATCGTCTGCCGCAGGCGCGGCTCGCTATCGCGTCCTACGTCATCGTGGGCATGATCGGCGTGCTCCTGCTGGGTTTCTGGAAACTCCAAGTCATCGATTCGGACAAATACGCGACGCTCGCCGAGCGCAACCGCGTCCGCGAAATTCCCATCATTGCCCCGCGCGGCCGCATGCTGGATCGCGATGGCCGCGTCCTCGTTGACAACCGGCCTTCCTTCAGCGTCCTGCTCTTGCGCGACGATATGGCCCAAGTGGAAAAGCACTTAGGCGCCATCTCCGATGGCTTGGGCATTCCTCTGGCCGATCTCAAAGAGCAACTTGACAACACCAAGGATCTTCCCAAGTTTCAGCCCATCATCATCAAGCCGGAGGCTTCGCAGGCGGACGTCGCCTTCATTGAGTCGCACCGTGTCGACATTCCCGTGCTCGAAATGATTTCCGTCTCTCGGCGCCGCTATCTGCCGGACGGCTTCCTCTCGCACGCCGTGGGTTATGTGGGTGAAGTCAGCGAAGAGCAAATTGAACAAAGCAACGGCAAGTTGCGTCCCGGCGACTTCGCCGGCAAGAGCGGCCTCGAGCGCCAATATAACGACATTCTGATGGGTACCGACGGCAAGCGCCGTGTGGTCGTCAACAGCCTCGGCAAGGAGATGAAAGACATGGGGCTTCCCGAGCAGGAGCCCATTCCCGGCAAGCAGATCCAGCTCAGCATCGACTATGATTTGCAGCTCGTGGCCGAACAATCTCTTGGCGCGCGTCCCGGCGCGGTTGTCGCGCTCGATCCGCGTAATGGGGAAGTTCTTGCCATGGTCAGTCATCCCGCGGTGGACCCCAACGATTTCGCCGTGCGCATCTCCGCCGACGAATGGAAGAGACTCAACGAGGACCCCGAAAAACCTTTGCTGAATCGCGCCATTCAGGCGCAACTGGCTCCCGGTTCGGTTTTCAAGATTGTGACCGCCACGGCGATGTTGGAGGATCACGTCCCGTCGGAGGGTTTTACGACGTTTTGCCCGGGCTATGCCAATTTCTTTGGCCGGCAGTATCACTGCTGGGTTTTCTACGCCAAGAAAGGACCCAAGTCCCATGGCGCCACCCAGCTTCATAAGGCTATTCTGGAGTCCTGTGACGTGTTTTTCTACAATGTCGGCTTGCGCTTGGGCATCGACCGCCTCGCCTACTACGCCAGCCACTTTGGCATCGGACATAAGACGGGCATTGATCTTCCTTCTGAGGAAGCCGGGCTCATGCCCTCCCCGCAATGGGTTGAGCGTGTCCTGCACCGTAAGTGGTATCAAGGCGAAGTGATTTCTGTGGCGACAGGGCAAGGGGCCGTCATCACAACTCCTTTGCAGCTGGCGCGCATGATCGGCGGCATCGCTTCCGGCGGCGTCTTCATGCAACCGCACATGCTGAAGGATGCCCCCAATGTAAAAGAAGAACGTTTCCCCATTTCTGAGCACACCACCGAAGAGGTCACCAATGCCATGTACGGCGTCGTCAACGAACCCCACGGCACCGGCGACGCCCTACGACTTACAGGTATAGAATTCAGCGGCAAATCCGGTACAGCCCAGGTCATTGGCTACGATACCCGCGCGCGCCTCGCCAAACAGAAAAAATTCGAGGACAACGCATGGTTTGTCGGCTATGCCCCGCGGCGCAATCCCGAAATCGTTGTCTCCGTGCTGGTGCAGGAAAGCGGAAAGCACGGCGGTGAGGCTGCCGGGCCCGTGGTGCGCGATATCGTCAAGGCCTACTACGACAAGAAGAACAAGAAGGAAGGCCAATACACTGCGGAAACCAAGCCGCCCACGTCTGGCTCCAAGCCCATCTCCAGCGAAGTGACCGCACCCCGCGTGCCACGCGTGACCCTCAAAACAGACGATGCGGCTGCGCATGCAACTGCGCGGCCTGTTGCGGAAAGGGAGCCGTGAGGCCATCCATGGCGCGCTACCAGACAATTCGCAAAGCCACGGCGCCATCGGCTACTCGCGTATTTGTCTTTTTTTCTTCTTCTGATTGTCGATTGTCAACTGTCGACTCTGGGCTTCCTTCATGAAAGACGCACCTGGAACACGCGACTACGACTGGTGGCTCCTCGCCATCCTCGCGACCATCTGTGCGCTCGGCGTGATTGAAATCTATTCCGCCACCCACGGCAGTTCGCTCGCGGGTATGCACTGGAAGCAGATCCGCTGGCTCGCTGTTGGCTTCGTTTTGATGTTCGCTCTCTCTCGCCTGGACTACCACGTGATTCTGGAGCAGGCCCCCATTCTGTATCTTCTAAGCATCGCCGCCCTGATCGCTGTTCTTGCCGTGGGGCACACCCGCTTTGGCGCCAAGCGCTGGATCAACGTCCCTGGCATCGGCGAGCTCCTCCAGGTGTCGGAATTGGTCAAATTGGTTATAATTATTGTGTTGGCGCGCTTCTTTGCGGAAGTGCGCACAGACGAGCTTGATCTTCGGGACCTAATCAAGGCAGGATTGATTGTGGGAGTTCCGCTGGTCTTGATCCTGAAGCAGCCCGATCTGGGCACAGCTTTGGTGCTGATGCCTTTGTTGGCTGTAGGAGCTTTTTTGGCGGGCTTGAAGTGGCAGCACGCAGCGGTTTTTTCTCTAGCGGGGATCCTCCTGGTTGGGGCAGTTTTTTATCCCCCCGTCAGCAGGCGGATCCTCAAGCCCTATCAGCGGGAGAGAATCACCTCTTTCCTGCACCCGGAGGAAGATGCGAAGGGCTCCGGTTATCAGCTTTTGCAGTCCAAGATTGCCGTGGGCTCCGGCGGTTTCTGGGGCAAGGGATTCGGCAACGGCACGCAGAATCAACTGGGCTACATCCCGGTGCGCTACTCGGACTTCATCATGTCGGCCTGGGCTGAAGAACAGGGTTTCAAGGGCGTGCTTCTTGCTCTCGGGTTGTATATGGCGCTTCTGCTGCGCTTAGTGCAGAATGCTCAACGCGCGAAAGATCGTGCGGGAATGTTTCTGGTCATGGGCGTTGCAGCAGCGCTCGGTTTCCATGTGCTGGTTAACGTGGCGATGGTGATTGGCGCGATGCCCGTCACCGGCATTCCGTTGCCGTTGATGAGCTACGGAGGCTCCGCCACGCTGTTTGTTTTCCTGGCGATTGGTTTGGTGATGAACGTCCGGCTTCGCCGCTTTGTCAACTGACCGGCTGCTGGGACCGTGTGGCATTTCTACTCCGTCGAAATGCACCGGAGAAGTAATTGGAAGTAAGCAAGTATCCGAAGTGAGCAAGTCTTTGCAAGTCAGGAAGTAATTGGATTGGATTTGTTGGCCCCGGCCAGGCTGGGGTCGCGTACAAAAGGATTTCAGAGTGAGGACAACATCGTCCGCCGTTCGCCCAGCCAGTTTTTGGCAACGGATTAACCTCGATAGGCTGAGGATATCTTTTCCCTCTGGCTTCGAACACCAAGCCATCACCCTACCTGTGCCCCCTGCGTCCTTCCTGCCAGTGCCGGGAAGCGCTTCGGTTTTTTGGGCCCGCGACGGGCAGAAGCTTGCGGCGATGTGTCCTGCAGTGGACTCCGGCCAAGCCGGTGCCACTTTCAAGGAGTTTTCATGTCAAAAGAATTGGTTATCTCCGCGTCCTCCCACGAGCGGCGGGTCGCGATTTTGGAAGAAGGTCAGCTAGTCGAAATTTACATCGAGCGGGAAAAAGAATTCGCTCTCGTCGGCAGCATCTATAAAGGAAAAGTTACACGAGTCCTCCCTGGCATGCAGTCCGCTTTCGTGGACATTGGCCTGGATGGCGACGCATTTCTCTACGTGAGCGACGTTTTCGAAAACCTCGAGGATTACGAGCACGGCCAGCCGCACGAACCGCATGAGCAACATGTTCCCGCGAGTGCAGGCAACGGCTCGACCGTCGAGCTGCTTCCCGGCGAGTCTATTGCTCGTGCCGCCGAACGGCACGAGGAAGCGCATGGGGAGGAGTCACATCCTCAGCCTCCCGTAGAACACGAAGCAGCGACGCCGTCCGACGAGACTGCGTCCCCTGCCGGTCAGGAGACCACACCGTCCGAGGAGCAACCTGCTGCCGAACCATTGGCCTCTGCGGAAAGCACTCCTGCAGAAACAGCAGAAGAGCGTCAGCCCGATTCCAACGCTTCGGCGCCGCAGAATTTTTCTCCGCGTTTTAATCCCACACAGAATTATTCGCGCCGATCCGGCAACGACCGTCAGGGCCAGAATTATGGCCGAGGAGGCGACCGGGGCCGCGGGCGCTGGGGACGCCGGGGCGGGCGTCACCGAGGCGGCCGTCAGCAGGGCGGTCCCGGCGGACGAAACCTTCCTCCCTCCAAATATGCTTCACCTCAGGGCGGCGAATATCGCGGCTACGACAATCGCGGCGGCCAGCGCGGCTATGACAACCGCCGCCAAGAGGGCCCGCGCAGTTCCGGCCCATCGCCGGCCGATCTCACTGAAGAAACGATTCTTCTTCCCGGCGAATCTCTCGCAAAATACCGCGACCGCGCGGCAGCATCTGCATCCGCTGCGCCTGTGGTCGAGCAGGAATCTCGTACCGAGCCATCCGCAGGTGAAGAAAAGCCACCGCGCCAGGCGGCCAATCTTCCCGTCGCCACTTCGGGTTCTGCTGGAATGCCTCGTCGCTTTTCCGGCGGTCTGCCGAGTTGGCTCCTAGCCGAAGGGGGTACAGCCGCGGGTTCCGAAGTTGAAGCGGCTCCTACGGAACCGAAAACGGAATCGACGCAGGCGCCCACAGCCCAGGAAACTGAGCCCGGGGCCAACGGCGCAGATCTAAATGACGATCAGGTTGCTGCGTTGGCTGCCGACCTCGTGGAAGCCAAGCGCGAAGAAGCGACGGCGGAGGCGGAAGCCGACGCAGTCGTCGGCGGCGCTGTCTTCGAGGAAGAAGACACGGAGGAAGAAACCGAATCCGCGACTGCGGGGGAAGCTCCTTCCGAAGCTGCTTCCGGCCTTAGCGCCGAAGAAATTGCCGAGCTGGAAGCCCGCCGCGCCGCGGATCGCGCGGACTTTGCCGCGGATGTCGCGCACGAAACCGCCGAACATGTTGTCGCCATGGGCGAGCACCAAGAAGTGGTGGAAGAACAGGAAGAGCTCGAAGGCGAACTGGGTCGCGTCGAATCGGAAGAAGAGGAAGACCTTTCGCCCGTAGCACAACCCTCGGAAGAACTTGGCGAAGTCGAACAAGTTCACGCCGAAGCCGAAGTCGTTGCTGCCTCAGGCAGCGAGGCCGTTGGCGAAACAGCGGTTTCCGAAGAAGCGGAGTTTCTGCTTCCCGGCGAAACACGTGCCCCGAGGACCGCTTCTACGCGCGAAGATTTTCCGCGAGATTCCGCCCGCATCGGCGGCCATCCCCGTTCGCGCTTCCAACGTCCTTTCCGCCGCGATCGCGGAGGGCGCCCCGACCGCCGTGGCGGTGACCGCGGCCGCCAGCGATTCGAACGCCGCGGGCACGGTGGCCGCCATGACCGCGCACACTCCGCGCCGCGCCGTCCGCAGCTCATCTCGGAAATGCTCAAGCCCGGCGAGGAAATCGTTATCCAGATCGCCAAGGAGCCGCTTGGCAAGAAGGGCGCGCGCATCACCAGTCACGTCGCTCTGCCCGGACGCTTCCTCGTGTACATGCCTACGGTTCATCACACGGGCGTGTCGCGCAAAATCGTTTCCGCCGAAAATCGTGCGCGCCTTCGCCGCCTGGTGAGCGAAGCCAGCGCTAATTATCCCGGTGGCTTCATCGTTCGAACGGCTGCCGGCGCCGCTTCCGACGATGAAATCCGCGCCGACATCGATTTCCTTGGCAAAACCTGGATGGAAATCAAACAACGCAGCGAAGAGCGCAAGGCTCCTGCCCTGCTTCACCGCGATCTCGACCTCGTCGAGCGCATGCTGCGCGATTACGTCAGCGATGATTTCACCGCCATCTGGATCGACAGCGAAGAGGAGTACGGCAAGGTCATCGAGTTCGTCAATCGCTTCCAGCCCAAGCTCGTCAGCAAGGTCAAGCTCTACACCAAGGAAACGCCCATCTTCGAAGAGTTCGGCATCCAGCACGAGCTCGACAAAGCTCTGCGCGCCAAAGTGTGGCTCAAGTCCGGAGGCTATATCGTCATCAACCACACCGAAGCGCTCGTGGCCATCGATGTCAATACCGGAAAGTTTGTCGGCAAGGGCTCCACGCGCCTCGAGGACACCATCGTCAAGACCAACCTCGAAGCAGTAAAGGAAATTGTCCGCCAGATTCGCTTACGCGACCTTGGCGGCATCATCGTTGTCGACTTCATCGACATGGAAGAGCGCCGCAACCGCGAAAAAGTTCTCCAAGCGTTGCAACAGGCGCTGGAGCAGGACAAAGCTCCTTCGAAAGCGCTCTCCTTCAATGAGTTCGGCCTCGTCTGCATCACCCGCAAGCGCACCAAGCAAGCGCTCGAACGTGTGCTCTGCCAGCCTTGCCCGTACTGCACCGGCTCCGGCATGGTGAAGTCTACGCCGACTCTTTGCTACGAAATTCAGTCCGAAGCGCGCAAGATGGCTGCCGCCGATCCCGAGAGCCCGAGCATTACGCTTCGCGTGCATCCCGAAATTGCCAAGGCGCTCAAGACCCGCGAGTCCATGCTCATCGACGAGCTCGAGCAAAACTCGCACAAACACATCATTATCCAGTCCGATGCCACCCTCCACTGGGAGCAGTACGACATCTATTGATATTGATTCTGAATCCCGTCACCTTGAAAGCGAAACGCCCGGGCACATCACATCCACCCGGGCGTTTTTGCTTTCTCCTTTTGCACTTTTTTGGCCTATGGCTCGCCGCGCATTCATTCAGCAGATCCTTCGATTTTGTAGTGGCGGGTCTTCAGATCCGTTCTTTCCCTCTTCTCTTCGCCTCTCCACCCTACGCAGCCTCGAGCAAAAATTCTGTAACCAGCTTCCCCAAAAACGAGTAACCAGATATAGAGAGTGGTGCATGGAGCTGCTCGAACGATTCGCGGCGGGCGACCTCGAAGCCTTCGAGGCTCTCTTCCGTCAGCACCAGAACGAAGTCTATCGCTGGACCGTCCGCATCGTTCGAGACACCGGCGCCGCCGAGGATTTGACCGTGGAGACGTTTTGGCGAATTTACCGGGCCCGCCAACGGTTCGACCTTGCCGCGGGAAACTTTCGCGCCTGGGCTCGCCGCATCGCTACCAACGTGGCTCTGGACCACCTTCGCCATGCACGCAAGGAAACAGAGCTTTCTGAGGACCATCCTGCGGCTCCTCGCGCTGATTCGGCGGTCCGTGGCGAGCTGCGCGGCCACCTTCGGCGGGCGTTTCTCGAGCTCCCAGCAAAGTACCGCTTGGTCGCCACTCTGGCGCTTATCGAAGAGGAGCCTTACAACGAAATCGCCGATGCCATCGGCATTTCCGTTGCGCTTGTCAAAGTGCGCGTCTATCGCGCTGTTCGCATGTTGCGCAAGAAACTCAATTCTCTAGGGGTGGAGGTTTCCGCAAAATGTCCGACAAAATGAGCAACCAGGAAAACGAAAAGGAGCTCCAGGCGCTCCTTGAGCGGGAGTTCCCTCCCTTGCAGAACACCGAGTTGCAGCGCGACCTCTGGCCCCAGATGCTTCGCCGCCTCGACACGCAGCCGCAACCCCTTCGTATCCCCTGGTTCGACTGGGCGCTGGCCGCAGCCGTCGCCGCTTTGCTCTTACTTTTCCCAAATGCCATTCCGGCATTGCTCTATCAATTGTGAGCGGGAGACTTCTATGAATAAGCACCCTTATCTTCGGGCCTACATGGCGGGCATCGCCGTGCCTACCGTGGTTCTCCTTGTAGTCATGACCGCCTACACGGTATTTCGCTATGTCTACAATTTTCCCGTGCCCGTGGAACGCTTCATCGTTTTTCCCATGGCCGTGGTGCCCAATCTCTGGGGCCTGTGGAACGTTCTTTTCGTCGCCTGGCGTCGACGCGTGCCGCTCTCCCTGGGCTTGCACGGTGCCCTTCTGCCGATATTGCTTGGGCCGCTGGGATTGGTGGCCTCTGATCTCCTGAAGTTTTCGATCCCCGGTTTCGCCGCTCATGCCTTTCCGGTTCTCGCCCCGCTTGCGCTGATCGTCTATTATTTCGCCTGGAAATATTTGGTTGGTTTCCTCAACCGCGTCCTTGAACTTGCGTGAGCGCGACATCCAAACTGAGAGTCGTCTCACTCGTCACTAATTCTTTGATAATTGTCGAAGAAAGCTGAAAGCATGTCATTCCGAGGAGCGAAGCGACGAGGAATCTGCTCTTTCTGATGAAAATTCGATGAAGCGAACGAGCAAGGGCAGGATCCTTTTTCCAGTGAGAGCCTAATTCTCCTGCGGGTTTTCCATTTTTGGCTCTGAGATGCGCTGCTTCTCGTCCACAGAGAACAGCATGTAACTGCTGTAACTAAGGCGCCGGTGCATTCGCTTTCCTCTCCAGTCGCAATACAGTTCTGCGTTCTGCGGCAGCCACATTTCCACGTTGCCTTTCTTGAAATGCACAGGCCCGTAATCAACTAAGGTGTGGTCGGTAACCAGCCGGATCTGCGGGAGTGGCGCAACCAGATCCGTCTCCATGCGAACGATCTGGTAAGTATCCGCGGCGATCCATGCGCGTCCCCTCAGCGCAACCGGATAGGCGGGACCATTCTCTCCGAACTTGTACGCCCGGATGGTATTTAGCTTATCGGGCCTCTGTCGGAAATGGACCTGCCACGCAAAACGCCCATTCCATCGGCCCAAACCCTCGCAACTCATCTCAAAGTTTCCGGCATTGTTCGGATGAAAGATGAGCGCAAGAGCCGCTAATCCAGTTGTTTCCACGCTATCCGGAAACTCCGAACGCGATTGCGCGCCATTCCGGTACTCCGCCACGCTGAAATAGCCTGGCCGGTATTGATCAATACTTGCCACATAATCGAACTTGCGAGTCTCCCGAGATTCTGACAATCCCCACTTATTGATGGACTCATGCTTCAGGAATTCACTAGCAGTGAAACGATCTACATTTTTGACAAACTCTTCCACTCGTTTTCCTGCCCTCCGAACCACCTCGTCCAGCACGCACGCCGCTCCCGGTTCCACGGCCGGCACTTTCTCGTCCACATCCGGCGGTACCCAATTCGAGGGCAGCGGCAGCGCAACAGCTGCTTCCGAAGCCGCCGCTGGCTTCGCGTCGGCAATCGTCCCTTCCGTTTTCGAGGAGACCAACACTACAGGAGATTGCAAACCTTCGAGCTGCTTGCCTGCCGCGGCATCGTTCGGATGACCCTGCATGTACTCCTGCAAAACCTTTATCGCGCGTTCTTTGTTTCCGCTTTGCATCAACGCTCGCGCCAGCATCGGTTGCACGATCGCGGCCTGTCCGTGTCCCAACTCCAGCGCGCGATCCGCTTCCTTCGTGGCTTCCTGCGGCGCGCCCTGCTTCAAGAGAACATCCGCGAGAATCGCGTGCGCCCGCCAGGAATTGGGGTCGGCGTCCACAGCCCGCTTTACATATAATTCCGCATCGAGGAGTTTCTGCTCCCGCAGCAGCGCCTCGCTCAACGACAGCAGCGCCGAAACATGCTTGGGCTCGAATTCAATGGTCTTTGCCCAATAGGATTTTGCTTTCTCCTGGTCTTTCATCTGAAAGAAATAAACGCCGTAAAGATAGTTCACCGCGGGATGATTCGGCGCTCGGCGATAAGCTGCTTCAAGGTGGCTCCGCGCTGCCTCCGGTTTGTTCGTGCGTAAAGCTTCCAGCGCCTTGCCCAGCTCTTTCTGTGCCTTCGGAGCAAGAAGAATCTGCATTGAGCCGGCCCCTTTTTCTCCGATGGATGCGGGCCGCATCTCAATGTCCACTCTCGCCTTTCCCATGTTGTAGCCGTCGAAATCTTTGACCGTCTTCTCATAGCCAGGCGCAGCGACCTCGATCTTGTACTCGGTCGCGGCCACTCCGTTGAATTGGATATTTCCGCCGAGCGTGGTCCCTTGGCTGATGAGTTGGCCGGTAGGAGCAACTAAGCTG
The DNA here is from genome assembly GCA_033853375.1 of Terriglobia bacterium. GTDB lineage: Bacteria > Acidobacteriota > Terriglobia > Acidiferrales > UBA7541 > Acidiferrum. The sequence goes on from JAWOLO010000034.1 coordinate 12,560, forward strand.
ACCACGGCCGTTACTTCGATGGGCCCGCCGTCGGCCCCTCGAACATAGATATCCAAATCAACCGTCGAGTCGCTGCCTTCGAGTGGGGACGATCTCGTGCTCGGCCGGCCGGTTGCGCCGGGATTCGGCGTCGGCGCGGGCCTTTGCGCTAAAACCGGATTAGAGAAACACGCCAGAGAGAACAACAGCGCAGAAAACGGCAGATACCGGGTTCCACGGAAGATCATGGTCTGCTCCACATGCTGGCGGGGCAACCTTGGCGCCAGAGTATCATACACGTTTGAAGTGACATTAGTGCAATAGGGTAAAGACGCCCTGGGCGGGAGGGTCCGTTAGGACAAGCAGCTTGGTACTACTTTCTTTCGCTGGCGCTACGACGGGGCCGTTTTTACTTTTCCGCTTTCGGCTCCGCGATTTGCTGCTTCTCATCCACCACAAAAAGCATGTAGTTGGTGAAGCTGTGCCGCCGGTGAATGCGTTTCCCTCGCCAGTCGTAATACACTTCCGCGCTCTGCGGTAGCCATATCTCGACGTCGCGAATGCGAAACTGCACTGGCCCGTATTCGATGGCGGTATGATCGGCAACCAGCTTGATTTGTGGAACCGGGGCAATCAAGTCGGTTTCCAGCCGGGCAATCTCGAAGCTGTCCGCTAAAATCCAGGCTCGCCCTTTGAGAGCAACTGGATAAGAAGGTCCGTCGACGCCCAGCCGGTATGACCGGACCGTGTTGGGCTTGTCTTGCCGTTGACGGAAATGGACCTGCCAAGCTGGCTTCCCGTTCCAGCGCGTCAATCCTTCGCACGTCATCTCAAAATTCACGGCGTTATAAGGATGAAAAATGAGTGCCAGAGATGGCAGCCCGTTGGTGACGACCCCGCCCGGAAATTCCGCAGCAGAGCCACGGCTGTCCCGATATTCCTCCACGAGAAGGAATCCGGGCTTGGGTTCCTCGATCCCCACAACGTAATCAAACTTGCGGGTTTCGGCGGGCCCAGCCATGCCCCACTTGTCGATGGCTTCGTGTTTTAGGAATTCGCTTGCCGAAAAGCGCTCCATGTTCTTGACAAATGCCTGGGCGCGCTTCCCTGTCTTCTCCAAAACCTCTTGAAGCGCGCAGGACGCGCCTGGCTCTACCGGGGGCATTTTCTCATCGACGTCCGGCGGCAACCAGCTCGAGCGAATCGGCAGTGCGGCCGCTCCGCTTGTAGATACGGACAATTCTTCTGGCGTCAGCGAGCTTGCCGCACTCGGCCCATCCGCCGTCGAAATCCTCTGCAAGCCTTCCTGCAACTTCTTCGCCTCATCGTCTGAGGGGTGCTCTTTCAAGTAGCCCTGCAAAACAGCGAGCGATCGTTCCTTCTCGCCCTTTTTCGCAAGGGCCACCGCCAGCACTGGCTGAACAACTGCGGCTTGCTCGTGCCCCAATTGCATCGCGCGCTCCGCCTCTTTCTCTGCCTCATCGGCCGAGCCCTGGCGCAAGTACACATTGGCCAGAATCGCGTGCGCTCGCCAGGAGGATGGCGCTGTTTCCACCGCCCGCGTCGCGTAAGGCAGCGCTTCCTTTGGTTGATTTTCCCGCAGCATCGCGTCTGCCAGGGACAGCAACGCGGGAAGGTGCTGCGGATTGAACTCCACGGCCTTCATCCAGTACGACTTGGCTTGCTCTGCATTGCCTACCTGCTTGGCGTAAATGCCAAAAAGGTATTGCACCTCGGCCTGATTGGGCGCGGCTCGGTTGGCCGCATCAAGGTGGCTCCGCGCATCGGCCACTTTTTGGGCACGCAGCAGCTCCAGTGCCTTTCCAATTTCCTTTTGGGCCTTGGGCGCCAGCGATCGGTACGCCGCGTTTTCAGCTGCGTCCTCCGCCGACAGTTGCTGAAGCTCAATCGTCACTGCCCGGATTTCATCTTTCTTTGCCTCAACTTGCTTCACGGTGGTCCGGTAGCCCGGAGCTATCACTTGGATGGAGTACTCCGTCGCTGCAATACTTTTGAATCGGACGTGCCCCCCCTTTGTTGTTTCCTGCCGGTACGCTTCGTTGGATAACTTCAGCAACGTGACCACCGCCGCCGCTTGTACCGGCTTGCCGTCTGCGCCCTTGAGGTATACGTCCAGGCTTGCAGTCTCAAACGTATTCAGATTGATTGCATTGGCGAGGTCAGTGGATGCCGTTGAGGTTGGACCCGGCGCCTGCGCGAAAATTACTCCGCCGATTGCCGCATGCAGGATCGCAATCATAGGAAGGTACTTCAACGCGCGCAGATACATGGCCAACTCCACTTACCGGCGGGGAACCTGGCACCCGTATCATACACCCGTGGCATTGCATTAGTGCTATGTCATGGCAAAACCCACCGCAGCCACTTCTCTGTTTGCCGGTCTCACCGATCTCCGGCCTATTTCCTGCGACCTGTCCCTACGGTCAGTTTTCCAACTGCGCAAATGCGCTTTGTTTCTCTGTTGCCGCATCGCGCGGCGCGGAACAACATGGGTTCCATACTGCTCCTTCCCGCCCGGAGCAAATTTTATTTTCAGGATTCCAATAAGGGAGGTCCTAAATGTGGTCCAAGCAGCAAGCAGCGGTGGCAGAGCCCCCCGCGGTTTCGCCCTCGCAGGTCCCAGCGTCTCCAGTTGTTCCGTTTAGCCAGCCCGCTTCCGGTTCCGGCAAACTCAGCAGCGTCCCGTCACGTGGTGGTGCGCGTCTCGGCGCCAGCATTCAGATTAAAGGCGAAGTGACCGGCACGGAAGACCTGCAGATTGACGGAATCGTCGAGGGCCCAATTCGCCTCAAGGGTCATGAACTCACGGTTGGCCCCGGTGCCCAGCTCACTTCCGAAATTCACGCTGGCGACATCGTGGCCTTCGGCAAAATTATGGGCAATGTGCACGCGCGTGGCCGAGTGGACATTAAGAAGGATGGCTCCATCACTGGGGATATTTCTTCCGCTCGCATCAGCATCGAAGACGGCGCGTATTTCAAGGGCCGCATCGAAATCGATCCGACCAAGGCTCCAACCGCGGCCGACTAATTTGCGCAGGACAGTTTGCGCCAATCAATTTTTCGCTGATTCGTTTGCAACGCAAGACGCCCGGCTCAAGTCTCCTTCGGGCGTCTTTTCCTTTTCTGCTCAGTGCGAGGCTCGCCGATCACTCATACCGCAGTGCTTTCATCGGATCCAGGCGGCTCGCGCGCAACGCCGGAATGTATCCAGCGGCGCACGCCACCACCGTCAGAGCGACGGTTGCAATCGCCAGGGTTCGCGGATCATGTCCCGTCAAGCCGAAGAGTTGGCTCTGCACCACGCGCGTGAGCGCCAACGCCGCTGGAATCCCTGCCACGACACCAATGCCAATCAGTCGCAGCACGTCGCGCATCACCATCCATACGACGTTCCCCTGCTCCGCGCCCAGCGCCATGCGGATGCCGATCTCGCGCGTTCTCTGCGCCACGGTGTATGACATCACGCCATAAAGACCGATGACGGCGAGCATCGTCGCCAGAAAACCAAAAACCGTCGACAGGCTCGCAATCATGCGTTCTGTCACCAATGAATTGCTGATTTGCACTTCCGTAGTGCGCAGCCCATAAATCGGCAGATTCGGATCAAGCTCCCGCACTTTTTCCCGCACCGTCGGCATCAGCAAACCCGGATCGACCGCCGTGCGGAGGTACACAGTCATGCTCCCAAGGAAATGGCTCCCCATATACGGGATGTACGCCTGCTCCGGAATTTCATCGCGCAGATTGGTGTACTTGATGTCCTTCACGATGCCGATGATTTCCATATCCGTGCGCGTTCCCGGATCGATTCCAAAGCCAAGATGCAAACCGAGAGGATTTCTTCCGGGGAAAAATTTCTTCGCGAACTTCTCGTTGATGATCACCGTTGTAGGAGTCCAGTCATCGGGGTCCGGGCCTTTTTTGATTTCGTGGTCATCCGTCATCCGGAAGTCCCGCCCAGCAACAATGGGCACGCCGAGCGTTGCAAAATAGTTTGGACCGATCTGATTCATATACGGTTCCGCGCGGTCCTCGGGCTTCGCGGGCGTATACCCTTCCACCGTCATGCTGCTATCCCACTCGTCGTTTTCGAGAATCCGCATGCTCGCCAGAGCCACTGATTGCACTCCAGGAATAGCGCCCAACGCATTTGTCAACTGCTGGTAATAGATTTTGCATCTTTCCGGAGTGTAGCCGCCAAGCGAGGGATCGATGTTGAAGCCCACCAGCCGCTCCACAGGAAATCCCGGGCCGAGGTTGCTCAGGTTCTTCAAACTGCGGAGAAACAAACCCGCGCCAATGAGCAACAACAGCGACAGCGCCACTTGGGCCACGACTAGCGTTTTCCTTAATCCCGCGTGACCGCCGCCCAGCACAGCGCCCGCTTCGTCTTTCAGAACGCGTCCTACGTCCGGCCGCGTCGTCTGCAAGGCCGGTACAAGTCCAAATAAGATCCCCGTCAAAATGGTCACGCCCAACGTGAAAACCAGAATCCTCAAATCGGGCAGCGTAGAAATATTCAGATCGGTCGAATCGGCCGGCAAATAGATCCTCATAAGGGCGTTGTCCGCCCAGAACGCAATCGCCAATCCCACAAACCCGCCCAACGCAGAAAGCGAAAGCGTCTCCGTCAGAAGTTGGGAGACGATGCGCCCCCGGCTCGCTCCGATCGCCAGCCGCACCGCAATTTCTTTTTGCCGACCCGTCGCGCGCGCCAGCAGGAGATTCGCCAGATTCGCGCACGCAATCAGCAACACCACTCCCGTCGTGGCCATGAGCACCCATAGCGGCGTCGAGAGCTCCCTCCGCGTGTACGACCGCCCCTGCGACCCGGGCAAAACGTCCATCCAACATTTCAGAAATTGCTCGCGGTCATAGGTCGAAGCGTGGGCGAAAGCCGCTTCCTTCACTTCCATCTCCAACATCGAATGCATGAATGGCTGCAGCGACGCTTTGGCCAGCACCGTAGAAACGCCCGGCTTCAGCCGTCCGAACGCGTTCACCCAGCGCGAGCGCCGGTTCGTGAGCATTTTCGGATTCCCGACCAAGATCCACTCTTGCTCCATGATGGGAATAAAGATTTTCGTGGAATAGCCGAGCTCCACTCCGTCAAATCCCGGTTGCGCTACCCCGACCACGGTCATGTTGTGGCCGTTCACAATCAGATTCTTCCCCACAATTCCTGGGTCTCCCCCGAACCGTTGCCTCCAATAGTCGTACGTTAGCATCACCAGCGGATGCCCGAGAGGAGTGCGATCGTCCTCCGGTGTGAACGCGCGCCCCAGAATGGTGTTCACACCGAGAACGCTGAAGTAGGTTCCCGAAACTAGCTCTGAATTTACCCGTTCCGACTGTCCGCCAAAGGTAAGGCTCACCGGGATCGGAAACCGGCAAAACATCCCGGAAAACACTTCGTTGTGTGCCTGAAAATCTCGAAACATGGGGTGCGAAATAGCGTTCCCGCCCCAATTGCTCCCGTAATGGTGCCCCCGCATCGTGAGCAGAACTAGTTGCTGAGGATTTTTCACGGGTAGCAGGCGCAGTAAAATTTGATCCAAGAGCGAGAAAATGGCGGTGTTCGCACCGATCCCCAGCGCCAGCGTCATCACCGCGACGGCCACATAGCCAGGGCTGCGCCGAAAAGTGCGCAAGGCAAACTTCAGATCGCTAATCGCCGTACTTGCCCACTGGTTGAAGCTCATCCCAACGCCTCCGCTTCGGATTGTAGCCGGGGCTCTCCGGGCTGCCTTGCGTCTAGGGCAGCGTTCTTCTCGTGAATACGTGCTTTTCCGCCCTTTGTTCCGCAACCGGCCAGGCTGGCTAACGACTAAGACGTTCCACACTCAGAATAGTCACGTCAAAGGGCACGCTGCCGTGCAGCACCGGCCATTTCAGCGTCAGCGACTGCCCCGGCGGCAGCCGTCCCTCGGCCTTCGCCTTCTTCTCCAGCTCCCGGCGGTCCCCCAAATCCCCAAACAATGCCATCTTCTTCTCCCAAACTTGTTACACCGCTATCCTTAGGCATAAACAGCCATTTCCGGACAACCTCGGATACCGAATCGAACTCATTCGGTTGCAAGACCTACCAAAAAGCAACATTTTGGGCGTTAGCGTGCGCAAGCGGCTGGTCTTCTTGCGCAAGAAAGTTCACAAATCCGGAAGCTTATCAGCACAGAACAAGTTTGAATCTCGGTTATCAGTCAGCAGACGCCGTGTTCGCTTGCTGAAGCCCCAGGGAAAACCTGTTTTTCCGGTTTGGCATATCGATTGCCCATCTTTCAAGTCGCTCGACTAGAGAACCAGAGACTTTCGTGTGGGAAGCTTGGAATAGATGCCAGCAAGACTACTGCCCAAGCTGGAGGTACTTTCGCTGGAACGGCTGGTAACCACGTACTAAAATCTAGCGCCGGGGGCCTCCTGCTGCTGGGGATGGGGGCATGTTGGAGTGATGCGGAAGCGCATTACCTTCCAACGTTGACGGGCAGCTTAAGCGCCTCGCAGTCTTTTATGGCACGAACTGCCCGGTAAGCGGGCTAATCGATGAAGTTCGTTTTCGTGCCTAAGTAAGCGGTAAGACGGCGAATAGATTGCCAGACGAATGCAGGACGCTATGCTACCGAACTTCACAACTCTGTTTCGCGCGGCTCAAATAGCATTGGTCTTCCTTTGCGTTTTCGCAATTACCCTTGTTCTCGTTACCCCGGACCCTACGGACGATGTCCCAGGCATCCTGAACGGCAATCACCCTGACAAAATTCAAAAACTCGCCGTTTGCTTCATTAACCCTCCAGCCCAGCAGTGTCTGATGTTCCGATTGCCCGCACCACTGAATTCGCACCACCGGCTGACCACCTCAGAGTTGTTCGATCTTGTTTGTGTTTATCGCTGCTAGGCTTCTCGCCTGAAGGCTAAATCCTTTCCAAATTTTCAGGGACCCAAAGCGTTCGACAAGGGCATTCCGACCGCAAAAGGTTCCTTTCAACTCGGTTTTCGATCAGAAGCTTTTACGTTCGCTCGAAGCAGTCTTAAGACATATTCACGATGCGATCAAAGTTGCCTCTTGAGGGACGAATTTTCGCTCTTGCTTGCTTTTTGCCTGACGCAGGTGCGCCGCCAGCCTGCCCAGAGTATTGAAGCGCTCTTTTCGGACAAGGCTCGCGCGGCGGGGGGAAAAGGGGTCGAACGAACCAATGGTTGAGAATCTTTCCGAATACTATCGCACGCCGGAAGGTCTCCTGCGTGACATTCCGGTGGCAAGGCAGTCGGCTGACGAGGGGTTCTTTCAATTAGCGCCGGGGGCTGTTGGTTTTGGCTCTTGCGCAACCGGTGTATCCCCAAACTTTGGAAAGGCGCCGCTCTGCGGAGCCTTAGCGAATCCATTGCCGTGGGACCCCGCGCGGGTCATAAAAAACCTCCGTCATGAGCGCTACGAAAAGAGCCTCATGCCGGCCCGGGAAAAGGTGCTCACGCAAGAGTGGGCTCTCAAAGCGTATTATTTCGTTAGAGATAGCCTGCCAACCTCGGTCCGTCGATGCATTCAGAGAACGTATTTCAGCAACTGGAAGAAGAGGCCCTTTCCGGCTTGGCCAGTAGACTCCACTGTGGACACCATCCACGAAAAGCTTTTGCAGTTCATCATGGAAGCGTCCGGACTGCGAAGGATGCCGTTCATTTGGTTCTGGCCCGAGGGAGCGGCAAATTGTCTTATCCTGACTCATGATGTGGAAACCCGTGCAGGCTACAGTTTTACCTCTCAATTGATGGATCTTGACGAATTCCGCCGCCTGCGCGCTTCGTTCCAAGTCATTCCCGAGAAACGTTATGAAGTTTCTCCCGAATACGTCCGCGAGATCAGGAATCGCGGCTTTGAATTCAACATCCACGACTTGAATCACGACGGCCGCTTATATAGCGATCGAGAACAGTTCCTCCATCGAGCGAGGAAAATCAATGAATATGTCCATTGGTATGGCGCTAAGGGTTTTCGCGCCGGCGCCATGTACCGCAACCTGGATTGGTACGAAGCCTATGAATTCTCCTATGACATGTCGGTGCCCAACGTCGCTCACTTGGACCCCACTCGCGGCGGTTGCTGCACGGTCTTCCCCTTCTTTGTCGGCAAGATTCTCGAGCTGCCATTAACCACAAGCCAGGACTACACGGTGTTCCATATCCTGAACGATTACTCCATCGGCCTTTGGAAGAAGCAATTGGATCTGATTCGTCGAAAGAACGGCCTGATGAGTTTCCTCGCTCATCCGGACTATCTGATTTGCCCGCAAAATCGGAATGTGTATCAGCGCCTGCTCGACTACTTGTTTGAAATGGTTTCTCACGAGAACATCTGGCACGCGTTGCCCGGAGAAGTCGATCGATGGTGGAGGACTAGGAGTCAACTGAAATTGATCAAACGAAGGGGAAATTGGGAAATTGAAGGCCAGGGAAAAGAGAGGGCGCGAATTGCTTATGCCGTCCTTGACGGCAATCGCTTGGTTTACGAAATGGCCAGTCCAGCCGCTCCTGACGTTCCGAGTTACGGATTCTCGCCCAGTCCAGCTCCGCCTTTGTAGACCGCTGAAACCCTCCTGTGTCAAGCGGGCTCAGCCAGACTTTTGGTTTCGGAGCGCGTGCTAAGCTCTAACAAGCGCCATCGCATCGCCCAATGAAGCGGATTCACCAGATTTGAATTCTTTCTCGCTACTCTTGCAATTCCCATGCGGTGTCGCGCCGGTCCACTCGCATCCCCTTTTGGGCCCAGCAGACACTCTGATATCTTGGCCCTACCGGGAGGTGTGTGTCTGCAGGATCAAGCTCTAGCAGCGGTCCGCGGCCAAGTTGCCGACATCATTACTGGAGCGGTCTTCGTCTTTGTCGGACTGGCCGCCTGCGTCATCGCGGCGATGCGCCGCCGCAGCGGCGTACGCATCCTTATCTGGCTCGGAATCTGGAGCGCGATGTTCGGAGAGCGCCCCCTGCTTTATTCACTGAAGGCTATAGGTCTTCTGCCACACTGGATGCAGGCGAGCTTTCCCTACGTCGATACTGTAACCAGCTATCTCATCTTGGTTGTCGCCTTGCTCGCCTGGCGGGAGCTAAGTCTGGGCAAACTGCGCTTCTTTCTTCAGGCCATGGCTCTTGTTGGTCTGGCGATAGCATTGTCAGGTGTTGCCTTCTTCCTCCGTACCGGCACAAGCGGCAAATTGATGCCCTACAACAACTTCCTTGCCGCTTGCACGCTCGCGGTCCTGGTGACCGTCGTGGCCGTGCCGAAACTAGTGCGTAAGTTCATGGTTGCGCCCAACAGCGGAGTTTTATTTGTAGGGACGCTGGCTTTCGCCATACAAGCTCTGTTTACGAACGTGTTAGGCGCGCTGGGCCGCTCAGCATCGGCTATCTGGGGCACGCTGGGGTTCGCAGCCCTTCTGTTTTCCTTTGGATATGTAGCCCTGGAGATGATCTCTGCCAATGAGCGGCGCTTGCAATCGATTGAGAACGAACTCGCGATCGCCCGCGGGATCCAAACCTCGATTCTTCCCAGTGGCAGTCCGGAAATAAAAAACCTCAGAATCTCCGCCGCTTACCATCCCATGACCGCCGTGGCGGGCGACTTTTACGATTTTCTTCCTGTCGACCAGCACCGCCTCGGTGTCTTGGTAGCCGACGTTTGCGGACACGGCGTCCCCGCCGCACTGATCGCCGCGATGATGAAGATGGCGGTGCGCTCCATCATGCCCTCCGTCCATTCTCCAGGAGATGTTTTGCAAGGTTTGAATCGCCTGCTTTCCGGGCAAGCCCCCGATCAGTTCGTTACCGCCGCCTACTTGTTTATCGACACCCAGAATTACAAAGCGCGCTACTCGGCCGCGGGCCATCCCCCTCTGCTCCTGTCACGTGGGGGGACATTGCATCGAATTGAAAGCAATGGTTTGGTTTTCGGAGTGACGCCTCAGCCCGATTATCCGGTTCGCGACATCCCCCTCTGCCCCGGCGACCGGCTTCTCCTCTATACCGATGGGGTCATTGAACCCGAAAACGCCAAAGGCAAACCATTCGGGGATTCTCAGCTTGAACTAGTTGTTCTCGGCGCCCAGATGTGCCCGCCTTCTGAGCTGACAGACAGACTGCTTACCGAAATACGCGCTTGGGAACCCGCCTCGATGGCTCAGCAGGACGACATCACTCTTGTTGTGATAGACGTTCGCTAGTTCTTGCTCTTCACTCGCCGATGAAATGCAACGATCCACATAGGTCTAGGCGTCAGGCAATGATGTAACTCAGCTTCCGGCGTTCCCTAGCCCAATGCGCTTTAGCTGTCGATTTATCCGATCCACACCACCTGGGCCCGAAAGCCTTGTCCCCCCAAAGGTGTCCGTCTTTCGAGCCCAGCGTGGGCAATTGACGATCAGCCTTTCTGAAAGGCTTTCAGTGCTACTGCGATCGCCAGCGCGAAAATTCCCGCCAAGCCGATCAGCGGTGCGTTGCTCGCGGTTGCCGGCAGCTTCTCCTCAGCCTCCGTTGTTGGGGGTGCCTGAGGCTCTGCTGGTGGCTTCGCCCGGGCTACTTCGGGTTTGGTTGGGACTGGAACTTCTGTCCTCGCTTTAGACTCAGTTACCAGAGGGTGCCCATGGGATCTCTTTTCCCGCTCTTGGACTGTCATGGGCTCCTCGGTCGTGATCGTCGCGGTGATGGTCTGCCCCCGCTTCAATTCGTGCAGCGACCTCTCTTCTCCATTGATTTTGATCGTGGCCCACTCGGGGATTCTGTAGTCCACCACTTCGCCTTCTTTCGTGTGAATGACCAGGCGCCGCGGACTGGCATGAAAGACCTTTCCTTCCGTGATCTCCACGGTCTTGACCATCATCGGTCGTTCCGTTGTATAGATTTCATCAGTCAGTGTCATGCCGGGCTTCAATTCATGCAGGGTTAGCTTTTGCCCATCAATGTTGAAGCGCTCACCCGGCGGAATCCGGATGGCTTCGAGCGATCCGTCTGCCAGCTTGACAACCAGATGGTTTCCCTCAATGTATGAAACCGTGGTATTCCGGGTGTCCACTGTGAGCTTCGCTGGCCCTGTTTGTCTGTGTTCCACTGTCTTTTGCTGCGCAAGCGCCAGGCCTGCAAATCCTGTCAGTGCTAACACCGCAAAAGATGCCAACATATACCTTCGGATTTGTTTCATGTTCGTCTCCCTTTTGGGGGCTTGTCCAGGTTCTTTTCGCTTGCTTCCGGTTTCGGGCGCTACCTGGACTACGCAGGCGGAGTCTCTGCTGGGAGCGATTGTTGTGGTCGATTGCTATTCATCGACCGCAGCTTGCAGATGACTGGAAATCCCCGTGGTTTTCAGTACACGTGCCTCGGCACATCTCACTTGCCACGCAGGACGCGCGCTCAATCCAGCGAAGGATTCCGTCTTCACGCGTTCCCCTGGAGCTAAGCTAGCTCAGCGTCCCCCGTTGCTATTAGCTCATCCTCGAAGCGCTTCATGCCGTGTTGCAAATCACTCCTACGTGTGACTCGCGGCAGCTATTTCGTGAGCCGGGAAAGCGGGGTTAGGACTCAAGTTGCCACTAAAGCCTTTACTACAAGACGTTTGAGGAGGGCGTAAACGGATCGTTCCTGCACAGAAAATCGAGTTTCATCTTCGTTTACAGGACAGAATTTCTTGATTCTTGAGATAGGTATTGCACAGGCCCATCATGTCCTGCGCGCAGACATAGGCCCCATTATCGCCGGTACAATAGCCCTTGTACCTCAGCGCTTTGTCGACCTGGGGCGGCACATACACACCGCAACTGGCCACGGAACCGGTCTTGAGCATGGCTTGACACAAACCCAGCATGCCGCCTTTGATAGGGCAAAGGTATTTCCCTGCCTCTCCAGGAGAGCGAGCACCGAGCGGTTCACACGCCCCGTCCTGAGGACCGCGATTGTCATGAGTCAGCGTCTTGTAAGCCACGTCTGCTTCCTTGGCCAAGTTGTTGACCTGCCCTGTATTTGCGTTATAGACCTCAGCGAAGTCAATCACACAGGTTGTATCGGCATGGCATCCGAAATCAGCTCCATGGGGTGGAAGATCAAGCGCAAGCTGAGGGAACCAAATCGGCCAGTTCCACGTATTCGACCACACAGAGATATCCACCCAGACGTTTGGGTTGAGGCCCGGTGTTAAGGTAAACCCAAGGTTGTAGACGGGGCTTCCAACGCTGAAACGGCTCTCGCTTCCTACGCTGCTCGGGCCAACGCCTAGTGACACCGTCTGTGGGTTTGAAGCAAGAGTGGTTTGGCGTTTCAGGGTCTCATCGTTCAAGGTGAGTTGCAACTTGTTGGAGAAAAGAGTGACGTCCACAGCAGGAGCAAGCCGCCCACCAGCGACCCCATAGTTCAGCAAGCCGCCAAGCAGGTCAATGGCGTCAAAGAGGAATTGGCCCTCAGGGCCGTGTTGTCCTGGAGCCGGCGGCAGGAAGTGGCCACCCGCAAAGGGCGTCCCCTGCAGCAGGTCGGTGAAATCGACGTCCTTCTGAAAATTGGGGTTTACGCTGAGACCTGGCAGATTGATGCTGAATCCGGCTTCGGCGCCGACCTGGGCCACGAGTTCCTTGGCGTCGAACATCTGCTCGCCGGGAAGACCGGCTTGGAAGAAATCGTCGATAGTGCCCTGAATCGGCTGGAAATTCGCTGTCAACTTAGCCTCAGCCGAATTATTTGGGTGGACCAGGATGTGATACTTGAATTGGGTCTGGATCGGGAAGCGCAAGCCAAATGCGTAGTTGAAGCCGGCATGCAGCTCGATGCCGTAGGTGTCCGAACAGCCCACGACGCACCAGTTGATGGTCACCTCAGCGCCCCAGTGCCACTCGTAATCATGGCTAACCGTGAATCCGGTAAGAAAGAAGTACGGACCCAAGTCAACATCGACGGCCTTATCGCCACCAGGGGCGTTGGAAAGGGCCAAGGAGCGAGCCGGAACGACTTTCAGGAGTTTGGGGAAATCGGTTAAACCGCCGCCATGCTCAGGCACGCCCTCGCGCAAGAGGCGCTGGACAGCCGCGACCTCGGCCGGGCTGGCAGCAATGGTGAGCGTATGCTGCGGGTGGGCGTAGTTGGCGGACTCAACCTTTGGCACAAACATCGTCTCTTCAAAACGCTGCACCGCGGAGTTGATCATCTCCTCTTTGAGCTGGTCATCGCTGAGGCTGCTCATCCGCGTGGTCTCGGCTTGGCCTACCTGGGCGGCAATGGCCGCGCGCTGCGTTGGATCTGCCAGTGCTTTCCTCAAGTCCGCAATATGCTTGGTCGCGTCGGCATCGGCCAACGCACTATTGCGCTGGAAGGCCGCGATGGCCGCTTGCCGTTTCGCTGAGTCGGCGAAATAACGTGGACTGCCGGGCTTGCCAAATTCCGCAACGCGATCGCTCATCGGCGCGCGCGCAAAACACTCAATCCCGGCGCGAGAAAGCTGCGCCCTTGCCTCCGGATCACTGCACTTTCCCGGAAGAATGCGATAGCTCAGGACATGATGAATCACCAATCCCTGCTCCACTTCGCTGACTTCCGAGCTGTCCTCGCGGACTTCCACATGCTGCGGCAGCGCGTGCAACCGTGGCGCCAAATTGAAAAGCGCTTTCGGGTTGTTCAGCATCGGCCGGAAGTCCAGTCGCGCTTCGCCCAACGTCACTTGCGGGCGGGTGCGCAAATCGGCCAGCGCATACTTGCGCACCACGTGCAAACGCTGCATCGTTTCCGCATGGCTGTCGCCGCGGAGGATGACCGAGTTTGGGAGGCCCTGGCCCATTGTGCGCAGCGGCGCCTGTTGGCCTGATGTGCGCGACGGCTCCTGTTCGCCTGTCGTGCGCAGCGGCGCTCGTTGTGGATTTGGCTGCGCGGGTTCTGAGCTGGACCGCGCCGCCTGCGGCGGGCCTGCGACGAAAATTCTCGCGGCGTCGATTTCCATGTTTTTGCCGTTACGCCGCATGGGGCCAAAGACCGAGACGCTCGCTCCACGCGTGAGAGCGCTAGGGGAGGCAGGCTGTCCGCCCTGGCAGACGGTGACGGAGTTGCTGTAATGCACGAGGACGGTCTGACCGCCGTAGCTCACCTCCAAGGAACTGCCGTCGGGCACAGCCGAAATTTGTCCCGTGAACTTTCCTTCGCCCTTTGCCGCGTTGAGGGCGCCGCAGCCCGATTGCGCGCGCGTTCGGACCGCGGTTGCTGCAAACAGGGATGCAAAAAAACACGACGCCAACACCACTCCTGGGACTCTTCTCATGAGGCTCTCCTAGGACGAACCGTTATTGGATTAGCCAAACGTCGCGCCGACACGAAAGTAGGCACGCGATTTTGGCCGCATTTTCTCGGATTCATTCATTGATGTGTTCTGAGTCCATGCCGCTAGCTTATCTGAGGAACAAATCGAATGAATTATGCGGACGGTTCCCTGGGACCAAGGAGTCAATGCCAATTTAAGGGGTCACCGCAAGCTTGAATACTGGTAGGAACTTTTCCGGGTTTGTCGAGTTATCGGGCGGTCGAGACCCAATCTGCTTCCAAGAACCTGGTGCGAGTCACCAGTGAATCCTGATTGGCCGCGAAATACGTCCTACTTCCCGCTTTTCCGGAGTTATACTCAGACTATTCGACATCTTGTCGATATCGGCGCTCCCGCCGAGAAGGAGGTGATCCAGTGAGGTACGGTTTACGTTGACGCAGTAGAGGAGGCGCTTGTGACTACCCAGCGCCTCTCTCCTTCCCACCTTTTTGAATTTCCCGGAATCTGACAAACTGCTTTGCCTCACATCGGAACAGGAGCCTAACAGGCGGGTTGCCGGGAATGCGTGCATTCGTTTCTAAAGGGGCGGCGTCGCGACTTTAGCTCTGTTGCCGGCTGATCCCAGGGAATACCGTGATCCGCAACTTTGCTGCACCATAAGGGACCAGAGTCAGCTTTTCGATTGGCTCCCCGCTCGCTAGCGGACTCGATGGCAGCTTTCCAGCTACGCCATTTTCGGCTTTCCACGCTGGAACCTTTCTCCCCTGAACTTCAATTTTCACGGGAGTCCCTTCTAAGCTGAATATGCTGTTTCCCGCTTTGCCTGTCTGAGCTCTTTCGATGCAAGTCGCGTTGCCCCCATCTGCCTGCAGTCCATAATTCCAAGCCGACTTCGGCCTTGCCTCCCAATCCGCGGTCATGCCGCGAGTTCTCAGTTTTCGCCACTCCGTCTCGATGCCCAGAGAGAAGACAATGGGCCCGCGCTCGAGGACCACTGCGTTTTTGTCCCACGGCAGAATGGACGCCTTCATGGGAAACATCAGGTCAACTACGTCCGCAGGTTTCCATTCCCTGGACACGATAGTAAATTCGCCCGGAAGCGACGATTCGATAGCTTTCCCATTCACCATTACGGCCGCCCCTTGGGCCCAGCCCGGAATACGCAGAGCGAGCGGAAATTTCAGCCCCTTCGCAGGGTGAACCTTCAATCGGATGGCGCCATCGAAGGGATATTGTGTCTCTTCTTCCACCGTTAGCGGGACTCCGCCGATTCGCGTCCGGAGTTCGCATGGCGCGTACGCCATGGCGGCAATGCCGCCTTCGGCCCCGGCCATCCACAGGTTTGCCGTGAATTTTGGCCAGCCCTGGTGCATGTTCGCCGTGCAGCAGCCAAAGTTCGGCTCCAGCCCGTAGAGATTCGATTCCGGACCGTTTGTAGTCCATGGCCGCGGGGCCAATGTGCATTCGATTTGGTTCGGCTCCTGGTCGTACTGATGAGCCCACATGTCGTCTGTTATCGCGCCGGGCAGGGCGTTATATGCGATCTTCTCGAGGCGATCGCCGAGCGGCGCGCTTCCCAGAACTGCCATCGCCTGTTCCAGTGAGAACATGTTTTCAACAACCGCGCAAAGCTCGACGCCTTGAGATGGATTTCTTCCGGCCAAATGCTCGTCCGCGCTGAACATGCCCGTCGGCATGCCGTGATACCTATCTAAGGTTGACAGTTGGCGTTCGACTCCGCTGCGATCCGCTTCGTTTCGCGAGAAAAGCCACCATACCGCTGAGGACTTGAGACCCATGGCGTTGTTTACGCCGTGGGATTGCATCGCCCGGTCCGGAAGCTTGCCTTCCGTGAGCCCCAGATCCTTTGGATCGCATTTTTGCTGGAACTCAAAACTCTCGAATCCTTTTCTCCACTCGTATCCCTGCTGGTGCAAGAGTTCGGCGAGCTTGAGCAGATCCGCGTCGCCAGTGCGGTTGTAGAGCCAAACTACACTTAGCGCTTCATCCTGCCATCGGTATTTCCCCCAATCGCGCAAAGGACGGCCGGGAAGTTCGCGAAGCTGGTAGGCAAAATAACGCTGCATGACCGGTATCACGCGCGGATCTCCCGTCGCCTCCTGATGCTGCGTCAACACTTTGAGCATCACCATGCGCGGCCACCAATCATCGTTTTTCGCCGGGCCGATCATGCCATTGGCTTGCTGATTGTTTAGCGTCCAGTCCACCCAATTGTTGGCCTTCGCGACCAGTCTTGCGTCTTGAAGAAGATGCGCAAGGGGTACGAGTCCGTCCAAGAAATACGGGCCCCGCTCCCAGGACTCGCCATCGCCGCCGAGCCACCCGCTCTGGGGACCCACATCCGGCCAAAATTCGTCCAGGTGGCCCGTCAGCCCGCGCGCCTGAATTTGCAGTTGCTCGAGAAGCCATCCCTTGGGGCGAACGGAAGTCAGGGGCAAAGGATAAAAGGCATTCCTTGCCAACGGTGAACGGTTGGTGAAGACATTTGCGAGTGGAACCACGCCGCTCGATCCCATCGTGCGCGCAATCGCGGCTGCCTCGGAAGACGAGGCCATCATTGCCGCACCCACGGTCTTCAAGAAATCCCGCCTCGTCGAGAAAATCATGTACGTTCCTCGTAGACACCGTACAAGAACGGAGTGAAAAGCCGGGCTGGATTCATGCCACGAAACAATTTCTCTATTCGCTCTCTACATTATCAAAAACGCCCTGCGGGTCGACACATAGAAGTGGAGCGCCATCGCGCGATGCATACCATCCAATATTTTCTCGCTTCCATTGGCTAAGTCTCGCTAAACGGAAAAATCTGTAACTTAAAGCAGCCATGAGCCACTTTTCCGGTTTGCCGACGAATCGGGGTCCAGCGTGCGATCATGGTAAATTCATTTCCAACCCAAGGATTGGCGAACACCACAGAGGGGGCGGATGAATCGGAACCCATTCTTGAAGAGCGCGTACTTTCTTCTGACGGCGGCCTTATCGATCCCCGGAACGCGGGCGCAAACTGCCGCAGGAAACAAAACCAAGTTTGAAGTAACGGAAACCACCATCGCGGAAACACGGGAAGCGATTCGCTCCGGAAAAGTGACCTGCCGCCAGTTGGTCGAGGAGTATATCAAGCGCATCCGCAAATATGATCAATCGACGCGGCTGAATGCCATCATTGTGATCAATCCCGAGGCGCCGGCGGACGCGGACAATCTCGATCAGGAGTATGCGCGAACCCACAAGCTGCGGCCGCTGCATGGGATCGCAGTGATCGTAAAAGACAACTACGATACGAAGGGTTTGCAGACCACGGGCGGCTCGCTGGCGATGAAAGGGTTTGTGCCAGCGGAGGATGCGTTCATGGTCAAGAGGCTGCGCGACGCGGGAGCGATCATATTGGCGAAATCCAACATGGCGGAATGGGCGTTCAGTCCGTACGTTACCATGAGTTCGATCGCGGGAACGACGCGCAATCCCTATGATCTCGAGCGCGTACCCGCCGGATCGAGCGGCGGAACTGCCGCTGCAGTGGCCGCCAGCCTCGGCGAAGTGGGCTTGGGAACGGATACGGGCAATTCGATTCGAGGACCGTCATCACACAACAGCCTTGTTGGCATCCGGCCCACGATGGGCCTAACCAGCCGGGATGGAATCATTCCGCTGTTTCTGGGCAATGACATCGGCGGACCGATGGCGCGAACGGTTGCGGATGCGGCTGCTGTTCTGGGAGTTGTAGCGGGCTACGACCTTGCCGACCCAGTTACAAGACTTTCGGGAGGCTATGCGGAAGAGGACTACACGAAATTTCTCGACCGAAAAGGCTTGCGGGGAGCGCGCATCGGCGTCTTTCGAAAATATATCGACGACCCAAAGACGGACTCCCAGATCAAGACATTGACAGAAGAAGCGATCAAAGATTTGAAAACGCAAGGAGCAGAGATCGTCGACCCTTTTGAAATCCCCGATTTCGACAAGCTGACCGAAAACATCTGGTGCGGCGATTTTCAAGCGGATTTGGACCATTATTTGGCCACGCATGGGAAGAACGCGCCGTACCATAACCTCGCGGAAATCGTGGAGTCCGGGCTGTACCTGCCGTACATCGAAGAGGAGATGAAGGCGGCGGTGAACCCCATACCTGCAAAGGGAGAGCGAAGATCGCCTTGCCCCGACATTTACCACGACGAGCCCAAGATCGCGTTTCGAGAGGCGGTTCTAAAGGCCATGGATAAAGACAAGCTGGACGCGGTAATCTATCCCACCTGGAGCAATCCGCCACGCAAGCTGGGTGATCTAAAAAGCCCTGCGGGGGACAACAGTCAAATCCTTTCCCCGCAGACGGGCTTTCCTGCAATCACCGTGCCCATGGGATTTACGTATGGCTCGCTCCCGGCAGGATTGACGATTCTCGGCAGAGCGTTCAGCGAACCGATGCTAATCCGCTTTGCTTACGCCTACGAGCAGGCCACCAAACATAGACATCCGCCCGAGCGCTTTGCGCCTCTTCGCTAACACGAAAATACAGTAGATACCACTTACCCAAGTTCCCGGTTAACCCAGCAGGGAAAACGAGATAAGTCCTCGCTGAGAGGAACCTCTCCGATTCGCCGGCCACCAGCCAAGTGAATTGACTGGGTGCGCGACTTTTTTGAGATTACAGGATTTTTCTTGAAAACCGTGGGGTCACGCCGTCTTGGTAGCAATTCGGGGCTCCCATCCATCCGCCTAGCAACCAGGGGCCTACAGTTTCGCATCCACTTATGACAGGTACCGGCCATAGCGCCCAATAGAATCAAGGCAATGATGTGACGATACGCAGTCCTATCTCCAAGCTGCAAGGAAAGTCAGAAGGCGTAGTGCGCAGCATCAAGATCCTGTCAGCGGCGCTGGCGCTTTGTGCGATGCCGCTAAGCGCAAGCGCTCAGCAACTCGAAAGCACGAACAAAGTTGTAGACAAAATCGTGGCGCAGGAGCGGGCGGAGATACAATTACTTCGCCAGTATTCACCCCTAGTCGAGACTTACATTCAGTATCTACGGACAGATAAAGAGGCAGAAGCCGTTCCGAACGGCGACAAGTACTTTCTTGGCCGGGCCGAGTTAGCGAAGGGAGTGGAGCTTGAGCCGCTGGAGCGCAGCGTCGGTTTGAAGCACAAGTTGTTGGCAGGCATGCGAGGATTCTTCTCCACGGAGTTCGTACCGCGCGGCTTCCTTCAGATGATCTACCTGGACACGAACGGTTTCGACCGCCAGCATTACAACATTGAGTATCTCCGCCGCGAGTTCTTAGGGGAAGTCCGTTGTCTGGTCTTTGACGTCGAGCCATTGCCGAATTCAGGCAAAGGGCGGTTTGTAGGACGCATCTGGGTGGAGGATCAGGATTATCACATCGTGCGCTTTAACGGCGCCTACGGAGGGTACTCACTGACCAGCAACTACTTCAATTTCGATAGCTGGCGAATCAATGTGGGGAAAAACCTGTGGCTGCCGGCCTTCGTGTACTCCGCAGAGGGTGATGTGAATGACCCAAAGACCAAGAGAATGGCATTCAAGCCCTTCCGCGCACAGACGCGGCTTTGGGGCTACAACCTTGGGTACGCTCAGCATGAACAAGAGCTAAATACAGTGCTGATTGAGTCCCCGACGCCGGTAGTGGACCAGACGGACGCCGCCAACGACTATTCGCCAGTTCAGGCAGAGCGTTATTGGAACCGGCAGGCGGAAACCAACGTGATAGACCATTTGGAGCGTCAGGGCTTGCTGGCGCCGCGTGGCGATGTGGATAAAGTGCTGGAGGCTGTGATCAACAACCTGGAAGTGAGCAACGGTCTGGACATCCAGCCGGAAGTTCGTTGTCGCATCCTGATGACTTCAACGCTCGAGTCCTTCACCATGGGGCACACCATCGTTTTGAGCCGTGGCTTGGTCGATGTGCTTCCTGACGAAGCCAGCCTTGCGACCATCTTGGCGCACGAACTCGGTCACGTCCTACTGGCACATCGCATAGACAGCGAATTTGGATTCTTCGACAGCCTGCGGTTCGACGAGAAGGAGACGTTCCGCCACTTTGATTTTGCCCGGACGCCGGAAGAGGAACAATCTGCGAGCCAAAAGGGGATGGAACTGCTTGCGAACTCACCGTATAAGGAGCAGTTGGGCACCGCGCGGCTTTTCCTCGAAGCGCTCATGAAACGCTCGAAGGAAATCCCTGAACTAATAAGCCCGCACCTGGGAGACAGGGTTCCGACAGACTGGACCGTCGCGTCGAGCGCGGTCCCCGCCGAATCCGATGAGAAGCCGAAGTCCAATGGCATCGCGGCGCTGCCCCTCGGAGGGCGCATCAAAGTCGACCCGTGGAACGATCAGTTGCGGATGCTCAAATCCAAGCCCGTGGGCTTCGTGGCTGAAGGAGAGAAGATGCCCTTCCAGATCACGCCTTTTATCTTCTATTTGACCCGGGATAACTCACCGGTAGAGGACAAGAGTGCAGTGACGGCAAAGCTCCCCGGCGATACAAGACCTTAGGCAAGGTAGCTCAAGCGCAAGTTTCTATCCCTACCAGTGGCGATCTTTGCGGAGACTCTAACGAACCCTGCTTGTCAATTATCCTTAATCTGGTTTCAGTCTACGAAGGAAAGGAAAAAGTGAATTGCCTTGTTGAAGCGGAATTGCTCGTCTGGTTCATGAGAGCCTCACCCCAAAACAAATTGCCGCCTCTAAACGACTTACGAAAATGCTAACTCCTTTAGAATGAACACCTATACAAAAACACAGGGGAGGCGCCGAGCGATTCGGCACACCCTCCACAGCTCGAAAGCCTGATTACGAAGAACTGTGGCCAGTGCAGTGCAGCACGCCGAGGAATTTGCTCCACGGGCCAACAGCTTCCCGGTATTGGTGAGCCATGACGCGCGAGATTTGGTGGAGATGCGTCAAGTCATGAACAACCCAGGCGGCCAGCAACTGCGACAGAGTGACTGCGCCGAGGGCGGGATGGCGTCCGCGGCGATCGAGGTCTTTCTGCCCGAGGTTCAAGGCGCGCAGTTGGTCCAGGTTTTCTGCACGCAAGCGCGTGAACTCATCCAGTAACTGGGCGAGCGATTTGCCTTGGCTCTCGCGTTCCTGCGCCCACCGATCGAAGGGCTCAAACGGCTTGCTTTCACCAAATTGCAGAATCATTCGCGCACGGGGCATCCAATCGGTGCGTTCACCATGAATCAGGTGACCAACGATGTCAAAGGCGCTCCAGGTCTTCTCTCCTTCGTTGGAGCGCGTCCAACTTTCCGGCAGATTGCGCAGAAACGCATCGAGAGTAGCAGGCGTGCGGGCAAGAAGCGCGATAGTGTCGGGCAAATCGTATTGCATCATAATCTCCGCAGAAAAAAGGTCGACAGTCGACAGTTATAGTCGAGAGGAGACGCAATAAGTTGCGTCTCGATCATCAGCAATCACACACTGAAGATTTCACCATAGAGGGCGCAGAGGTCACATACGGTTCCTGATAGACGCGTAAACCATATTGGTACGGCTGATCCGACGATCTTCTTCCACCAGTCACGAGCCACGAGTCGCTCGCTTTTGTAGGTCACGGCTTTAGCCGTGACCTACCTGACCGGACACGGAGCCAAGCTACCTTAGTGCTCCGCATCCGTGCCGCGGGTTTTGCGGCACGCGTGCGGAGATGTAAGGACTGGCGGACACTCACCGCCTCTCAGTGCAGGAAGTGGCGCATGCCGGTGAACACCATTGCGAGGCCAAGGCGGTCCGCAACGGCGATGACCTCCGGGTCGCGAACTGAACCGCCCGGTTGAATGACGGCGGTCGCGCCGGCTTTTGCGGCTTCCTCCACGCCATCAGGAAATGGGAAGAAAGCGTCGGAAGCCACCACGCTTCCCGCCAGCGGCGCTTGCGCCTTCATCACCGCGATTTTCACGGAATCGACGCGGCTCATCTGCCCCGCGCCGACGCCGACTGTTGCGCCCTCTTTCGCGAAGACGATGGCGTTCGACTTGACGTGCTTCGCGACTTTCCAAGCGAAGCGCATGGTGTGCATTTCTTCCAGTGAAGGTACGCGCTTCGTTACCGTACGAAGTTCGCTATCATTGAGTTCGCCGGTGTCCGGCTGCTGCGCAAGCATCCCGCCAAGGATGCGTTTCAGTTGTAACTCGCGCTCCGGCTCCAGCCCGCCAGGTGGAAGTTCCAGCAAACGGAGATTCTTCTTCGCGGCAAAAATCTCTTTTGCGCGGGGCGCGAATCCCGGCGCCGCGATGCATTCAGCGAAAAGCTTGGCCACTTCTTCCGCCGTGGCCGCATCCACTTCGCGATTGAAGGCGAGAACGCCGCCAAAAGCCGAGACCGGATCGCACGCCAGCGCCTTCAAATACGCGTCGCGCAGCGTGGCTTGTTCCGCCGTGCCGCAGGGATTGTTGTGCTTGATGATGACGGCGGCGGGATTCTTGAATTCCGCGGCGAGGCTCCGCGCCGCTTCCAGATCGACGAAATTGTTGTAGGAGAGTTCTTTGCCCTGGAACTGCTTCGCGGCGGCTAATCCTTCCGGCGCGCGGCCTGCAGGAATATACAACGCCGCGGCTTGGTGCGGATTTTCGCCGTAGCGCAATTCCTGTTGTTTTCGCAGCGCGAGATGCACGCGCTCGGGCAGCATTGGCTTGGTTTGCAGTTCTACGTTCACGCGCGCCGCCCTCAACCGCTCCAATTCCATGGTGATTAAACCGTCGTAGCGCGAGGTGGTAGCAAAGACTTTTCGCGCGAGTTCCAACCGCGTTTCGAGCGTGGTGTCGCCGGCGCTCTCGATTTCTTTGGCTACCTGTTCGAAATCCGCGGGATCAGTCACCACGGTTACACTTTCGAAATTCTTTGCGGCCGAACGCAGCATCGTGGGCCCGCCGATGTCGATGTTTTCGATGAGGTCTTCCGCGGACAGTCCGGCTTTCGCGGCCGTAGCTTCGAAGGGATACAGATTGACGACGACCAAATCGATGGACGAAATGCCATGCTCCTTCGCTTGCTTCTGGTCGTCTGCATGCTTGCGGCGGAAGAGCAAGCCACCGTGCACTTTGGGGTGCAGCGTTTTGACGCGCCCGCCGAGCATTTCGGGCCAGCCAGTGAAATCGGAAACGTCGCGCACCGCGACTCCGTTTTCGCGGAGCAGTTTGGCAGTGCCGCCCGTTGAGAGGATTTCGATTTTCAGCGCCGCTAGCCGCTTGGCAAATGCGACGATTCCTGTTTTGTCGAAAACGCTGATGAGCGCGCGCTCTACCGCCATGAATCCCTCCGCAATGGAAGCAGAACAGTGTAAGCGTCTGGCACGGTTTGCGAAAGCATGATCGTGTGGAAAACAGGGGAAGCGGAAATGTGAAAACTGATCAGTTGGAGCGAAGTAAAACTTTTTGGTGAAACAAAACTGGAAAGGATATTTTCAAACTAAAGACTGCATGCTGAGGATTCTTAGCTGCTCAGGATTTCACGAGGGCTTTGAGTTTGACCTGGCCGTCGACGGTTTCGACGACGTATTCCACGTCCTTGCAGTTTTTCTGCTTCTGCAATTCTTTGGTTTTTTTCTGCACGAATTGATTGAAGCTGGACCGGGAGAGCCTTCCGGTGTGTTCACCAGCCAGCTGCTTCGCTTGCAAAAACGCTTCGTACAGCTTTTCGACTTTGTCTGGCTCGCTTTCGGGTTGCGAGCAAACCATGCGGAAGGCCTTGGCGTTTCCCGCTGCGGCGGCAACGGCCACTTCCTTCGCTTGTTCTCTGGCGCGCGCGGCTTCAATCTGTTTCGCGGCCGCGCCGAAATGCCGCTGGATGGTGCCTTCTTCTTTCTGCTTGGTTTTCTTGCGGAAAATGTCCTTGTATTTGGCGTAAGTCTGCGTGAGGTTGTTGAAGCGGAAACGCTGGTGAGACTTTAGCTCGCCGCCGCGCTCGTTGTAGCGCTTAATCAAAAGATCGATGCGCCATTCAATTTCGGTGGGCGGTTTCTTCCGCCCGCCGCCGAAATACTGGTCGTATTCGATCTTCAGCTGACGGATGTCCTTCTCGATCTGACCCAGATCTTCGTCAATGGTCGCCATGTCGTGCTGGAATCTCCGGAACCTCTATGCTAGGGGGATATGCTAAAAGCGTCAACAAGAGGGACGAAACGGTGCTTCGAATCCGATACGGCGGGAGAGCAGGAAAAGTCAGCTCCTCAGGGGCTAAAGCCCATTGACGCTTCTGGCTTGAATGTTGGACCTAAAGGTCCGACCCCCGTTGCTGGTCAGGCTCGTCTGTGCTGAAATGTTCGCATGGCGTCCCACAGCAAACGCACGATTTCAGCGGAACAGTCGGAGCTGCTGCGGCAGATTCCTTCAGTGGACGAATTGCTCGCGCAGCCTCGGTTGGCCGCTTTGGCCCAGCGTGTCGACCGCAATCTGATTGTAGATGTTGC
>JAWOLO010000035.1:0-3345 GCA_033853375.1 Terriglobia bacterium
GGCGCATCCATTGTCCATAGGGAATAGGCTATAGGCGACCATGGGCGACGTTCGCCGACGCAGCCGGGGGGTGAAACTCAATGGATGACATCTACAGAATCAACTTGGCCAAAACGGAGTTCCGTGAAGCCTATAACACTGGAGACGTGGAAAGGCTGTTGGAGGTCTTTAACGCCGATGGGTTTACGGACATGACCGAAGGCGGGCCGAGCAAATATGGAGCGGAGGCAATCTCAAGGCTGCGGGACCAGGCTTCCGCGCTCTTCGCGGAATACTCTGTCAGGCTTTCTCCCATCATCATCGACATCGTCATTCTGGGAGACACGGCCTACGACTATGGCTGGCATGAGTTCACTTTTGAGTGCAAGAACGGCGGAGCCGAGACACGCAAGCGTCAGCGCTATTTCGAGTTATGGAACAAAAATTCCAATGGAGATTGGAAGATTTCACTGCACATCAGCAACGGAGATGTTCGAGAAGAGTTAAACGGTTATGCTTCTCACTGGTTCCTCAGCAAGGAACCGCAAGAGATTTCATCAAATTGAGAGATACGAACAGCGAAGACTGACAATTCCGCAAGAGGTGAATCTATTTGCCTTTGATCTTGTCGTAGAGCCGTTTGCTGAATCCTTCCGGCACCTGATACGCCACCCCGTCCCCAACCAGCTTCACGACATTTCTTGTGCCGTCTAAAACCGCCTTGCAATGGGAGCATGCCCTGAAGTGCGCCTCCATTCGTGCGCGCAACTCAGTATCGACCTCTCCATCCAAATAGTTGGAGATCTCCCTCCATACTTCAAGGCAGCTTATTTCAATCACTTTCATCTGATACCCCGGGCCCCATTAAGTTTCACCGCATATTCGAGCCCTACCACGGCCTCACTTTTTCAAATTCTTGCTTGCCGCTGCTCCAGCTTCCGTCAATCCCCGGCGTCAAGGCGTCACGCATCTGGAGGCGGGCCCGGAGCAACCGGGTCTTCACGCTTCCTTCCCTTATCCCCAGAACCTGAGCCGTTTCCTGGATGCTCAGGTGTTGGACGTCCCTAAGTATAAGCACTTCCCGGTACTTAGAGGGTAGCGAATCCAAAGCCCTTTTGAGGGCATTCCGTAATTCCGTGCGCTGCAGCTGCTCGGAAGGAATCTCACGCCAATCGGCAAAATCTTTGGGGAAATACTCTCCTTCCCCATCAGTCTGGTGTTCGTCGAGGGACTCATACAAGTGTCTGCGATCTTTGCGGAGTTTCAGGCGGGCTTCGTTAATGGTGATCTGGATCAGCCAGGTACTGAATTTGGATTCCCCACGGAAACGAGGCAAAGCTGTAAAGGCCTTCAAAACCGCCTCTTGGGCGACCTCTTCTGCGTCTTGGGCGTTGTTGAGAATGGACATCGCGGCCGTGAATACACCGCGCTCACAGGGCTGGACAAGATGATAAAACGCTTCCTTGTCCCCCTGGCAGACTCTCTGAATTAGTTCCCCTTCACTGGTATCCAAATTGAGTTTTGGCGTGCTCATTGAAACCATTCAGGACTTAAATCCAACGCTCCATTGAATTTAGCATGAGCCCAGATTTCAAATCATGCTCTTCCCTGTGTGGCCACAACAACTTGATCTAAACCAATGTCTTCCGAGAAACCCAACTGAATGACTATCGGATGCTACTCGCAAATCTCGGTCGCAAGATTTTTCAAAATTATTTCCAGTCGGTATGCGGAAATTTTCCTCGAGGCTGTCACTTCTTACGGCCTTCCGAATCCCATGCCGCATGAACGAGAGTCACCTTTTGTCAGCCACCGCCGAAATTGCTAGCACACCCTCTCTGAATGGCGTCCGCCGAGGCATGGGTGCCGATCGATTTACAGCTAGTGCCGCCCTCAAAACTCATTGGCCAGAATACCTGATGGAATCGGCCGAGCTAGGTACTTTCATGATTTCTGCTTGTGTCTTCACAACCGTTCTGGATTACCCGGGTTCGCCCGTCAACTATCTCCTCACTAACTCGCTCCTTCGCCGCGCTCTCAGCGGCATAGCCATGGCGCTGACGCTGCTTCTGCTCATCCACTCAGCTTGGGGGAAGCGATCGGGCGCGCATATGAATCCTGCAATGACAGTGATGTTCCTTCGTTTAGGAAAGGTCGAACTTTGGGATGGCGTTTTCTACATCCTCTTCCAATTTGCGGGCGGGCTAGCTGGAGTTGTCTTTTCTTCTCTGGTGATTGGGCCGCCGCTTGCCCACCCCAATGTCAATTTTGCTGCTACAGCGCCAGGCGTATGGGGCTCAAGCGCTGCATTCGCGGCAGAACTCTTAATCTCTTTCCTTCTCGCGACCACGGTCCTTCTCGCTTCGAATCACAAGACCTTCTCGCGGTTCACTCCCTATTTCGCAGCAGCGCTCGTTGCCACCTATATAACGTTCGAGGCACCGTTCTCCGGGATGAGCATGAACCCGGCACGAACGTTAGGCTCTGCGATTCCGGCTCATGCGTTTCATGCGCTTTGGATTTACTTCACGGCGCCCCTCCTCGCCATGATGGCCGCCGCTGAACTGTATTTGCGTGCGCGCTCTGTTCAAGCCGTGTATTGCGCCAAGCTCCTTCACAACAACAATACGCGTTGCATCTTTCGATGCCGGTACATGGAGCTGCAAAACAATTGAATCGTGATCCGGAGGGAGAGGCAGGAAACATGGCCCCCAATCAACACTATGACGTGATCATCATCGGAACCGGCGCAGGAGGCGGGACGCTTGCCTACGCACTGGCTTCGACGGGAAAGAGCATTCTGATTCTTGAGCGCGGCGACTATGTTCGGCGCGAAAAAGCCAACTGGGACTCGCAAGCCGTCAACGTCGAAGGCAGGTATCAGACGAAGGAACAATGGCTTGACAAGAACGGAAAGCCTCTTCATCCGCACACGAACTACTGCGTCGGTGGAAACACGAAGTTCTACGGCGCCGCTCTCTTCCGGTTGCGCAAGGAAGATTTTGGCGAAATTCGCCATTTCGATGGCCTTTCACCGGCCTGGCCAATTTCCTATGAGGATCTCGAACCGTATTACTTGAAGGCCGAGCGCCTCTACCACGTTCATGGCAAACGTGGTGAAGACCCCACGGAACCTCGTGCCAGTGGTCCGTATCCGCATCCTCCTATCAGTCATGAGCCGCGCATACAGCAGCTGAGCGACGATTTCGAGCGGCTCGGACTGCAACCCTTTCATACGCCGCTCGGCTTGCAAATCGACGAACAAAATCCTCATGCCAGCAAATGCATCCGCTGCGATACGTGCGACGGCTATCCCTGTCTCGTCGACGCAAAGTCAGACGCCCAGGTGCTCTGCGTAGACCCGGC
>JAWOLO010000036.1:0-2567 GCA_033853375.1 Terriglobia bacterium
CCGCCGGAAATCACTTGCGCGATTTCGTCGAAGTAGCCGGTGCCGACGAACTTCTGATGCGTCACGGCGCGATACCCGAGTTCTTGGGCGGCAAACTCTTCCTGCTGCAGCTTCGAGTACGCGGTCATGCCGCTTTGTGCATAGCCGCGTGCGAGGTGGAACATCGACATATTCAGCGCGTGGAAGCCCGCCAGCGTTACGAACTGGAACTTGTAGCCCATTTTTCCCAGCTCTTGCTGGAAGTTCGCAATCGTTACGTCATCCAGCTTCTTTTTCCAGTTGAACGACGGCGAGCAGTTGTACGCCAGCAGTTTGCCAGGGAATTTCGCGTGAATGGCGTCGGCGAATTTCTTTGCCTCGGCAAGATCCGGCGTCGAAGTCTCGCACCAAATCATGTCGGCGTAAGGTGCGTAGGCCAACCCGCGCGCAATCGCGGCGTCAATCCCGCCGCAAAATTGATAGAAGCCTTCGGGCGTGCGCTCACCGTAAATGAATTCGCGGTCGCGCGGATCGGCGTCGGAAAGCAACAAGCCCGCCGAATTGGCATCCGTGCGCGCGATGAGAATCGTGGGCACGCCGCAAACGTCTGCTGCCAGGCGCGCAGCGATTAGCTTCTCCACAAATTCGCGTGTGGGCACCACGACTTTTCCGCCCAAGTGTCCGCACTTCTTTGCGGAAGAAAGCTGATCCTCGAAGTGCACTGCAGCAGCGCCCGCTTCGATCATGGCCTTCATCAATTCGTAAGCGTTCAGCGAACCGCCAAAGCCGGCTTCCGCGTCAGCTACAATCGGAGCAAACCAACAGGTTCCGGATTTCTTGCCTTCGGCCGATTCAATTTGATCGGCGCGAAGCAACGCCCGGTTGATGCGCTTCACTAGGTTTGGGGCAGAGTCGCACGGATAGAGAGATTGATCGGGATAGACGTCACCGGCCGTGTTGTTGTCCGCAGCTACTTGCCAGCCGCTGCCGTAAATCGCTTTCAACCCGGCCTGGACCATTTCGATGGCCTGATTACCGGTGATGGCGCCGAGTGCTGGAACGTACGGCTCCGTGTGCATTAAGTTCCAGAGCCTTTCCGCTCCCAGCCGAGCCAGCGTGTACTCGATCTGGATCGAGCCGCGCAACCGCAATACATCCGAGTACGAATACGGCCGCGTGATTCCGGACCAGCGGGGATCGTTCGTCCAGTGATTTACGGGCAGATGTGTTTTCCCGTTTCCATTAGTCCCATTGCTTTTCCTGTTGGCCCCGTTGGTTCCATTTGCTGACATTGACCTTCTCCCTGCTTTTTGAATTTCCCTCAGACCGCTAATCGAAATTGAAAACACTTCAACGCTGCACGGACGGAGGTGTTTCCGCCCCTGCTACCCGGGTACCCATTTTCAGGAACTAGCACGTAACCGCGAACCCGAACTGCAAACCCAAACCAAATCACAAACGGAAGAGAACTTCGCTCACCGCGGATCGAACTCCTCGCGACGAATCATCTCCTCACTAATTCCGCGCGCATCCCGCAGCGTTGTTGCGGCATCGGGATCGTCGTTCTCTGCGATTTCGCGCAGCAGGCGGTCGAGTTCCTCGTCGAACAGCTTGCGGATCAATTCCGGCGTGTGTGGCACAGGGACGCCGTTGTCGTCAAGGATTTCCGCTTGGCGCGAATGTCGCATGCGTTGCGCAATCATCAAGCGGTAAATGCGGTCTGTAGCCAGGTCTTCCATGTAGCCATCGAGCAAGCTCGCACCTTTTCCATTGAGCACACCGTTGCGATAGCGAATCACGGTTCGAATCGCGGCGCGTGTCCCCGCCAGGGTACACTTGCCCACGCCGGTAGGAAGCGGCCGCAAATCCGGATGGGGATTCGCATTTGCCGGTCGCGCCTGTAATTGGTTCGGAGCAGGGAACTGGCTTACCGCAATTTCATTCTGGTCGGGATGGCCTGTCCACGCTCCATCCATTAAGGAATTGGCTTCGTTCTTCTTGTCTTCGGCTAGCACTTTCAGGGCGCGTGCGTTCAGCTCTGCATCTTCGCGGCTTGGATACAGCGCGGTCATTCCGCCAATCGCCAGCATTCCGTGCTTGTGGCAAATTTCCGGCATGAGGTTGCGCAAGTTTTGAAAGAAGGCCACATTGTGCGGAATCGTGTTGCGATCCGGCAGCACCCACTCGGGATTTTCCAGATTGAAGTGAATCAGGCTGGCCATGTAGTCCCAGCGGCCAAGGTTCAAGCCCAAAATATGGTCTCGCAAGTGCCAGGCGAATTCTTCCATTTGAAACGCCAGCGGATGCGATTCCACCAGCGCCATGCACTTGATGGCGCCCTTTGGGAGGCCTTTCATGCGTGCAATCATCTGGAACAGGTCGCGCCACCACAGCGCTTCGTCCGCCGACTCCGATTTTGGAATGTAGATACAAAGCGGATGCTTCAGCGCGTTGAAATCCACCTGATACGCAACCATCGCCACGTCAAAGAGCGAAGCGGGCAACAGTTCGCCCGGCAGAACGCCCGCCTGGTGCAAGTGCAATCCGCGAGGCCGCGTGAAAATTACCGTCGTGCTCGGTTCGATTGT
>JAWOLO010000037.1:0-34141 GCA_033853375.1 Terriglobia bacterium
CGCGTCAGCACGCGCGGTGTCATACCGCTGTCGTGGTCACAGGATCATATGGGCCCGATGACGCGGACGGTGCGCGATGCAGCGCTGATGTTGCAGACGCTTGCGGGATACGACCCGGAAGATGTGACGAGTGCGAACGCGCCGGTACCCGACTTTGCCGCCG
This sequence comes from Terriglobia bacterium, assembly GCA_033853375.1. Classification (GTDB taxonomy): domain Bacteria; phylum Acidobacteriota; class Terriglobia; order Acidiferrales; family UBA7541; genus Acidiferrum. Next base: position 164 of record JAWOLO010000037.1, read on the forward strand.
CGCTCGAGCACAAGGCGAGTTTTCATCTGGGGATTCCGCGGGTTTATTTTTACGAAGAACTGCATCCGGAAATTCGGGAGGCCATAACAACAGCTCTTGGCGTACTTGGAAGACTTACGGTGAGCCAGCAAGATATCGAAATCCCCACCGGCGGCGAATTTGCCGGAACCGTTCTCACTGCGGAGGCATACGCCTATCACGAAGAAAACGTCAAGAAGAATCCGGAGCTTTACCACCCGGAGACTTTGAGGAGGATTCGCGCGGGGGCGGAGGTGAGCGCGAGCGCCTACATTGCGGCACGCCGACAACTCGAGCAGGTGCGGCGGGCAACGCCAAAGATTTTCGAGACCGCGGACGTTCTGGTGACGCCGACTTCTTTCGTACCGCCAAGCAAGATTTCGGAATTGCTCGGCGAGCCGGACAAGATGCGCGCCAGGGAACTCTTGATGCTGCGCAATACGCGGCCGTTCAACATATTGGGATTACCGACGATCTCCATTCCCTGCGGGTTCGGCAAGAGCGGCCTGCCGATTGGCATGCAACTCACGGGTCCGGTGGGAGGCGAAGCGGCGGTGCTAAGCCTGGCGCATGCGTACGAGCAAGCGACGGAATGGCACAAGCGCAAGCCGAGCGAGGTCTAAGAACCTGTCTTGGCTTCTAGCTTTTGGGGGCTACTAGCCTTTGGGGGCGTAATATCCTTTGCGGGCAAGCACTTTCAAATCCTTGTCGGCGGTTTCCAGTTTGATTTTGCGGAACGTGCCGTCGCGCGTGGAATTCGTCGGATAGTATCCAATAGTGTATTCGGACCGTAACTCTTCGGAGATCTGGTCGAAGGCTTCTTGCAAGTGTTTCTCGGAGGAGACTTCGATGACGCGGCCTCCGGTTTGGTCGGCAATTTTATGCGCGATGTCCGGCCGCCAGCCCTGGCCGGGATCGTGCACGAGCAAAAAGTGCACGACGGTATTGGTGCGCTGGGCGGCTTCAATGGCTTCGTCGACGCTTACTTTGCTTCCAAAATCTTCCGCGTCGGTAACAATCACCAGGGCCTTGCGGCCTGCTTCGGTGGCCAGTTTTTCTCCGCACGCCACCCAAATCGCATCATACATATGCGTCCCGTTGGGGCCGGAAGGCAAAGTGCCAGGCGTCACCATGGGCCCGGCAGCGTTGATCTGCGCGCGATAAACGGCCCGGTGCAACTGCGCGCGATCCTCGGTAAAGTCCGAGAGCAAGTCCACATCCAAATCGAACGAGAGCACCATGGCCTCGTCGCCCTTACGCAGGACCTGGTTCAGAAAACGGGAAGCGGCGTCTTGCTCCGCGGGAAGCCGGTATTGTTCGCTGCCGCTGGTGTCAATCAGCAGTCCCAGAGTGATGGGAAGTGTTTTTTCCGCGGAGAAAAAGGCGATTTTCTGTTCCTGGTTGTTTTCGAAAACGTGAAAATCTTCCTTCTTAAGATCCGGAACGATGTGCTTTTTCTTGTCCCGAACGGTAGCGAAAATATTGACGAGGCTGACCTCGCTCTTGATGGTGGGCGTCTGCTGGTCACTTTGCTGGGGGGGCTGCTGCGCCTGTTCTTGCGCCCACAGCGGCGCTGCCAGGACCCATACAACCCATGCTATTGTGAAGCGCGTCACAATTTTCTTTATCGAACGCATGTATACTTTCCTGGATACCAGATGCCCGCCAAACGCGCCACGCGGGTCATCGCCGCCCAATAGGATGCCGCTGAGCGCCTCCTGGGATGTGCGCAACTGAGTCTGACCGAACTGGATAAATTCAATACGAAGTTTGGCCTGAGGACCATGAAAAGTCTACGAAAAACCGTTCTTTTGCCCGGCGTGGTTCTCATGATGGTAACGTTCGTTCCCTGGAGGACGGGCACGCCTCAGTCGCAGACGCCGCAATCCCGCGCGCCGCAACAAGGCTCCGCGGTTCCTGCGCAGGGGCAAAATCCGCCGCCTCCGGCGCAGCAGCCCCAGCAGCCGGGCATCCGCGTCCAGGTCAATCAGGTGGTCGTTCCCGTGACGGTGAAAGACGGTTCTGGCAACCTTGTACCCGACCTAAATAAAGGGGACTTCCGCGTTTTTGAAGACAACGTGGAACAGAGAATCGCCTATTTCAGCGCGGATCCCGTTCCGCTTTCCTTGGTGGTGCTCATCGACAACGACCTGAAACGCGATGACGCTCGGCAGGTGGCGGCAAGCCTGGATGCCATGGTCGCCGGCTTAAGCGCCAGCGATGAAGTCTATGTCTGCCGCTTCGACCAGTATTTTCATGAGGGCAAGGGATTTACGAGCGACCAGGACAAGCTGCTGACCGAACTCAAGCGCACGCGGCTCGACGAACAACCTTCCGCCGGGCCTTCCAGCTCGACCATCACCGATAGCCCAAGTATTAATGGCCACTCCGCCACGAGCGATGCTCCCCGGACGCCCGAGACTACGATGATTATCAAGACGCAATCCACCAAGGCGCTCGACGATGCCGTCTTTGCCGCGGCGCAGTTGCTCAAGGACCGTGACCCGGAGCGGCGACGCCGGAAAATCATCATGCTGGTCTCCGATGGTATGAACAATCCCAAAGTCAAGACCAACAAGTACGACACGGTGATTAAAGAACTCCTTCGGTACGACATTGCTGTGTACGGGGTCGGCGTGGGCAGCGCTTTCTTCAATCGGAAGTTCGAACGGCTTGCGAAATATGCGCACGATTCCGGCGGGGACGTCTACTACGGACTGAAACGCGAGGACATCGAGGAGTTCTACTCCCGCGTAACCGAAGAGGCGCGCACCCAGTACACTCTGGCGTACACGCCAACCGGAACGGACCGGGGCAACGATTATCATTCCATTGAAGTGCGAGTGAGGCGCCCAGGTCTGAATATTCTCACCCGCGAAGGATATTACTCTGGCCTGGCGCGGTAAGTTTTGCCCGTCGCTGAAGAGCGCCCCTACGACTTTTGGGCGATTGGCCTTTCCTTTGTAGCTGTAGCTTAGCAGGCTGCTGTTCGTCGCTCGTACCAACGGAGCACGCGTAGCGCCCGGAGAGTGTTCCACCGGCTCGGCTCACCCACCGATTCGCTGAACGGAAAGGCGAGCGCCTCGTCGTACGCGCGATCCAAGAACCATCGACCGTCGGCCTGCCGCTTGCTCTCGATGAGATGTACGGCATCGCTCATGCGCGCGTCGGGCTGGGCATTGCTCTGAATGCTGGCGTTCCTGAAGTAGTCGAGCGCGCGGAGGATGTCGTAATGGTAGCGGGGCGGAAACGCAAGCTCCAGGAATTCCGGATTGGCAACTACGCCGGTGGAGCGCCGCCGGAAGAGGCGACGCTCAAGCAAGTACACCTCGGCGCGTCGTCTGGCCGCAGCGATTACCGGAGCGGACCCGACGGCCCGCTCATACTCGAGCAGGCCCTCGAGCACGCAGATCGTCGTGTGGAATGATGACCGCGTGCTCTTCGGCGCTTCGCAGTTCCAACCGCCGTCATCGAGTTGTTCGCTTACGAGGCGAAGCGCGAGGCTCTCCGTCGGGTGCCCGAAGTAGGCGCCAAGCGCGAGCGCGCCTCCGTTAATGCACGGCTCCACTTCGCCCTCGAAGAGCGCCTTCGCGCCAAATTCCTCGGCCCAACGAAAGCCCGCCTGGAGGCGCGCCACCGCTGATTCGACCGCAGGTTCGGCGCGGTCGACGCCAGTCGCACGCAAGAGTTGCAACGTGAAGAGGGTCGGCAACCAGACGGGAGCGCCGGCCCGGTGCCACGAGCCGTCCGATCCCTGGCGGGCGAGAATTTCGGCGCCCAGCCCTTCGCCGGGGACGCGAGCGCGCTGCGCGGCGACCGCCGCTGGGAGGGCGTCCGTGAGATCGCGCATCACCTGCCAGCTTACCGCCGGGTCGGAATCCAACAGCCAATCGATGGGGTCCATGGCGCTATCTTAGCGTTTTCAAGAGGCCCAAGCTTGTTTCGGAATAAGATGGTGGGTGATGAGCGTTCGCAAGATCATTCATGTTGACATGGACGCGTTTTATGCATCGGTGGAACAGCGCGACGATCCGCAACTACGGGGCAAGCCAGTGATCGTGGCGTGGCGCGGGAATCGCTCGGTGGTCTGCGCGGCTTCGTACGAAGCGCGACAGTTTGGAGTGCGTTCGGCGATGCCGGCGGTTCGAGCGGAACGACTCTGCCCTAATGCGGTGTTCCTGCCCCCAGATTTCACCCGCTACCGAGCGGTCTCGCGCCAAACGCACGAAATTTTCAAGCGCCATACCGATCTGATCGAGCCGTTGTCGCTGGACGAAGCGTATCTGGACGTCACAGAAAACAAGATGGGACTGCCTACGGCCACGCTGGTAGCGCGCACGATTCGCGAACAAATTCGCGCGGAACTCCACTTGACCGCGTCGGCGGGTGTGGCTCCGAACAAATTCCTCGCCAAAATTGCTTCGGACTGGCGGAAGCCGGATGGGCTTTTCGTCATACAACCGGAAGAAGTCGATTCCTTTTTGTTGCCTTTGCCGGTGGGCCGCCTGCCGGGAGTAGGCAAGGTGATGGAGGAAGAGCTGAAGGGCTTGGGCGTACACACCGTCGGAGAGCTGCGGAAGAAGGAGTTAGCAGCACTCGAAGGCCGCTTCGGGCGATATGGGGCGCGTCTCTACGAGTTAGCGCGGGGAATCGACGAGAGTGAAGTGATCCCCGACAGGCCGACGCAGTCCATTTCGGCTGAAGACACGTTTGAACGCGATGTGCTATTGACCGAGATGGAGCCGATGATCCGCAAACTTGCCGAACACACCTGGGCCGCATCGCGCAAAGAATCCCGAATCGCGCGCACGGTGGTACTCAAGTTGAAGACCAGTGAGTTCAAGATTCTCACGCGCAGCCATACGCCGGCTGTTCCGCCTTCTTCTTGCGAGGAATTGACAAGCATCGCGCTATCGCTGCGAGACCGCGTTGGCCTGAATCCGGGGCAGCGTTTTCGCCTTGTCGGCGTGGGATTGAGCAACTTCCGCGAGTCCGAGGAAGCATCTGCGCAAGGGGGGCTTTTTACGTAACCACAAAAGGTTTCTTCACGCGCTCAAGTCTTCTTCGTGCGCCGGGCAAATCGGTTTGTAAGCGCAACTTCGGCAAACGGAAGGTGAGGGCCGCGGCGGGAATTGCCCGGCGCGAATGTCGGCGGCTGCTTCTTGCACAACGTTTTGGGCTTCCGCGAGCTGTTTCGAATCGCGCGTCGTCACTTGAACCTGGTTGTTCTGTAAGTAGTGAAAGACCAGGCGCACGGGATTCCATTCAAAAATCTCTTTTGCGGCCAACGCGTAGAGGCTGAGCTGCAAGTCTTTTTTCGCCAGCGATTCTTTCTTGGGTGTTCCCGTCTTGTAGTCCACGATTTCCACGTCGTTGCGGCCGAGGGAATTCACCTGGTCCATGCGCCCGCTGATGATGACGTTATTCTCCAGGGGCAATTCGAACCTCCTCTCCTGCTCGCAAACCTGCGGTGGCGCGGCCATTACCGCTGCATGAAACGCGCGCAACTGCTCGATGCCGTCCTTCTTGTATTCCGCTTCCTGATATTCGTCTTCGAAGCCGACGGAGCGCCATTCCATGTCGAAAATCCGCTGGACTTCTTCGAAAGGCAGCTTGTTGCCCTTGCGAAGTTCGCCGAGGAATCGTTTGATGGTGTTGTGCATGATGCTGCCGAAGCTCAGCGAGGCCCTGGGCCCCTCTTTCAGCGACCACAAATAGCCGAACAAGTATTGTTGCGGGCAAGTGCGATAGCCGTTCACGGCTGAGGGGCTGAGCGTCAGAGGCTCAGGGGGAGCGGGGTGAAACGTTTCCGCCCAATCGACGATCTGCGAAAAGATTTTTCCCGGCCCGGAAGAGGCGGGAAAAAGTTCGCCGCTCGCTGATGCCGAGCCTCCTTTCGCTCTGGCATTCTCCGGGACCGCCGGCAGCTTGGGCATCATCTGGCGCACATCGCGGCGTCGCAACGACGAGTCCATGAGAATGTCCTCGATAAAAACCGGCATTTTGCCTTTTTTTTCTGTCACCGTAGTCAGCGTGAGCCGCTCTTGCGCGCGCGTCAGCGCTACGTAAAACAGTCGCCGCTCTTCCTGAATGTGGAATTGTTCGGCTGGCTCGCCTTCTTTCATCAGTCTGGCAGGGAATTCGAACACTCGCGGCCGTTCCGTTGCGGGAAATTTCTTGTTGTTCACGCGCAGCACAAAAACGTGCGGAAACTCCAGACCTTTGGCGCCGTGCACAGTCATCAACTTCACCGCATCCGCGGGCGCGTCGTCTTCGAAAGCAATGACGCCTCCGGCCTGTTCGAAATAGTCCAGGTATTCGAGGAATTCTGGAAGGTTTCGTGTGTCGCTCTTGGGCTCCCACTCCTTCGCAAACTCCGCCAGACGCGCGACATATTTGCAGTCTTGCTCGTTTGCGCGCGCCGTCACTTCCAGCCATTCGAGCAAGTCCGCCAGGATTTCCCTCGCGGCGCGTCGCTTCATGGTTTTGCGTTGCTGGGAGAGGAATTCCAGCAGCTCTGCCAACCGCGCTTTTGATCCGTCAAAAGGCAGTTCGGACTGCGGACCTTGCAGGACGTCGTACAGCGCCGTCCCGCGCTTTTTGGCAGCGCGTTCCGTCAAGCGCACAAGATCTTTCGGCTGCAAATTCCACGCTGGCGCGGAAAGCACGCGCGCGCAAGAGATGTCATCGAAGGGCCGAGCAATTAACCGCAGATACGCGAGCACGTCCTTCACCAACGGGTGGTCCAGGATGGAAAGGCGACTGATGACAAAGGGGATTCTTCGCGCGGAGAGTTCTCGAACCAGTTCGTCCCGGTGAGCATGCTGGCGGTACAAAACAGCGAAATCTACCCAGCGGTGGCCTGCGCCATGTATACGCTGCAGCTCGGTTGCTACCCAGCGCGCTTCGTCTTCTTCGCTGGCGAGTTCAACGATGCGAATCTTGTCGCCTTCCGGACGCTTGGCGCTGAGGAATTTCTTGGGAAAGTCGGCGCTTACGGTGTTCTGCCCGATCACTTGCGTGGCCACGCGCAGAATGTTGGGCGTGGAGCGGTAGTTCTCCGTCAGGCTGACGCGGAATTGTCCAGAATCGCCGCCTGCCTTCCAGCCAGCGAATTTTTGCAGGAAAAGTTGAAAGCTGGCAAAGGAAGCGCCACGAAAACGGTAAATGGCTTGGTCGTTGTCGCCGACGGCAAAAATATTTCGTGAATCGCCTGCCAGCAACTCGAGGAGCCGCAGTTGGGCGATGTTGGTATCCTGGAATTCATCCACGAGGATGTAGCGGAAGCGCTGGCGCAGGGATTCCCGTAGCGCCACATCGTTCTCCAACAACGCCACAGCCCCGGTGATCAACGATCCGAACGATACGCGTTTTTTTTCGCGCAGCAGCTCTTCGCTGGCGCGATAGGCACGGGCAATTTCCTGCTCGCGCGCGACCATTTCTTCGCGCTCGGCAAGCGTGTCTGCATCCAGCATGGCGCGCTCGGATTCGAGCTCGCTCTCAAGCAGGTCCGCATATTGCTGATAATCTTCCGCGGAAACCAGCTCGTCCTGGCAGCGCGAGAAGAACTCCACGAAGTCATTCAGGAATTGCCCTGGCTCGGCTAGGCGGCGGTATTGGTCGAGCTGCAGCCGCGCGAGATTCCGCCGGAGCAAGATCCAGTGGTCCACGGTATCCAGCACCACGCGCTCGGGGTCGGTGTCTTTCAAGATTGCTTCGCAGAACGAGTGGAACGTGGCGAGGGTCACGGCTTTTCCGCGCTCGCCGGTAGCTTTCACCACGCGCGCCTTCATTTCCCCCGCAGCTTTTTTCGTGAACGTCAGTGCCAGGATATTTTCGCCGGTAAGCTCGGGATTCGAATGCAGCAGTTGGCGGATGCGCTCCGTAATGACGCGCGTCTTTCCCGTGCCCGCTCCCGCAATGACCAGCAGCGGCCCTTCACCATGCAGGATCGCGCGCCGCTGCGCGTCGTTCACCTTTAGGCCGCTCTCTTCGAGCGGCTCCATTTCGAACAAAGTTTGCATGAATCAACAGGGTAGCCGAATTCGGGGCGAGGAGGAAACGAATGAGGAAACAAAAATTTGCGGTTAGGATTCGGGAATCAGCGCTGCGACTTGCGGCCCGCGGCAATATCCGCGGCAAATTGTTTCGATTGCCCGCGCGGGACGCTGAGCGAATTCCATTTCCCCGTGGCCTTCGCGGTGAGATGCTTTGCCACGAAAACAATTTGCCCGACGTGGTGCGCATAATGGGCGATCTGCCGATTGATGGCTTGCATCACCGAGTGCGGCTCTGTTCGAATCGTCACCGTGCGCGTCAAATCCGCGTCCGTGAGCGGCTCCAGCGCATCGAAAACGTATTTCCAGCCGCGTTCCCACAATTCCATTAGCGCCGCCCGCGTCTTCGGAGCATCCTCGAACTCCGTGTCGCGGTTGCGGTCTGGCTTCTCGCCATCCGTGGTCAGAAAATCCCTCCAGCGCGAGCGCATGTTTCCAGCCATGTGCTTCACGATGATGGCAATGGAATTCGACTCTGAGTCAAGCGTCGTGAACAAAGCTTCGTCCGAACATTGTGCCATTGCGCGCTCGCCAAGCTTCTTGTAATACCGGAAGAGATCGGTGGAATCTTTCACATACGAAGTGATGAATTGGTGCGGCATGAGGTCATTCTGTTACTTAACGTGGCTCTGTCAACTCAAATGCGAGTTCCTCCGACCGACAATTTGGACTTTTCATTAGGTAACGCGGACCGCGCCCACGCAACCAAGCGAAGCAGGCCAGGGCGCAAGGCTGTAACGGAGAGGAAATGAAAAAAGAAAGCTTGACAATTCGCCTTTTGTTCGCCTAGGATTCCTCTCCTGCAGGAACGCGCTCTCAGGAGGCATACGCAAATGACCATTGGACAATCGATGCTGGCGGAATTTGATCAGGAGATGCAAGGCACCCGCAAGGTGCTGGAACGCTGTCCGGACGAAAAGTGGAATTGGAAACCGCACGAGAAATCCGGAACGGTCGGGTGGCTTGCGGGCCACGTCGCGACGATGGTGGGTTGGGTGCCGTACACCATCAAAACGGAAGAGCTGGACTACGCTCCCGTCGGCGGCCCGAGCTTTCAGCCGCCGAAAATCGACAACCGCAAAGAATTGCTCGCAGAGTTTGACAAGAACGTTGCGGAAGCGCGCGCCGCGCTTTCGAGCGTCAGCGACACCGAAATGTTGAAGACCTGGCGGCTGCTCGCCGGCGGCCAGGAAATCTTCGCCATGCCACGCGTAGCCGCGATTCGCGGGATGGTGCTGAACCATCATATCCATCATCGGGCGCAGCTCACGGTGTACTTGCGGCTGATGAATATCGCCGTGCCGGGCCTATACGGTCCCAGCGCCGACGAAGCGCAGCCCAACGCCGCCGCAGCAAGCTAAAGCAGACTGAAGGGCACTTCTGAGGTCCAGCCTTTGCCGGGTTGTGCTGGCGACGGAGGACGATGGGGATGCGCAGCTTCTGGTCTTCTTGTGCTCATGCCCCCTGACTCGCGCCTTCGGCACCCTCCGTCGCAAAGCGCTATACTAGGGCGTCGCTCCTCTGTAGCTAGACCTTCGGAGGTCCGCCATGAATACCGAAACTCCCATCATTCTTTCCGGCGTTCGCACGCCCATTGGAAAATTCCAAGGTGGCCTCGCCGGATTTTCCGCGCCCGAACTCGGAGCAAAAGTTGTTGCCGAAGCCATTCGACGCGCCAGCCTTGAACCCAAGCAGGTCGACGAAGTCATCATGGGCAATGTCGTCCAGGCGGGACTCGGCCAGAATCCGGCACGCCAGGCGGCGTTGAAAGGTGGCTGCCAGCCGCGAGTCGCTGCGATGACCATCAACAAAGTGTGCGGCTCCGGCCTGAAAGCCGTGGCGCTCGCGGCGCAAACTGTTCAACTAGGCGAATCGGAAATCGTGGTCGCCGGCGGCATGGAATCCATGTCCAACTGCCCGTATCTTTTGCCGCAGGCTCGCACCGGCTACCGTCTCGGCGATGGGAAAATCGTCGACTCGATGGTCCACGACGGCTTGTGGGATTCTTATGAAGATTTTCACATGGGCATGACCGGCGAGTTGGTCGCCGAGAAATACGGCATCACGCGCGAGGAGCAGGACCGCTTCGCCGTCGAAAGCCACCAAAAAGCGGTTCGCGCGCGCAAATCCTGCTTCCTCGAAGCGCAGATCCTGCCCATCGAAGTTCCGCAGAAAAAGGGTGATCCCATCGTCGTCAAATATGATGAGTCGCCGCGCGAAGACACTTCCATGGAAGCCCTTGCGAAGCTTAAGCCTGCGTTCAAGAAGGACGGCACGGTGACTGCGGGCAATGCGCCCGGCACGAATGACGGTGCGTCGGCGCTGATCGTCACCAGTGAACGAAACGCCTTACGCCTCGGGAAACAACCGATCGCGCGAATCGTGGCACAGGCTGTCAGCGGCGTTGAGCCCAAGTGGGTGATGATGGCGCCGGTGGACGCTGTCGAAAAGTTGCTCGTGAAAACCGGATGGGATCGCGACAAAGACGTCGATCTCTACGAACTGAACGAAGCCTTTGCCGTGGCCGCGATTGCCGTTACGCGGCAACTCAAACTGAATCCTGAAAAGGTCAACGTGAATGGCGGTGCGGTCGCGCTGGGCCACCCCATTGGCGCGAGCGGCGCGCGCATCCTCGTGACGCTTCTCTACGAATTGCAGCGGCGCAACCTGAAGCGCGGCGTCGCGGCCCTTTGCCTCGGCGGCGGTAACGCGGTGGCCCTTGCCGTAGAACGCTATTGATCCGACGACCGTGGCAAAGAGTTCAGGAAAGAGAGCAAGGACTCGAGGCGGGAACTCTTCCCCCGTGACAGTTGGTGACCTCGCCCATTTCACGATCAGAGCGATTGAACCAAAATCCAATCAAACTCTTGAACTCAACGGTGTGTTCACACATCTCAACGGCGTTCGCTTGTCGGAAGACACAGACAGGACAGTTGGATTCCTGTATATATCTCGGAAAGATTCAGTTTATCTTCTGAGAAAAGCTTTTGACGCTGCATCGAAAACTGCAACACTCATCGCCTGGCCGCCACCTAACAATCCCTTGCAAGTTGGAAGTAGTTATCCATACGTGGATTACTACTGGAGCCCGAAAGAGGTTGCATTCGCGCTGGAGCCGGCTACCTCTTGGAGAAGAGTCAAATTCAAGGCAGAAGACTCAGTGCGGTTTCATGATCCTAAGGTACCACGTTCATGGGCAGAACAGATTGCCTCTCGTGCCGTTCCACAAGGCGCAACAGATGTAAAGGTGGTGAAGAACGGCTGGGACCATGAGCATTGCTATTTTTGCAAATCAGGAATTGGAAAGGCAGGGAATTCGTGGGGCTACTACTCGAAATCAGACAATGACTGGCTTTGTGAATCCTGTTATAAGAAGTTTATTGCTCGCCACGATCTTCGGTTTCTGCAGTTTGAAAAATAAGTTGATTTGCTTGCATTGCGCGAATGGCTAAAATCTAGAATCATGTGGCTGATTGCCCTGCCAGTTCTGTCCCCGGCCCGGGAGAAGCAGGATGTGGGAAGATTCTCAATACTGCTGGGTGGTGTTCTGCAAAAATCGTTTCTACCATTTTAGGCAGAACCTCTTCCACAGACACAGAATTCCGCTCGGAGTGACGGATGGTCTCACTCCGCGGCCCGCAATTGATGCCCGCTTTCGCGTGCGTTGTGATAATTGCGGCAAGGAGTACCTCTACGCTCCCTCCGAAGTCATGCGCTACGAACAGGAGCCGCCTGCTTCCTTCGAGCCTCACCCTCTCTTTCGCGAAGAGCACTGATGCATTTGCGGCTCGACATTCCGACGTCCCGCTCCTGTGATAAAGTCCTCTCCTGACGGGACGCCCTAAACTTCAGCAAACCGCCCCGCTGGAATCGCGAGCCATTTTCCAGGAGTCCTCATCGTGCGTAAAGACAACCGGCGGACTTTTCTTCAGACTTCCGCGGGCGCATTAGCGATGGGCTTGAATGCGGCAGCGCCCGTGACGCAAGCCAGCACGGCTGCCGCCGATAGAGCCCCCGCTTTTCCGCCGAACCAAACGGCCCCTGTCCTCGCGTCGAATGAAGGCAAGAAGCCGCTGCGCCTCGGCCTGATCATCGGCATCGGCAAGGATCCCGGTGCGGCCATGGGAAAAGTCCGCGATCTCAGCCTTCCTTCCTGCCAAGTTTACGTCGACGATTTCGATCCCAGCGGCGCCATGGCCCTTCGCCAGGCGCTTGACCAGAACAAAATCGAAGCTACCTCTTTTGTAGTGGGCGGTCCAGGGCGTGAAGTGTGGGACTTTTACGAAGGCCCACTCACGATTGGCCTCGTTCCGCGCGAAACGCGGGCCGCGCGCATCGCGCACCTGAAGAAGGCTTCTGACTTCGCCAAGCAATGTGGCATTCCTGCGGTGCAAACACATGCCGGCTTCATTCCTGAAAATCCGAACGATCCGCTGTACAAAGAAGCCGTCGCGGCGATGCGCGAGGTCGCGGAATATTGCAAGCGCAATGGCCAGAATTTTCGCTACGAAACCGGCCAGGAAACGCCCATCACTCTCGTTCGCGCGATTCTCGACGTCGGCCTCGACAATCAGGGCGTCAACTTCGATCTCGCCAATCTCATTCTTTACGGCAAAGCGAATCCCGTTGACGCCATCGAAATCCTTGCGCCGTACATCCAGGGAATTCACGCCAAGGACGGCCTCTTCCCCAACAATCCGCGCCAGCTCGGCGAAGAAGTTCCCATCGGCAAAGGCAAAGTGGATTTTCCCCTGATCATCGCGCGCCTGAAGGAGCTGCAATACGGCGGCGCTGTGACCATCGAGCGCGAAATTTCCGGGCCGAAGCAGATCGAAGACGTGCGCGCCGCGAAAGAATATTTGGAAGCGCTTATTGGTTAGCGTGCTGTTTTTTTCGAGCACATCTCTTAACGTGTGAGATAGAGCTCGTATGGCAAGCCAAAAAAAATGGCCCTCAGTTGCTAAAGCCATATTGATTTTTCTTTGGCTACCCTTCACAGCAAAAATCCTAGTAGCATTCTCCGGGAACCTACGGACGCAAGCAGGGGGAGCCAAATGTCAAAAAAAGCAAACCAGCAATCCAACTCCTCAGACAAACTCGACCGCCGCAAATTCATCGGCGCGGCCGCGGCAACCACAGGCTTGATGTTCATCAAGCCTGAGCTGGTCCACAGCACGGAGGCCAACTCCGCTGTCCGCGTCGGACTGCTGGGCTGCGGCGGACGCGGCACGGAAGACGCCACGAACCTCGTCGATACCGGCGGCGCGCGTGTTGTCGCACTCGCCGACATGTTTCAGGATCAACTCGACGCAGCCCGCGCGAATTTCGACAAACTCCAGCAAGCCAAAGGCTACAGCGCCATCGACTCGTCGCAACTTTTCGTCGGCCCTAACGCCTTCCACCAGATTGCTTCCTCCAAGGAAGTCGACGCCATCGTTGTTGCCACGCCGCCTTATTTTCATCCGCAACATCTCGAAGCTGTCGTCGCCGCGGGCAAACACGTCTACCTTGAAAAGCCGGTCGCCGTCGACGTGCCCGGCGCGAAAAAAGTGATCGACATTGGCAAGCGCGCCGAAGGCAAGCTGAGTCTCGACGTGGGTTTCCAAATCCGCGACTGCCCGCCGTTTGTGGAAATGGTGCGCCGCATTCACGCCGGCGCGCTTGGCAAGATTGCCTGCGGCGAAGCTTATTACCTCAGCGGATACATCGAACGGCCGCCCTGGCCCGACGCCTCGCCGGTTGAGCGCCGACTCCGCAATTGGGTCTACGACCGCGCGCTTTCGGGCGACATCATCGTCGAGCAGAACATCCACGTGATCGACATCTGCAACTGGGTGCTCCAGGCGCATCCGCTGAAAGCTTCCGCCACCGGCAGCCGCCTGGGCCGCCCCGCCAACGACGGTGACTGCTATGGAAACTACAACGCGGTCTTTCACTATCCCGACGGCGTGGACGTCACTTTCAGCTCCACGCAATTTGCAAAAGGCTGGTGGGACGTTTCGGAGCGTTTCTTTGGCACCAAAGGCACGTCATTGTCTCCGTATCGAGGCCCGCTCGGCATTTGGGGCGATGACCCATGGCAATGGGAAGCTTCCACAGCTAAAGATTCCAAGGATCAAGGCTTTTCGGTCACGGGAAAATTCACTTCCAATCTCGAGCTCGCCGATCCCGAAAAGAAGAAAGCGTTCGTTGCCAGCATCACCAGCGGCAATTTCCATAATCAGGCCGCAAAAGGCGCCGAGTCCGCGCTTTCGTGCATGATGGCGCGCTCCGCTGCGTACAGTGGGCGCGAAGTCACTTGGGAAGAGTTGATGAAGTCAACGGAGGTGTTGGACCCCAAGATTGACTTGCACAAGCTAACCTAAGTTTCCATCGGCTTCGTTTGGGGCGCGGGCTGCGTATCCGCGTCGGATCAGCTCAGAACAACATGAAGGCCGGTCCAGATGAGCCGACAAAAGGATCATTGCTGCGGCTTGCTTTTGACGTAAGCCTTGGGAATTTCCTTGGCATAGATCAGGCGCAGAGTCACACTTTTCGTTTGTCCTTTGCGCACCGTGATGTTCTTCTCCCACTCGGAGAAAACACCTTTTGCTGAGGCGCGCATATCGTAATTGTCTGCCCGGAGCTTGGTAATCGTGAAGTGGCCATGCGCATCCGCATGTACGGCGTGCGGAGCGTTGCCGCCAGACGATTGGTACGTCACCGCTGCGTGCGGCACCGGCTTGTCATCGGGGCCGAGCACAACGCCCGTGACAGTTGCTGTTCCTGTGCGCTGCGGAGCTGCTGTCACGCTGCGAACCGTTACGAGAGCAAGCAAAAAAGTCCCAAGAAACAAAACGATGCGTCTCATTTTTCCGCCTCAGTAGCGTTCTCCTGTGAGAGCGCTTTGAAAGGATTGAGCCGTGAGGGCTGGCCTCTTCGTCCCCTTCTCTTCGAGTGTAAGGCGGCTTCTGGTGAACGCGGGACATCGCGAGAAAAATGTGCCTTTCCGCAACCTGCCACTTCGGACAGGTAAGATCGCACACTCAGGTGTCCAGATTTCTTGTGCAGAGTTTCCGCAGTGCCGATCCGAGGGTGGAATTGTTGTGAAATACTAGAATTTCGGTTTCATCGAGGAGATTCGATGCCACGCTATCTCACGCAGCACACGCTAGCCTGTCTGACGCGGCAAGGCGCAGAGGCGCTCGCGCAGCGCATGCAAGCTGGCGGCACGGCGCGCGCCGAACGCGTGCTCGTCAACATGCTCGAAGGAAAGATGTTCGTGGAGTTTCGCGCGGATTCGCGCGAAGCACTCGAGGGCTGGCTCAAGACGGAAGGCATGCACTTCGATTTTCTGGTGCGCATCGAATGGGAAATGCGCGACGGCAAACTCCAGCCTGCGGAATAAGAACAGTGCGTATCCAGCTGGCGTCTGTCAAGCCCTCTTACTGACCGGAATCGCTCAGGTCGCGTCCCAGAAACGGGCACCTCTCCTTTGCATATGGCTTTCAGGAAATCAGATAAGCTACGTTAATTCTGCAACTTACATTGGATTGTCGCTTGGCGATTCGCCTGCCGTTCTTATTCTCATCATGGCTACCGCAACGGCAAGTTTAGAAAGCATGACACGTCCCGGTCTGCTTCTGCTGGCCCAAAGAGGCGACCGCGAATCCCTGGCCAAGCTGATCCTGCCATACGCCGCAGGTTTGTATCGCGGAGCTCTGCGGTTAACCCGGAATCCGGCGGACGCGGAAGACGTGCGTCAAGAAGCTTTTTTGAAGGTCATTCGCCGACTCGAGCAATTTGCTGGCCGAGAGGCGCGGGATGAAAAGCGGGACGATTTGCACGCATGGGTTTCGCGTATCGGCACGAACGCCTCCATTGATGTCATCCGTAAGCGGCGTGACGGAAAGCTTTTCTCGCTCGAAGAGCCCACCGGGACAAACGAAGAGACGCTCGGAAGCAACATTGGCGCGCGCTGCGACAACCCCGAAGAGCGGTTTGCGCAGCGGGAAATGCGCAAACGCATGGCGGACTCAATCCGACAGTTGGCTCCGGAGTTGCGGTACGTGTGCCTATTGCGCGATGTTTTGGAATATTCCACGCAAGAAGTCGCACAACGCCTGGGAGTATCTTCGCTGACGGTGCGCCTGCGCTTGTTTCGCGCGCGCCGGCGGCTCAGGGAAAAGCTGGGTCTATCCCAAGGTTCACTGTCTCGCCACCGCCGAAAGAGTTTGAATGCTTATCAATCGGCGGCACTGAAATAGATACTTGCGCCGAATTGCATTTGCAGGCGTAGAATCGTCCGGTCTCTCGCCCTGGGAGGGATATGGAACAGGACCGGCGGCGCACACCCCGTTATCCGTTTAACGCTTCCATCGAAATGCGCGAAGGCGCGTCGCAAGACAAGAGAAGCGCGCGCGTTACCGGACTCAGCCTGAACGGATGCTACGTGAGCACGGAGAGTCCCTATCCGGAAGGGACATCACTAACCGTAAAAGTCTTCACCGAAACGGAATTCTACGAAGGCCAAGCGACCGTGATTTATATCCAGGAAAAACTGGGCATGGGACTGATGTTCACGGAGACGCGCCCATATTACCTGATGGTGCTTAGAAAATGGCTTCTTTCTGCCATGATGGCCAAGAAGGAGAGTCTGAAATAGATTTCAGGCGGGCCGCTTTTTTCATTTCGCGCGCCATGCGTCTATTTAGGGCGTGCCTTTCTCTTTCAGAAGGAATCTGAAGCGGAATTCTTTCCGGCCACAACTCGAACCAACCTAATAGATCTGTAGGCCAAAGCAACCTGGCTAGTGCGGTGGCCGATCCGTGACTAGTTCGGGATGCAGGCGCCGGAAGCTCTCCGCAATGTGGCAGTTCCAGCATACAGGCCAATGCGTGGCCAGAGTTTGCTGGAGATTTTCAAGCGGAACTTCGTTCCACTGCAGGGTCTGCTTGTTTTCGTTGACGAGGGCGGGCGGATGCTCATGCCAATGGATTTCGCCGAACGGCTTGTGGCAGTAAACACACTTCTTTCCTTCATACCAGCGATTGACAATGACAGAGACCAGACAATCCTTCGGCGACTCTTGAATCTGGGACAAGCACTTCTGGCCGCAGCCGGCCATTTCCGGCCAGCGCGTACATTCGCTCAATTGAAGATGCGGCTTTCCTACCAATGATTCGATGGCAGCCTTTCCCGCAGCGACCCGTACGCCGGCAGGCTGCTGATTTTCAGGACAGGTGACGATGCGGTTTCCGCGAAATCTTCTGTAAATACCCAGCGAACGGAAGAGCTCAAAAACGACAACCGCGAAGACTACCGCCAGAAGCAAATAGACGTATGACATGCCTCCCCCTTCCTGCCTAAAGACGCTGCCGAGACGCCTTCCAAGGAAACATGTTTACCTCTTCCACAGCACAAGGGGCGGTGACGGGCGTCACGCGTAAATGTGATGGCATTCCTGGGGTCATTCGGAAACGCTCAGTTAAACGCCAGGTTTTTGTCACCTTATGGAGTGGCTTTGGGGAACAAACGGAAGATATGGCTTACTTTTGCGGGCGGAGTTTTGACGCTGTGCGCGCCTCAGGACTCTTGGGTGACCAGTCCTCGGGAGGGAAAGCTACGCGCCAGAAGTTCGGACTTGGTGTCGAAAATTCGATACCGACTTCCGCTCTGCCGCTGCGCACGGGGCCGAGGAACGCCACACGACATTCCTGCTCCTCCCCGGTTTTGTTGTGCTTCATGTGGACTACGGCGCCACTGATAACACGCGCATTGAGCAAGATCAGGGCGCCGTGCGCGTTGATGGCAAGGGTCTCGGTCGTCTCCTCGAAATCCTTGCCCTGGGCATCCTTGCCGCGAACCCGGATGCTGACTTGCATGAGCACACGCTGGCTGCGGCGCCGCGCTCCAATATGTGTGTTTGTTGCGGAAACCTGAGACATGCGGACCCTCACTCCATTTAACTATACGCGCTGGAATGGAACTGTCGAGGAACATCCCGAAGGGCGGTTTTCAAAGAAGATACGACCGTTTCACTAACCGCGTTCTTCGATGGGGACATAGTGCCGCGTGTCGTGGCCGAGATAAATCTGGCGCGGACGCGCGATTTTCTGCTCTGGGTCAAGAAGCATCTCTTCCCATTGCGCAATCCACCCCGACGTGCGCGGAATTGCGAACAGGACAGGGAACATGGTCATCGGGAAGCCCATCGATTGGTAGATCAGACCCGTGTAGAAGTCCACGTTGGGATAGAGCTTGCGCTTGATGAAATATTCATCTTCCAACGCGATGCGTTCGCACTCTAGCGCGATTTCGAGAAGGGGATTTTTGCCCATGAGATCGAACACCTGATAGGCGATGTGCTTGATGATGCGCGCGCGGGGATCGTAATTCTTGTACACGCGATGGCCGAAACCCATCAACTTCGTTTCACCGGCCTTCACGCGCTTGATGAACGCGGGCACGTTCTGTACCGAACCGATTTCCATAAGCATGCGAAGAACTTCTTCATTGGCGCCGCCATGGAGCGGCCCGTAAAGCGCGGCGATGGCAGCAGCGGTTGCAGAATAGGGATCGACGTGCGAACTACCCACGCTGCGAATCGTATTCGCCGAGCAGTTCTGTTCATGATCCGCGTGGAGAATGAAAAGAATATCCAGGGCGCGCTCAAGTGTGGGATTCGGCCGGTACTTGGCTTCGGAAGTGCGGAATAGCATGTTCAGGAAATTACCGGGATAGCTGAGATCATTGTCCGGATAGACGTACGGCATGCCGAGCGTATGGCGATAGGCGAAAGCGGCAATTGTGGGCATTTTGCCAATCAAGCGATAAGTCTGCTTCTTGCGCGATTCAGGACTGAAAATGTCTTTCGCATCGTGATAGAAAGTCGAAAGCGCTGCGATCGTGGAAATCATCATGCCCATCGGATGGGCGTCATAGTGGAATCCATCGAGGAACTTCTTGATACTCTCGTGGATGAACGTGTGATGCGTTATGTGATAGGTCCAATCCTTCAATTGGGCGGAAGTGGGTAACTCGCCGTTTAGGAGCAGATAAGCCGTTTCCAGGTAGGTGCTTTTTTCGGCGAGGTCCTCGATGGGATAGCCGCGATAACGCAGGATGCCAGCGTCGCCATCGATATAGGTCACACGGCTGATGCAGGAGGCCGTGTTGTTGAAGGCCGGGTCGTAACTCATCAACCCGAATTCTTTAGGATCGACCTTGATTTGGCGGAGGTCGGCGGCGCGGATCGTGCCGTGAGTGATGGGAATTTCGTAGGATTTTCCGGTGCGATTGTCAGTGATGGTCAGCGTCTCACGGGCTGTGCTGGCGCCGTCAGGTTTTCTCGTCTGTGTTGCAGAGAGTGGAGAGCTCATTCCAAAGTCCTCGGGGGCAGCGGAACGGTTGCCTTATCTTTCTTTACCACTTTACACCCAAAGGGCGCAGGGCGGAAACCGGGCCGGATGGAGTGTGTCAAAGCTTGCAGAACCAAGGAGTTGGAGGGGCAGAGAGGCGTGGGGCAGAAAACCAGATACGCCTCTTGACAATAGTCGTGATAACAAGTATTATTCCTCTGCGCTGCACAGGAGGCCATTATGATCCAGATTCGCAAGAGCGGTGAGCGCGGCGACGCCAACCACGGCTGGCTGAACACGCATTACACTTTTTCTTTCGCCGATTATTACGACCCGAGGCATGTGCATTTCCGGACGTTGCGCGTGATGAACGACGACCGCATCGCAGGTGGCGGCGGCTTTCCGATGCATCCGCACCGCGACATGGAAATCGTGACTTACGTGCTGGAAGGCGCGCTGGAACATCGCGACAGTATGGGCAACGGCTCAGTCATCAAGCCGGGCGACATCCAATACATGAGCGCGGGCACGGGGGTCACCCACAGTGAATTCAACGCATCGGAAACCGAGCCCGTGCATTTCTACCAGATCTGGATGTTCCCCGAGAAGCAGGGGTTCAAACCGGCATACGGCCAGAAGAATTTCAGCGAGACGGAGAAGCGAGGAAGGCTTCGCCTGCTGGCCTCTCCGGATGGCCGCGATGGCTCAGTGAAGATCCGGCAGGACAATGACCTCTATGCCACGGTGTTGGCAAAAGGCGAGAAGGTCAAGCATGAGTTGAAGCCGGAGCGCCACGCCTATATTCAGATAGCGCGCGGCAGTGTCACACTGAATGGTGCGAAGCTCAACGAGGGCGATGGAGCGGCCATTTCCGACGAGAAGGCTATTGAGCTCACAGGCGAGAGGGACGCGGAGGTCCTGCTATTCGATCTGGCGTAAGCGTGCCAGAGGGGGTGCGTGCGGGGTTGGTCTCCGCACCCCAATATTAAGCGTTCGGCGATCCGAGCGGCTGAAACACCGCTTGGAACTTCGGTTTCCGTGCTGAATAAATCGCGTAGCCTGCGCCGACCAGAGCAAAAATCAGGGACGCTACTCCGCCCTTGCTCTCAATCTCCCACAAATGTTGAACAATCGTATTGAACAGCTTGCCAGAAAATGGCACATGCTGATGCCTCATCACACTCAGCGTGTAGAAAATAGCGTCGCCGAATAACACACTCGTCACAGTGAGGAGCGGAATAATGGTTTGTCCGAATCGCGTCACCTTTCCCGTGCCTTTGATCACGCCGCCGGCCACTAAATATCCGATGAGAATGGCGCCGTAGAGAAAAATGTAGTTGATAGCATAAGCTACGAGCCCCCACGCAAGCCCACCCAGTGTCGCCGCTCCCATTCCCAACACCAGCCCATTCGGATAATTGGGGGTAATAGCATCGTAATTCGTGGCGGCCAGGTTGAGCTCCTGGCGCACTTTTTCCCTGCAGCCAGCGCAGATGAACGTCGGCATTCCGTTCATGAGTATGAGAGAGGGTGTCGACGCCGAGGCACAATGCTCACAGCGCCCATCGAAGCCCATCGTCACCGTCTTAATTGCCGTTCGCAAATCCTCCGTTAATTTGGCCACTTCTTCGGGCTTGGGTTTCGTGAACGAGTACTTCCACTCCCAGCGTAAGAAATCATTGCCGACTGCACCCAGTTTGCCCTTTTTTATCCCGGCACTCTTCAACGCAGCCTTGATTGTTTCGGGCTGTTCCGTCCGTTTGAAGCGCAGCAGAATAACAATCTTCGCGCCTTGCCGATCGCGACTGAAGCCGATCGCGGTAACATAACCGTCGCGTGTTCCCACCGCACTGCCCGATTTTCTGCCCCATGGTCCTTGGTTCGGATAGTGCCGCAGGCCCGCCAAAGCCGCAGCTTGGCCCAGGTAATCGTTTTCATTCATGGAGGTTCCTCCACGCGAGCGGCGCACGGTCACGCTTTGATTGCGGGAAGCCGCCGGCGAAAAAAGATGGAAGTGATATGCCCTTATCGTGACCGCTGGAAGGCCACCTAGCCAACTGGAAAAGAAAGCGATGTGACGAATTCGCACTGCCCTGACCGCACGGCCAGCCAGGAGGAGACTATAGGACCGGTTTCAGCTTTCAGAGTATTCTTAGCCGCGCGTGCGTTGGAATTCGCGCATAAAGCTGGTGAGTGCTTCGACAGCTTCCAGTGTCACGGCGTTGTACAGTGAGATGCGCATGCCACCCACGGAGCGATGGCCGGGAGTGCCGGCAAGGCCGGCTGCAGCGGCTTCCTTGGCGAATTGCTTTTCGACGGTTTCGTTGCCTCCGGCGACGCGAAAGACCACGTTCATTTTCGATCGAGATTCTTTCTCCACGGGGCAGCGGTAGAAGCCCCCGCTGGCTTCGATCGTATCGTAGAGCAGCTTGGCTTTGGCGTCGTTGCGTTTCTGGATGCTTGCGACTCCGCCAAGCGATTCGATCCATTCAAGCACCAGGCCAACAACATAGACCGCGAAAGTCGGCGGCGTGTGATACAGCGACTTATCTTTAATATGTGTGCGGTACTGAAGAACGGTTGGGAGGTTTTTGTCGGCGCGCTCGGCGAGATCCTTGCGGACAATCACCACAGTGACGCCGGAAGGGCCGAGATTTTTCTGTGCTCCAGCAAAGATGAGGCCGAATTTCTTCACATCAATGGGACGCGAAGCAATGTCGGAAGACATATCCGCAACCAGCGGTGTGTTGCCAGTTTCGGGAATAACCTTCCACTGCGTGCCTTCGATAGTGTTATTCGTGCACAGATATACGTACGAAGTGCCTGCTGAAAGCTTGATTTCATCGTGCTTGGGCAGACGAGTGAATTTTTCTGACTCGGTCGAAGCCGCAACGTTATATTGAAAACCCTTTTTCAGCTCGCCTATGGCTTTCGACGTCCAGGCGCCAGTGTGCAACACATCGACCGGCTTTCCGGGCAAGCACAGGTTCATCGGCACCATGGCGAATTGGAGGCTGCCGCCGCCTTGAAGGAAGACCACAGCGTAGTCATCGGGAATGGCAAGTAGACTGCGCAGTTTCTGTTCGGCGGCGGCGTTGATGCTCTCGAATTCCGGCGAGCGGTGGCTCATTTCCATAACAGACATGCCGCTGCCGTGCCACTCGAGCAGTTCTTCGCGGATACGCTCCAGGACGGGCAGGGGCAAGGCAGCGGGGCCGGCATTGAAATTGAAAATGCGTTTGGTGGTTGGAACGGACACGGTTGTGGAACTCATGTCGTGGATCCTCTCGAGTTAGTGAATGCGGCGCTAGGGCGAGTGGCGCGACGTTTGTAGCTCTTCAGAATAGCAGAAGAGCGAACGGCGGTGAGCAGCTCGAACGTCAGGGAAGCAGCTTGCCAGGGGTCGTCGCTATTTTGCAGAGCGCGGCGCAGGGCTTCCTGGTTTCTTTGCTTGGTTCTTGGTCTTGAGGAGTTCCGTGCGGCGTGTGGTACGCTTGCCCAGTTTCTGATTGAGAAAACGCTGTTTCATGAATCGGCCTTGCTTAGAGGTCATCGTCACACCTCCTATCTTACAAGAATCCGAACATGGATCCTCTATTGCCCTCTGACGAAGAGGAAATGTGGGATGATGACAGGATGACGGACCTCAATGTGTATATGGCGGCAGGGGAGTTTATCGATAGCGCTGACGCGGATGTGCAGGAGTTTGCGCATACAGTGACGGCGGGCGCGAGCGATGACTTGTCCCGTGCAGTGAAGCTCTACTATGCGGTGCGTGACGAGATTCTTTACGATCCTTACTATGGGGGCGAGGCACGGCGGTACTATCGGGCCAGCGATTGCTTGCGCGCAAAACGAGGGTTCTGCATTCCGAAGGCGGCGCTGCTAGCTGCATCGGCGCGTTACCTGGGCATCCCGGCGCGTGTAGCTTTCGCGGACGTGCGCAATCATCTGTCTACAAAGAAGCTGCTCGAATTGATGGGCGGAGACGTTTTTATCTGGCACAGCTATACAGAACTATACCTGAAGGGCCGGTGGGTGAAAGCGACGCCGGCGTTCAATCTCAGTTTGTGCCAGCGATTTGGCGTGCATCCACTGGAGTTCGATGGGCGGCACGATTCGCTGTTTCATGAATTCGACCAAGCGGGCCGGAAGCACATGGAGTATGTGAGGGATCGTGGACACTACGCGGACGTGCCCTACGAGGCTATCCTCGCGGATCTACAGAAGGCCTATCCGCGATGGATGACGCTGGTGAGCGAAGGCAAACGCGGAGAATTTGCAACAGAAGAGTGAGAAAGGGGACGGCAGAAATTAGAAATTGGCAGGAGAGCGCCCGGCCGAACTGTTACACTCCGACATTCTACGTGAACACTATATCGAGCGATGCGCGCGAACGGGCTAAGGGGCGTCGGAGTAAATGGAATCTTCTATTGATTCCCTTCGCAGTCGCTGGGATTGGCCTGAGTTGGTATGGTCTCACCCGGCTACTGCTGATGCTGCGCTCTCTCTTTTTCCCGAATGATGCATTCTTGATGAACGGGACTCGCCTCGGAAATATCGTGACGCATGTGTCTCCAGCGTTTCCAGCGCTTGGAGTCGGGCTTGTATTTGCGAACGTGTGCGTTTGGATGATTTTTCCAGCGCGACAAGCTTTGGATCGAGAGGCAGGCGGAGTGAAAGAAACGGGATTCAAAACGTCGAATTTCGCACTTCTAAAGTTTACCGGCATTATTTCGGCCGTGGCGCTACCACTGGGCGCTCTCGGTGCGACGAGTTATTTCTACTTGACGCCCCAGTACATCACTTACCGAACTTCGATCTTAGGCCAAGAGCGACATTATCCCTGGGCGAAAGTAGCCAGGATCGAAACTGCCTGTTGGTTCAGTCGTGGCGAGCCAGAAGATTCGTATACGCTGTTGATGCAAGACGGAACCAGGGTTGGCATCCTGGAATCGCATCCGGATTTCATCCATGCATATCCGATGATAGCTTCCGCTCTCAGCGGCCAGGCTTTTGTTTTTGACTCCAGCGGCGTGGAACCCGGCTGTGAAAGATCCCTCTCTCCTACTTGGAGGACGCTCCTTACATCTAAACCTTCTGATTCGGGGCGAGAGGGTACCCTCGTTTCCCCATCTGGTCCCTGGCAGTAGAAGGATCAGTCGACCAGGGCGAATTCGACGCGCTTTCGCATGGGGTCGATGCGGTCAGCGCGGACGCGAACGCGGTCGCCCAGGCGCCACTCAAGCGGGCGCGGCTTTGTGCCGCGTCCTGAGTGCGAGTCTTTAGCTGTGTGCCTGCTTTCGCGGCGACGAAGTGCGCCGGAAGAATGTCGGTGGAATGAGGCCGAGGCTGCGCCACCCTTTGAGCCAATGAGCGCGACGATGGCGTGGTCGCGCTCGCGGTAGACGCAGCGGGCGTTCGCGGCTTCTTCCAACGCGCTAATCGGCAACAATCCCTCGACGAAAACCTCGAAGAGTTCGACGAAGCAACCAAACTTCTGCACCGAGACGATCAGCCCCTCGTACTCCTCTCCGAGATGTTCTTCCATGAACTGAGCGGTCTTCCAATCCATCAACTCGCGCTCGGCGGCATCGGCGCGGCGTTCGGCTTCGGATGTTTCAGAAGCGATTTCCTCTAGGCCTCCGTGAGAATACAAGGCCGCTTCGGATCCGCGTGGCGCGGCGATATTTGCTTTGGAAACGGCTGGAGTTTCAGAAGGATGTGCGAGAGCCCATTTCAAAATGCGATGGACGATGAGGTCCGGATAGCGGCGTATGGGCGAAGTAAAGTGCGTGTACTCGTCGAAGCCCAGCGCAAAATGACCGAGCGAATCCGGTGCGTAGCGCGCCTGCTTGAGCGAGCGCAACATCAGATAAGACAAGATTCGCTCTTCGGGCTTGTCTGCGATTTTGCTAATGAGACGCCGATAATGTTGAGGAGTGATGCGCAGTTCGCCACCAGGCAGAGCGACGCGCATGGCTCGCTCGCGGCCGTGACCATAGGAATCTGGCCGGCCCGCCTTCGCGGGTGCTGGAACGCGGCCATGGCGGACGGCAATCTCACGCTGGTGCAAGTCTTCGACGCCCAGCGAGTAGCCGAAAGCGCGAGCCAACTCTTCGAATTCCAGAACTTTGCGGGCATCGGGTTTTTCGTGGACGCGATGCAAGGATTCGATGCCGCGCTTCAGAAGATAGCTTGCAACAGCGCGGTTGGCCGCGAGCATGAACTCTTCAATGAGGCGATGCGCGATGTTGCGCTCGCTGCGTGTGATGTTGATCATGCGCTGCTGTTCGTCGAATTCGATGACCGGCTCGGGCAGATCGAAATCGATGGAGCCCTGTTCGTTGCGGCGTGCGTTGAGCAACAGCGCCAGCTCTTTCATGTCGCGGAAATGATGCCCGAGCTTGGCGTAACGCTCGTTCATCTCCGCGTCACCTTCGAGGACTTTGTTTACATTTGTGTAAGTCATGCGCTCCGCGGAACGAATGACGCCGGAGGTCATTCGGGAAGACTGCATGTGCCCAGCAGCATCAAAGTCCATGAGCACGCTCATCACCAGGCGTTCTTCGCGCGGCTTCAGCGAACACATGCCGTTCGAAAGCGCTTCGGGCAGCATGGGAACGGCGCGATCGGGAAAATAAACCGAAGTGCCGTGCAAACGTGCTTCCTGATCGAGGGCGCTGCCCGTTCGAACATAGTGCGCGACATCCGCAATGTGCACGTGCAGGTGCCAGTGGCCGTTGGCGCGGCGCTCGACGTAAACCGCATCATCGAAGTCGCGCGCAGTTTCCCCATCGATCGTCACGATAGACAAATGGCGAAAGTCCTCACGGCCGGCGCGTTCAGCCTCGCTAACGGGCTTGGCACGATGTTCGGCTTCCTCGCTTACTTCTGCGGAGAAAAAATGCGGCAGATGATGCTTGCGGATGATGATTTCGGTATCAACCCCAAGTTCGCCGGGCCGGCCCAGAATTTCGATCACGCGCCCGGTGGGTGCCGCGCCGCCGCGAGGGTAGCGCGTCAGCTCGACATTGACGACCGCACCATCGAGTTCTGGCAAGCGCGGGATGCGTCGCCCGCGAAGGCTGCGCTCATCGATTCCGCTGAATCCAAGCTTCTTGGCGAGCCCTAACGTCAACTGGTGGCCAGGCGGAATTTCTATTTCATGTTGCACCCGCGTGTCGTAGGGCAGCACGACGTTTCCGCGCGGACCATAGCGAAACAAACCGACGATGGTGGGATGCGCGCGCCCCAGGATACGAAGGACGCGGCCCTCGGCGCGCAACGTGCCCGCGACGCCCCCGCGCCGCTGAATCTTCACCAGGACGTGGTCGCCGTGCATAGCGTCTTCAATAGCGTCGCGAGGGATGTACACATCGCCAGTGAGCTGGGGAATCGGAGTATCGGGCACGACAAAGCCGTAGCCATCGGGGTGAAGGATCAGCCGACCCTTGAGTTCATCGCGGCTGGCAAACCCCGACAGTGCGTGCGAGCGAGTTTGAACGCCGGATCGAGGTGACTCCTGGGTGTGGGTTTCCTTGTCTGGCTTGCGGCCCGGCAGGCGATAGCGCCGCCCAGGCAGTTCATCAATGGCCCGACGCTTCTTGAGTTTCACCAACATTTTGAACAGGGGTCGACTATCCGACCTTTTTAGCGCTAGGCCCTTGGCAATCTCATCGGCGGAAGCCGGCTCTTCTCTAAGTTCTAGAAAACGCAATATGTTATCGACGCTCAAGCTGGAGGTGCTAGGCATAGGGTTGGGCGCCTTCCGAGATGCGCGAGTTTTCCACCGGTGATTGTAGACACTTTTTTGACCTCAACCGGAACTTTTTTCTGTCTTCCGGGATTATATGTGTAGGCCAACACACGACCGGCTAGTCGCCCTCCGTCAGACTAGCTGGATTCCCCGAGAGGGGAAAAGAAGGAGGCGGGAAGACCTGGCCCGCCTCCTTTTTCACTTTTGATACCCAATTACTCCCTGTCGTCTTGCGACGTTTCCCTTCCACAAAACTCAGTGCGCGATGCTGCTCAGGAACGGGTAGTGACTGGCGGCAGCCATGAGGAAGAGCATGGGCAAGGAAAGCCAGAAGGAGGTGCGCGCGGTCAAGTAATTCCAACGCGCCAGGCGCTCGGCTTCGGGAGGCATCGGCGTACCTTGGTCGGCGCTTGCACGGCTCCAGGCAATCAGCCGCTTTTGCACGCGCCACACCACGCCCCAAGTATTGAGCAACATAATCAGGCCGAGTCCACCACCAATGCTGATAGCCAAGTGTGGGTTGGAGACGGTCGGGCCAGCGTTCAACGCGAGGATCAGCCAAGACGCCGCAATCACCACGATAGCGACTCCGATGGTGCGGACCCACGGGCTATCCAAAATTCCCTTCGCTGGCAGTTGCAGTGCGTAAATGAATGCGTAAGCCAAAATCCACACCAGGAACCACCAGCCAAACCATTTGCCAACCAGCGCGGCGTTTCCAGCGTTTTTCGCGTCCGCGCCAAGATGGATGGAGTAATAGCGCATTCCCACAAGCACAGTCACCAGCGCCGACCAGCGGAACCAGTTCATCGCTCGCGGCATCAATTCTGGATAAATCCTGATGCGAAGCTTCGGGTCGCACTGCTTCATCGCCGGCGTGAGCACCAAATTGAAGAAGTAGAGAAGCCCGATCCAAATGATGCCGAAAATGATGTGCAGCCAGCGAAGGGCGATCATTTCATTGGCTTGCGCTCCCGCCAGAAAAGAAAAGTGCGGCTGCCACTGATGGAAAGCGAACAAAAGACAGTACGGAAGCATGAGGTACCTCGGAGTCGCCGTCGAATGCCTTCCAGAAACACGGTAGCGGATTTTGCGGCCAAAGGCCAACCAGACAGAGCGTGGAAACCAGGCTGTCATTCCCTCAGGCCTTGTCCCCTCATTGCAGAAGGTCCTGTCACTGGCTTCAGATAGAGCAGCCCTCAAGTCTTGTGATGGCCATCACATTTTCCGGTGCGACCAGTCACCGCCATTTGCAAGCGCCTAAAGACATACTCAGCATGGAAGTCTGGAGACGACTCCTATGCATCGGCAAGTCCCGGCTTCTCGGGTCAAGGAAGACTTCGGAGAGCCTGCCATCCCCCTTCCCGAGAGTTCTTCGCGCGTTACCCGCCGCCCGCCCCGTGCGGCGCGATTCACCGAAGCACATAACATGTTCGAGGAAGGCTAGTTATGTCCTGGCAAAGCGAATACGCAAAAAAGACGCAAACCGCGGAGCACGCTCTGCAGTCAGTCCGGTCGGGGATGCGTGTGTATATCCAACCGGGTTGCGCGGAGCCCGAGACTCTCGTGGAAGCGCTCTTGAAGCGCGCGCCTTTTGTGCGCAATGTTGAAGTCGTTCACCTGCTTACGCTTGGCAACGCCGATTACGTTAAGCCGGAGATGGAAGGACATTTCCGTCACAACGCCATTTTCATTGGCGGAAATGTCCGTGAAGCCGTCAACGATGGCCGCGCCGATTACACTCCCGTGTACCTAAGTGAAGTCGAACAACTGTTTGAAAGCAGCGCCATGCCGTTGGATGTCGCCCTGATTCAAGTTTCTCCCCCCGATCCGCATGGCTTTTGCAGTTTCGGCGTCGGCATAGACACCACACTGACCGCTGCGAAATGCGCAAAATACGTGGTTGCGCAAGTAAATGATCAGATGCCGCGAACCTATGGCGACAGCTTCATCCACGTGAGCAAGATTCATGCCTTCGTCGAATCGTCCCGTCCCCTATGTGAATTGCCGAAGCCGGAAATCACGGAAATGCACGTGGCCATTGCCAAAAACGTCGCTGGACTGATCGACGATGGCGCGGTCATTCAGACCGGCATCGGCGGCATTCCCGACGCGGTCCTACCTTTCCTGATGGACCGCAAAGACCTAGGCGTGCACACGGAATTGGTTTCCGACAGCGTGATTCCGCTGATCGATGCCGGAGTGATCACCGGTAACCGCAAAAACTACAAGCCACGCAAAATCATTTTGGGGTTTGTCCTGGGTTCGAAGGAGTTGTTTGATTTCGTGGACAACAACCCGATTTTCGAGTTTCATCCCAATTCCTACACGAACGATCCGGGGCTGATCGCGCGCAATGACAATATGGTGGCCATCAATTCGGCTCTGCAAATCGATCTCACCGGGCAGGTCTGCTCCGATTCGATCGGCACCTACTTTTACAGCGGCATCGGCGGCCAGGTTGATTTTTTGCGAGGTGCAACGCGCTCCAAAGGCGGCAAGCCGATTATTGCCCTGCCCTCGACGGCCAAGGACGGTACGGTTTCGCGGATCGCTCCCATGCTGTCGCCGGGGGCCGGTGTAGTCACTCCGCGAGGCCTAACGCGTTACGTGGTCACTGAGTACGGAGTGGCGTATTTGCATGGAAAATCCATCCGGGAACGCGCCAAAGCGCTTATCGAGATCGCTCATCCGAAGTTCCGCGAAGAACTGTACGAGTATTGCGAGCAAACCAAATGGTTGAAACAGCAGGACGTGCCAGCGTTGGCAGAGAGGTGAGGAATGGCCAGCCAGCCGAGAGGAAGCGTGACCATCCGCGTGGAAGAGTGCAAAGGCTGCGGCCTCTGCGTGGAATCGTGTCCGCCTAAGTGCCTGGAATTAGCCCCGGAGTTGAGCAGCTACGGCGTGCACCCAGCCCATTATCTCGGAACGGGATGCACCGGCTGCGGCATTTGTTTCTATTGCTGCCCCGAACCCGGAGCCATCACCGTTTACCGAATGAAATCCCCACCGAAAAAGGCTGCTGCGCAGCCGGAAGGTCACTATGCGCCAGTTGTGTAAAGGCAATGTTGCTGCGATGAAGGGCGCGATCTTGGCCGGATGCCGCGCCTATTATGGTTATCCCATCACGCCTGCGAGCGAAATTGCGGAAGCTGCGGCCTTGTACCTGCCGCAGGTCGGTGGCACGTTCGTCCAGGCAGAAAGCGAAGTTGCCGCCATAAACATGGTCTACGGCGCGGCGTCCACGGGAATACGTGTCATGACTGCTTCTTCTGGCCCCGGCCTCAGCCTGATGCAGGAAGGAATTTCCTACTTGGCAGGCTCCGAACTGCCTTGCGTGATTGTCGATGTGATGCGCGGCGGCCCGGGCCTCGGCAATATCGCTCCTGAGCAGAGCGACTACTTCGCGGCCGTGAAGGGCGGGGGTCACGGGAATTATCACAACCTCGTTGTCGCTCCCGCTTCGGTGCAGGAGATGGCGGAATTGACGAAGCTGGCCTTCGAACTGTCCGACCGCTACCGCAATCCTGCCATAGTGCTCTGCGACGGTTTTATCGGGCAAATGATGGAGCCGCTCGACCTCACGAAAAGCAAACCTCATTGGGTGCACAAACCGTGGGCTGTGCAAGGTACGGCAGCAACGCGTAAAAACCTTGTCACCTCCATCTATCTCGAATCGGACGAACTCGAAGCGCATCAGCGCGCGATGGAAACGAAGTATGCCCGCGCAAAGGAACGCGAAGCGCGGCATGAGTTATATCTCGCGGACGATGCCGAAGTGCTGCTGGTGGGGTTTGGAATCGTATCCAGAGTATTGCGCACCGCCGCGGAAGCTGCCCGCAAAGACGGAATGAAGGTGGGAGTTTTCCGACCGATTACGCTGTGGCCTTTCCCTGATCACGCGCTTCGAGAAGCAGCCGAGCGCGCGCAACGCGTTGTTGTGGTGGAACTGAGTAACGGTCAATTGGTGGAAGACGTCCGCCTCGCTTTGGAGGGCGAAGTTCCTGTGGAGTTTTACAGCCGGGTGGGCGGCAATGTGCCTTCCGTCGAAGAAGTACAAGAAGTGCTGACTAAGCGTACAGCGGTAACCGCCTGAATTGAGGACGAACATGGCAGCAGACAACAAAGTTGGCGTCTTGGATTCGGAGCTGCAGACCGAAAGCTACGAAATCGCACAGGCCAAATCGCCGGTCTTTTATGACCTCTATGAGCGCAAGCCCGAGCTAAAGCACCAAACACATTACTGCCCCGGTTGCGGCCACGGCGTGGTTCACAAGCTGATTGCCGAAGCCATCGAAGACATGGGATTGCAGGACAAAACCATCTTCGTTAGCCCGGTGGGCTGCTCGGTGTTCGCCTACTATTACTTTGACGTCGGCAATGTGCAGGTGGCGCATGGGCGGGCGCCTGCGGCAGCCACGGGGATCAAGCGCTCCTGCCCCGACAAGATCGTCATTTCTTACCAAGGCGATGGCGACCTTGCGGCCATCGGCACAGCGGAAATTGTGCATGCCGCGAATCGCGGTGAAAAAATTACCGTCTTCTTCGTGAACAACGCCATTTATGGAATGACGGGTGGCCAGATGGCACCGACGACTCTTGTCGGCCAGAAAACCACCACTTCTCCCTGGGGACGCCGACCGTCGAACGAAGGCCGTCCCATGCACATGGCTGAGCTGCTTTCGGCCCTCGACGGGCCCGCCTATATCGAGCGCGTGGCCCTCTCTGACAACAAAAATATCATGAAGGCGCGCCGCGCGATTCGCAAAGCGCTGGAACTTCAGCGCGACGGCATCGGTTTTTCTTTTGTTGAAATTCTCTCTCCGTGCCCCACGATTTGGGGAATGGATCCCGTTCCCGCGCGTAAATGGGTTGCCGAACAAATGATTCCCGTCTACCCGCTGCAAGTATTTCGCGATCGCAAGCCTGAAGCCGTCACAGAAGCAATTCCGCCACAAGGGACTGTCGAGGAAGTCCTGGGGTTGCCTACGGAGAAGTCTAGCGAACCCGCCGACAAACCGATTTACAAGCATGACTTCCAGCGATTGACGGTGAAAATTGCCGGATTTGGCGGGCAGGGCGTCTTGCTTCTGGGACAATTGCTCGCCGAATCAGGCATGCGTGAAGGTTTGGAAGTAAGCTGGCTGCCTTCGTATGGACCGGAAATGCGCTCGGGCAGCGCGCACTGCCACGTTTGTCTTTCCAAAGAGCGCATTGGCTCGCCCCTGATTTCGCACCCTGACGTCCTCATCGCCATGAACGAAATTTCTCTGCGCAAATTTGCGGGCTCGGTCCATGAAAACGGACTGATTCTATACAACGGCAGCAATCTTCCCGCCGATCTCGGTTCGCTGCCTGCTGAGGTGATTTGCGTGCCGGCGTCTGAGATCGCGGACAAACTGGGGTCCGCGAAAGTGGCTAACATGGTTTTGCTCGGAACGCTTCTGGAAAATGCCGGTTGTTTGGATCCCTCGACTGCACTGGCTGTCCTTCAAACGAAGACCAACAAGACCGCTTTGTTGGAGGCGAACCGTAAAGCTCTCGAGGAAGGCAAAAAATTTGCTGCGATGGAATGGGCAGTGTGAAAAACGCAATTCGGGCAATCCGTGTGTTGAGCGGAAGTCAACGCGAAGCCCTTTCCGCAAAGGTTGTTATGGAAGAATTTGGTGCCCGAGAGAGGACTCGAACCTCCACGACCTTGCGATCACTAGCTCCTGAAGCTAGCGCGTCTGCCAGTTCCGCCAC
Organism: Terriglobia bacterium; assembly: GCA_033853375.1. Lineage (GTDB taxonomy): Bacteria > Acidobacteriota > Terriglobia > Acidiferrales > UBA7541 > Acidiferrum. The sequence goes on from JAWOLO010000037.1 coordinate 33,082, forward strand.
TCGGGCACGAGTGAAAAAAGTTGGCTCCGAGAGAGCCTGCACTAACGAGGCATTTTCAATTCTGCCCGTGGGCTTCTTCTTTGTCAACGCGAGCCGAATTCGCTCGCGCGCAAGAAGCTTGAAAAAGAGGAGTGTGCGCCGCTTAAACGAGAATCTAGGGTAGTTGAGTCTCCATCATCTTTGGTGATAGTTAACCCTAGAAATTTCTAATTGAGGTGCTATACTCCCCGGCTAGAAACACGCAGTACCCCTTGTCAGCCCCGGTGAGGGCCGGCATAGCGGGCTGGGTCCATCCGGAGGTAGCCATGGAAAGTACCCTTACACCGCCTGTCTTTTATCTTTTGATTGTCTGGGGGATCGTTACCACCGTCTTCATCGTTCTGCTGATCTGGCGTGGCGTCTTATCCAGCCACGAAGACGATCAGATCTTCCTGGACTCAGCGGAAGAGCACATAGCTAAGGAGCAGCGCGAGTTGGTCGCTAAGATCAGTACGCTGTCTCGGCCTCTGCTCATCACCGGCATCCTGTCGGGCGTGCTTCTGCTGCTTGCCGGCGGGCTGTGGATCTACGAGGGCCTCAGGCAGAATTTCTGAAGTTTCTGCCTACGGGTGGCCACTCCTGTGGCCTGCTAGAACCCGTTTGGCTTCGCGGGCGGTTGCTGCGTAGGAGTTGTGTTTGCAGGGGTTGTCTGCTGCGCTCCCGGCGACAGCGAAGTATGGTTGTGCACGATCACCCAGTGATCGTTCCGCTTCGCCACCACAACCGTTGTTTGACCCCGCGATTGGACCGGCTGGCCATCCACGTCGGCTGAAAAGTCCCACTGATAGCACGCCCAACCGGTATTGCCATTCACCCTGATGTAAGTGTTGGAGCGATCCATTCGTACGCGCTGCATGCGTGCGCGCTGTTGTTGGTAAAGAGGGACATAATTCGCCCAGCCGATGACCGGTGGCGCCCATGCGCCGCTCACCATGGAAACGTCGTCCGCGTACGTGGAGTGCAGCTTTTCGACGTCCCCTATTTGCCAAGCACCCAGCATTTCCGAAAGCAGGTAATCGAT